>CALZPA010000106.1 GCA_945827525.1 uncultured Lentisphaeria bacterium | reverse complement strand
AATCGACTCAATCGACTCAATCGACTCAATCGACTCAATCGACTCAATCGACTTAGCGCGGGGGCCCCGCACGGAGAGATGTCATGCAGTCCGTGCGGGGCCCCCTGTCGCTGTCGTGCGTCGTCACTCACTCGCCGGCGACGGCGCAGGATCGCTTGCCGTCCTTGGCGAGGTAGAAGTCGTCGGAGTTGGCGTACTGGGAGGCGCCGTCCTTGACGAACTTGTCCTTGAGGACGCGCCACTTTTGGGCGTCGACATGGCCATCGCTCCAGAGGATGTTGGCCAGTCCGCCATGGAGGAAGTGGATGCCGGAGGGAGCGTTTGAGCTGGTGCTGGTGGTGCTGAGGAAGTAGTGCTGATAGCCGGAGCCGGTGTTGGCGGAGTCGGAGAGGCACATGTACTCGGAGGGCGTCTTGGCCTTCCAGATGTTGAACGCGACGCTGGTGATGGAGTTGGCGGTCGACCAGGTTCGCGGCGAGCCGTGGTTCGACTCGTAGGTGGTGCCGAAGCCGTACTTGGGCTGACCGTAGGTGCGGTAGACGGACATGCTGGAGGGCGGCAGTGCCGAGGGGCACACCCAGGACTTGTCCAGGGTCTTGCTGGCGTCGCTCTCGACGGGATAGTCGCCGGGCAGCAGCTCATGGGCCCAGCTCCAGCCGCCGGTGTAGCGGCAGCGCTCGGCCGGCCAGAGGCCCTCGTTCTCGCTGGCGTACATCTGGATGTCCAGGCCGCGCTGCTTGAGGTTGTTGGTGCAGGAGATGGCGCGCGCCTTCTCGCGCGCCTTCGACAGCGCCGGCAGCAGCATCGCCGCCAGGATCGCGATGATGGCTATCACCACCAGCAGCTCAATCAGGGTAAACAAAACCGTTCTTCTCATTGTCTTCGCAGCTCCTTTTCTTGACGCTACAGAAATCCGGCTCCAGTCCGCAGTTTCGGGCTGGACCCATTCACACCAGTATATTATACCCAAAACCGAATCCATTTTCAAGACCTCCTCCCCTCTTTTTTCACCTCCGCAGGATGACAACCCTGCAACCTATGCTATACTAGGGGGACGCACGCACAGCGCTCGCGGGGGCGAATGGCACCAGGCCATCCGCCGTCGTCCCTCGCCCTGTGCGCGCACACCCGAGGCAGCGGACATTCGTCGGCCGCGCCGCCCATCCCGTTCGTCCCCACCACCGCCTCCGCCCCATGTCCCCGCTCGCCCTGTCTCTCATCGTCCTCTCGGCCATCCTGCACGCATCCTGGAACCTGATGGCCAAGAAGCAGCACATGACGCTGCCGTACTACGCCGTGCTCTGCCTCGTCGGCGCCCTGGCCTGGTCCCACGCCCTCGTCTGGACGCCCGTCCGGCTCGCCGCCCTGCCCATCCGCTTCTGGCTCTTTCTGACCCTGACCATCGCGGGGGAGTTCCTCTACTGCTGCGGCATCATGACGGCCTACCGCCTCATGGACATGTCGACGGCCTATCCGCTCATCCGCTCGCTGCCCATCCTGCTGACCGCCGCCGTCACCACCCTGCTGGGCTGGGGCCGGCCGCTCTCCCCGGGCTGCTGCCTGGGCATGGCCGTCGTCTTCTGCGGCTGCCTCATCATGCCCATCCCCTCCCTCCGCCAGTTCAGTTGGCGCGACTACGCGGGACGGCATCTGCTCTTCGTCCTCATGGCCGCCTGCGGAACCACCTGCTACACGCTCGGCGACAGCGAGACCCAGCGCGCCATCCGCGCCGGCTGCCCCGACATCGCCCCATACGCGCTCGCCATGACCTACTACGGCATCCGCGGCCTGACGCTCACCGCCGCCATGGCGCTCGCCATCCTCGCCATCCCCAGCCAGAGGGCCATCGCCGCCGGCATGCTCGCCCGCCGCGACACACGCCCCCTGCTCGCCGGACTCTGCTCCACCTCCACCTACATCCTCGTCCTCACCGCCACCAACCTCGTTGACAACGCCGCCTACATCCCCGTCTTCAGACAGCTCGGACTCCCCGTCGGCATGCTCGCCGGCATCATCATCCTCAAAGAGCGCCTCACCGCCAACAAGTGCGTCGGCGTCCTGCTCATCCTCGTCGGACTCGCCATGACCCTCCTGCTCCAGCGCGCCACCTGACCCCGAAGGAGACCCGTCCCCATGACCAAAGCCGCCGTCCTTGCCGCCCTCACCGCCTCCGCCCTCGCCGCCGAGACGCTCCTCCCCCTCGCCAACCCAGGCTTCGAGGACGGACTCGACGCCTGGGCCGGCAACTGCCCCTTCAGCCGCGCGCTCCCCGAGGCCGCACGGCACGGCAAGCTCGGACTCCGCATCGCCGACTCCAGCGCCAAGGCCGGCAGCAACCTCTCCTCCCAGCGCGTCCCCGTCACCCCCGGACGCGCCTACGCCGTCCGCTTCGCCGTCCGCTCCGCCCCGAACGCCGCGCCCATGGGCGTCTATGTCCAGTTCTTCGACGCCGCCGGACAGCCGCTCAACACCGAGAAGGCCCGCAACCAGCTCATCTTCACCACTCCGCGCACGGACGGCAAGTGGCAGGACTGCACCTTCGTCAACCGCGCCCCCCAGACCGCCACCGCCATGTCCGTCTGGCTCCATTCCTTCAACGGCACCACCGGAACCGTCGACCTCGATGACTTCTCCATCGCCGAGCTCACCGCCGAGGAGGAGAAGACCGTCAGGACCTCGCCACTCCCAACCACCAGGAGAAAGAGAATGCAATTCCCCGAACTCAAGGCCGAACGCATCGCCGAACTGGCAGCCATGCTCCCCCCCAAGGCACAGGGCACCTATCCGCCCGCCGCCGACCGCGACGCCTGGCAGCGGTTCGCCACCCACCCCAACACCCCCGCCCTCCTCGCACGAGCCGAGAAGGTCCGCGACTCCACCCCGCCCTTCATGGACCCCGAGGTCTATCTCCAGTTCACCCGCACAGGCAACCGCACCAACTACCAGCGACTCGTCGGACAGCGCTCCTCGCGCATCTCCACCCTCGTCATGGCCGAGGCCATCGAATTCCGGGGACGCTTCCTCGACGCCATCGAGCGCGACCTCAACGCCATGATGGACGAGCGCAGCTGGGTCCTTCCCGCCCACGACGCCGCACTCGAGAACTTCAACCGCAAGCGCTGCTACGGCGACCTCGTCTCCACCGCCGAGGCCATGCGCCTCGCCCACATCGACTGGCTCCTCGGTGACCGCCTCACGCCCCAGACGCGGCGCCGCATCCGCGAGGAGGCCGACCGCCGCGTCATCGCGCCCTACCTCGAGGTCATCCGCACCCGCAACGTCACCTCCGGACACTGGTGGGCCATCGGCGAGAACAACTGGAACGCCGTCTGCACCGCCAACGTCGTCCGCACCGTCCTCCTGCTCGTCGACGACGTGACCACCCGCGCCACCGTCCTCGCCGCCATGGAGGCCGCCAACCCGTTCTTCCTCAAGGGCTTCACCACCGACGGCTACTGCTCCGAGGGCATGGGCTACTGGTGCTACGGCTTCGGCCACTACATGCTCATGGGCGAGGCCGTCCTCCGCGCCACCAACGGACAGCTCTCCATCTACGACGCCCCCATCATCGAGGCCATCTGCGCCTACGCCCGCAACATCCAGCTCGACCTCAACACCTGCCCCGCCTTCGCCGACTGCGGCGTCAACGCCAAGCCCGACCCCAGCGTCCTCCGGCTCATCCAGCGCCGCTTCCCGCAGACGCTCCTCGCCCGCATCCAGCCCAACGCCGGACTCCCCTCCGTCACCACCGGAGACATCGACGCCTTCTTCGACGACGCCCCCTACGCCGCCAAAGTCCCCGAGCAGCCCTCCTTCCCGCCACGCTCCCTCTTCGACCAGGCCGGCATCTACATCGGACGCGCCCTGGACAACCCCGCCCAGCGCCTCGCCACCGCCATCAAGGCCGGACACAACGGCGAGCAGCACAACCACAACGACGTCGGCTCCTTCACCATCGCCCTCAACGGCAAGCAGTACTTCCTCGACCCCGGCTCCGAAATCTACACCCGCAGAACCTTCTCGCGCGACCGCTACGTCAGCCAGATGCTCAACTCCTACGGCCACATGGTCCCCGTCGTCGCCGGACAGCTCCAGCCCGCCGGCGCACAGGCGCGCGGCACCATCGTCAGCCAAGACTTCTCCGACAGCCGCGACACGCTCGTCATCGACCTCCGAAGCGCCTACCATCAGGTCGCCTCGCTCAAGTCGCTCCGACGCACGCTCACCCTCGACCGCGACGCCCTCACCGTCACCGTCCGCGACGACGTCGAGTTCGACTCCCCCCAGACCTTCGCCACCGCCCTCGTCACCACCTCCAAACTGCTCCAGCCAACCCCCGACTCCGCCATCGCCTACGACAGTGCCGGCGCCATCCGTGCCACCATCGCCACCGAGGGCGCCAACCTGAAGACCACCCTGGGGGAAGTCCAGAACGACCACGCCACCAATCCCCTGCGACTCGCCGTCGAGCTCGACGCCCCCGTCACCAAGGCCGCCATCACCATCACCTTCACCCCCGCGCCCACCGACCAGCTCCCCGGCTTCTACCGCGAGCCCGACCTCGACGGCCTCCAGCCCGACGAGAGCCAGGCCATCACCATCCAGGCAGAGAATTTCGCCGCGCAGAAGGGCGGCAACGTCTCCATCGACGACAAGCCCGGCAACGACGGACGCTCCTTCAAGCTCTGGGACGCCCGCGGACACGAGCTCTCCTGGACCTTCACCACCACCCAGCCCGCCACCTTCGCCCTCCAGCTCCGACTCTGCCACGCCCACACGCTCGTCTCCAGAGCCCTCGCCGTCGACGGAAAGCCCGTCCCCGACGCCAGCACCGCCCTCCCACTCCCCGCCACCGGCGGCTGGTCCTCCAAGGCCGACAACTGGCGCAACGTCTGGCTGGCCACCCCCACGCCCGACGCCAAGCCCGTCCTCCTCAACCTCCAGCCCGGCACCCACACCCTCACCCTGACCAACACCGACGGACTCGGACTCAACCTCGACTGGCTCCGGCTCGTCCCCTGCCGCAACCGCTGAACAAAACCACCCATGACCCTCAACGGCATCGACCAGCTCCCTAGCCACGCCAGCCTCCTCCGGGGACGGCGGCTCGGGCTCATCACCAACCCCTCCGGCGTCAGCGCCTCCCTTGAGGCCACCGCCGACATCCTCGCCCGCGACTTCACCCTCACCGCGCTCTTCGGCCCCGAACACGGCATCCGGGGAGACGCACAGGCCGGCGCCGCCGTCCCCGACGCCCGAGACACCCTCCTCAACCTCCCCGTCTTCAGCCTCCATGGCCGCTCACACCACCTCAGCGACGAGGCCTTCAGCCTCGTCGACATGCTCGTCTACGACATCCAGGACGTCGGCGCGCGCTTCTACACCTACCTCTACACCCTCGCCTACGCCATGGCCGACGCCGCCCGCCACCATGTGCCCGTCACCGTCCTCGACCGCGTCAACCCCGTCGGCTGCGCCGTCACCGAAGGCCCGCTCCTGGACGCCGACCGCTTCGCCTCGTTCGTTGGCGCCTACCCGATGCCCACGCGCTACGCGCTCACCGTCGGCGAGTTCGCCCGCTACGCCAATGAGACGTTCGGGCTCGGCTGCGAGCTGCACGTCATCCCCTGCTCGCAGCACCCGCGCGACCAGCTCTTCGCCGAGACCGGCCAGCTCTGGGTCGCCCCCTCCCCCAACATCCCCACCCCCGAGGCCGCCCTCTGCTACCTCGGGACCTGCATCTTCGAGGGAACCAACCTCTCCGAGGGACGGGGCACCACTCTCCCCTTCCAGCTCGTCGGCGCTCCCTTCCTCGACGCCACCGCCCTTGCCCGCACCCTGAACGCCCTCCGCCTCCCCGGACTCCTCTTCCGGCCCGCCCACTTCACCCCAACCTTCAGCAAATTCGCCGGCGAGCTCTGCCACGGCGTCCAGCTGCACGTCACCGACCCACACGCGGCACGCCCCTTCGAGGCCGGCATCCGCCTCTTCGAGGCCATCCGGCTGCAGCGCCCCGACGACCTCATCCTCAAGCCCGAACACCTCGCGCACCTCCTCGGCGACGACCGGCTCATCACCGGCGCCGAAACCGCCGGACAGCTCCTCCAACGCGCCCGCCTGGAGGCCGCACAGTTCGCCGAGCAGACGCGGAAATTCCACCTCTATCCCCGCTAACGCAAAACCTCCCACCGCCGTCATGCGCTTCCACATCAACATCGGCAACACCCATACCCAAATCGCCGTCCTCCGCGACGGCGAACCACAGCTCCTCGCCCAGCTCGACACCCCGGATCTCGCCAACGGACACCGCACCGCACCCCTCTTCTCCCTCGCCGCCGCCGAGGACGCACCCGACGACTGGGACGCCGTCGTCTCCTCCGTCGTCCCCGCCGCCGCAAGGCGACTCGCCGACGACTTCGGCCCACGCATCCGACTCCTCACCGCCCGGCACTTCCCACAGCTCGACTTCTCCCTCGTCAACACCTCCACCCTCGGCATCGACCGCATCTGCAACGCCGCCGCCGCCCTCGAACTCGCCGGCGACGGCCCGCTCGCCGTCCTCGACTGCGGCACCTGCCTCTCCGCCGTCGCCATCGACCGCCAGCGGCATTTCCGCAGCGGCGCCATCGCCCCCGGACGACTCCTCCTCCGACAGGCCCTCCACGACCACACCGCACAGCTGCCCCTCGTCCCCATCGACCACGACCAGCAGGACATCCAGCCCCTCGCCGCCTGCACCCGGGACGTCATCGCCGCCGGAACCGACATCGGCGCCGTCGGCGCCCTCGAGCGCATCGCAACCCTCATCCGCCAACAGCTCGACGCGCCCGAGGCGCCCGTCTTCGCCACCGGCGGCGACGCGCCCTTCTTCCTCCGCCACCTCCCCCACCTCCTCACCCCCGCGCCACCCATGCTCACCCTCCGCGGCACAGCCGTAGCCAAGGCATAAACACACACCACTCCAGACAACCACGACCACACATGAAGAAACCCGTCATCCTCGACACGGACATCGGCATCGACATCGACGACACCTGGGCCCTCGCCATGCTCCTCAACTCGCCCGAACTCGACCTCCGACTCGTCTCCGTCGCCACCGGCGACGCCGCCTACCGCGCGCGCCTCGCCGCCAAATTCCTCGACCGCGCCGGCCGCGCCGACGTCCCCGTCGCCGTCGGACTCTACAGCAACTACGGCCCCGAGACGCGCCACCAGCTCGCCTGGGTCGCGGACTATCCCCTCGACGCCTACCCCGGCAAGGTCAGCCACGATGCCGTCGCCGAGCTCATCGCCACCCTCGAGACGCTCGACGACCCCACCATCATCGCCATCGGCCCCCTCCTCAACCTCGAGCAGCTCTGCCTCCGACGTCCCGACCTCGCCGCCAAGACCCACCTCGTCGCCATGGCCGGCTCCATCGCCAAGCAGCTCAACGACAAGCCCGGCCAAATCGCCGAGTGGAACATCCTCATGGACATCCCCGCCGCCCGCTCCGTCTTCTCCGCCCCCTGGCAGTCCGTCACCATCACCCCCCTCGACACCTGCGGCAGCGTCGTCCTCGACGGCGACCGCTACCGCCGCGTCCGCCAGGCCACCGGCACCATCCCCAGACTCGTCATCGAGAACTACCGCATCTGGTGCGACTCCACCCGCTACGGCCAGAACCCCGACCTCGCCAGCTCCATCCTCTTCGACACCGTCGCCGTCCATCTCGCCTGCTCCCACGACTTCCTCGACGTCCGCACCCTCAGCCTCGAAGTCGACGAGCAGGGCTTCATGCGACAGGACACCTCCAAGGCCAGACCCGTCCACGTCGCCCTCAACTGGACCGACAAGGACGCCTATCGCGACCACCTCGTCGCCCGACTCCTCGCCTGACACCTTCCCCCACCTCACAAACTCGCCCTGCCACGGAAGGCCCCGGCACGGCCATCCTGCGCCGGGCGAAGTAGGTCAGGATGGACGGAGGCGGGTGGCGGCTCATCAAAATCAACCCGTCATACCTTGAGCTGCTGCAGGCGCTGGGGCGGCTCCCCAAACCAGGCGCAGCAGGGGAAGCCCCCAAAAGCACCGTCATAGTCCTAGGAATTGGGAAAGTTCTATAGTATGGCTCCTCCACCGGGAACCTTCTCCTCAGCTGCACGGTCACACCACATCATGGACAGCACCTCCTCCATCCGTTCCGTCACCCTCTGGGGCATGGCGCTCAATCTCCTGCTCAGCGGACTCAAATTCGTCATCGGACTCGTCTTCTCCAGCCAGGCGTGCATCGCCGACGCCATCCACTCCCTCTCCGACAGCGTCACCGACCTCGCCGTCATCATCGGCGTCCGCTACTGGTCCGAGCCAGCCGACGCCGACCACCCCCACGGACACCAGCGCATCGAGGCCATCATCACCCTCTTCATCGGCGTCGCGCTCGCCCTCGTCGGCGCCAAGATGATGTACGGCGCCATCGAGTCCATCGCCAGGGACGAGTCCATCGTCCCAGGCTGGCCCGTCTTCGGCGTCGCCATCGCCTCCATCATCGTCAAGGAATGGCTCTACCACTGGACGGTCGCCGTCGGCAGGCGCTGCCGCTCCCAGGCCGTCATCGCCAACGCCTGGCACCACCGCTCCGACGCCTTCTCCTCCATCCCCGTCGCCGTCACCACCCTCCTCTGTCGGCTCTTCCCCGAACAGCTCACCCACCTCGACGCCTGCGCCGCCGTCATCGTCTCCCTCCTCCTCATCAAGGCCGCCTGCGACATCGCCTGGCCCGCCGTCCAGGAACTCACCGACCGCGGCGCCGCACTGCCCGTCCGCCGACGCATCCTCGACATCGCCCACCAGGTCGAGGGCGTCCGCGACGTCCATGACCTCCGGACCCGACGCCTCGGCGACCACCTCGACATCGACATCCATATCCTCGTCGACCCCGACCTGACCGTCCAACAAGGACATGACATCTGCAACCGCGTCGCCAACCGCCTCCGAGGCGAGGAGGACCTCCACATCGCCGACATCCTCACCCACCTCGAACCCTGGAACGAACAGGAACTCGCCGAGGGACACTCCGAGGACACCAACCCATGACCGCCGCCACCACCCTCCTCATCGGACTCGGCTCCAACTGGCACGCGACCGCAAACCTCCGCGCCGCCGAGACCGCCCTCCGCAACCTCCTCCCCTCCCTCCGGCTCTCCACCCCCCAATGGACGGCGCCCCTCCAGAACAGCGGCCCCGACTACCTCAACGCCGTCGCCGCCGCCACCACCCAGCTCCCCCCCGAGGCCATCGCCGTCGCCCTCAAGGCCATCGAACGACAGCTCGGACGCACCGCCCGCCGCGACGCCATCTGCATCGACCTCGATCTCCTCGACTACGGCGGCCTCGAACTCCCGCACCTCCGCCTCCCACGGCGCGACCTCCTCGCACTCCCCTTCTTCCGCGACCCCAGCCGCCGACTCCTCGCCAACGCCCCCTGATTTCGCGCTCGCCCACTCTGGAAATGCGCCACTGACAGCCTATATTCTTCCCGTGCCACCCACGCACGACCAGGACAAGCCCCCGCACACACTCACCACCCGAGAGCGACCACCATGCATCACCTTCGGTTCCGTCAAGTCCACCTCGATTTCCACACCTCCCCAGAGATCCCCGGCATCGGCCTCGCCTTCGACAAGCAGGAATGGCAGAGAACTCTCAAGGAGGCACACGTCAACTCCATCACCCTCTTCGCCAAATGCCACCACGGCTGGCACTACCACTTCACCGAAAAGGGCAAGCTCCACCCCAAGCTCGGCTTCGACCTCCTCCGCGCTCAGTTCGACGCCTGCAAGGAAATCGACATCAACGCCCCCATCTACCTCTCCGCCGGACTCGACGACCAGACGCTCTTCCGACATCCCGAATGGCAAATCGTCTACACCGACCCCAAGACCCTCGGAGCCTCCGTCGCCTCCAATCTCCGCCCCGGCTTCCACCACGTCTGCTTCAACTCCCCCTACACCGACTACCTCTGCGAGCAGATCCGCGAGACCGTCTCCCTCTTCCCCAACTGCGACGGCATCTTCCTCGACATCATCAACCAGCCCGAATGCTGCTGCGAACACTGCCTCCGAGTCATGTACGAGAACGGACTCGACCCCACCAGCCAGGCCGACCGACAGAAGTGTGCCCAGATCGCCCTCGAGCGATACTACTCCATGACCACCATGGCCGCCACCGCCGCCAACCCCGACATGCCCGTCTTCCACAACTCCGGACACGTCACCCCCGGCAACCGCTCGCTCCTCAAAAAGTACTTCTCCCATCTCGAACTCGAATCGCTCCCCACCGGCGGCTGGGGCTACGACCACTTCCCGCTCTCCGCCAAGTACGTCAAGACCCTCGAGTTCGACTTCCTCGGCATGACCGGCAAATTCCACACCACCTGGGGCGAATTTGGCGGCTTCAAGCACCCCAACGCCCTCCGCTACGAATGCTGCGCCATGCTCGCATTCGGCGCCAAGTGCAGCGTCGGCGACCAGCTCCATCCCTCCGGAAAGCTCGACGTCAGCACCTACCGACTCATCGGACAGGCCTACGCCGACGTCGAACGCAAGGAGCCCTGGTGCGACAACACCGACAACCTCGCCGACATCGCCCTCCTCACCGCCGCCGCCGTCAGAGCCTCCGGAACCAAGGACATCCCAGGCGACAACGGCGCCGGACGCATCCTCCTCGAAGGACACTTCCTCTTCGACGTCATCGACACCGAGGCCAACTTCAAGAAATACCGACTCCTCATCCTCCCCGACGACGTCACCATCGACGCCCGACTCAAGAAGAAGCTCGACACCTACCTCGCCAATGGCGGAAAGCTCCTCCTCTCCGGACACAGCGGACTCGACAGCGACGGCAAGCTCCTCTTCGACTGCGGCGCCAAGACCGCCGGTCTCAGCCCCTTCCGTCCCGACTACGTCCAGTGGGCACCCGACATCGCCCCTGACTACCTCGCCTCACCCATGGTCATGTACCTCCCCGCCCAACGCCTCAAGGTCACCGACGGCACCAGCCTCGGCGATGTCTATGACTCCTACTTCAACCGCACCAGCTACCGCTTCTTCTGCAGCCATCAGCACACCCCCGCACTCCCCGAGCCCTCCGGCTTCGCCGCCGGCTCCCGCAAGGGCAACGTCATGTACCTCGCCCACCCCGTCTTCTCCATCTACCGCGGTTGGGGATGCGTCCCCCTCGCGCAAATCCTCCGCAACGCCATCCGCTCCCTCCTCGGCGACGACTGCTCCCTCGAGACCAACCTCCCCTCGACCGGACGCGTCACCCTCATGCACCAGCCGTCCGAGAAGCGCTATGTCCTCCACCTCCTCTACGCCAACACCATCGCCCGCGGAGGCAACATCAACGTCAACGGCGTCACCAGCCGAGGCATCATCGAGGTCATCGAAGACCTTACGCCCGCCTGTGACGTCGACGTCAGACTCAAGACGCCCAAGGCCATCCGCGAAGCCCTCCTCGCACCCGAAGGCACCCCCATACCCTTCAGCACCGACGACCAGGGATGGCTCCACCTCCATCTCGACCGCTTCACCTGCCACCAGATGATCGAACTCCGCTACGCCAAGTGCGCCAACACCAACGCCTGCGCACAGCCGAACGAGGCATGAGCGACACACACGCACAGCTCCCTGACCCCGAGGCCAGCCCACGTCCCCTCTCCGACGCGCCTGACCTCGGGCATCCTTCCGATACGCCGTCTGACGACCGCGCCAGCAAGGCCGACGAGGCCCGACGACGCTTCCTCGACGGCGCCAACTGCGCACAGGCCGTCCTCTGCTCGTTCGCCGACGCCTGCGGACTCGACCAGCGGACGGCCTGCCATCTCGCCACCGGCTTCGGCGCCGGCTTCGGACGACTCCGCGAAGTCTGCGGCGCCGTCTCCGCCATGACCATGGTCGCAGGACTCCTCCATGGCGCCGACGCCGGCGACAAGGCCGCCAAGGACGACTGCTACGCCTGCGTGCAGCGTCTGGCCGACGAATTCCGCAGCCAGACGGGCTCCATCATCTGCCGTGAGCTCCTGGGACTCCCCCCCGGACAGTCCGACGCCCCCATCTCCGAGGCCCGAACCCCCGACTACTACCGCCGACGCCACCACACCTGCTGCGAGAAGGTCATGCTCGCCGCCGCCATCCTCGAGCGTGAACTGCCAAACCTCAGCCCCCCCACGGCGCACTGAAGAATCTCTAGAATCTCTAGAATCTCTAGAATCTCTAGAGGCTCTAGAGGCTCTAGAATCGCTAGAATCTCTAGAGGCTCTAGAATCTCTAGAATCTCTAGAATCTCTAGAATCTC
>CALZPA010000105.1 GCA_945827525.1 uncultured Lentisphaeria bacterium | reverse complement strand
GCGATGGCCAGCCCCTCGAAGAGCTCCCTGCGGCCCTCGAAGACGGCCTTGAGGGTGGAGAGGGTGAGGGACTTGCCGAAGCGGCGCGGGCGGGAGAGGAAGTAGAGGCCCGTGGCGGGGCGCACGAGCTTCCAGATGAACTCGGTCTTGTCGACGTAGAGGAAGTTGCCCCGGATGAGCTTCTCGAACGTGTAGCTGCTGCTGGTCAGGTCCTTCATGGTCGCGTCCACTCCTTCCTGTTGAGATGTTCGTGACGGCAACTGCTGGTTCCGAGGCTGCTGCCGATGAGTATGAGGCGAGTCTCCGCAGACAGGATGTGCTGGTCGCCGACGTGGCGTCTGACGTGCAGGGAATAGCCCTGGACGTCCGTTTGGACGAAGAATGGCCGGTCAGTCATTATGGTTCCCTCCTCATGTCGTCTGTGACGCTATAAATATATCCTGTTGAGGGGGAAAAGCAACAGGCGCCCCTCTTTGGCCATAGCGGAGGGGCGCCTGTCGGCAAGCGTGTTTTTGGGGGCAGGTGTCTCAGTGTCCGAAGACCCTTCTGATGGCCTCGAGGTAGCCGTAGCCGTGGAGCGAGTCTGGCTCAAGGTAGGAGGTCTCGGTCCATTCGTTCCAGCTGTTGACCGTGACCAGGCGGTGACGCTGCGGATGCCTGTCGAGGAAGTCATCGGCCATACGGAGCGCCTTCTCGAAGTTCTCGGGGGTGTTGTTGCGGGCGACGTGGTTGATGAAGCGCCGGAAACGGGGGTTGTTGTCCCAACCGATGGAGACATGGGGGAAGTAGTCGATGGCGTAGTTCTCGTCGATTTTGCGCCATTCGGCCTGGACGTCCGGGAGAACCTCGAGGTAGTCGCGGTTCATGCTGGTGAAATGGACGAACTGGTAGTGGGTGAGGCTGTCGAAGCCGAGGCTGTCGAACTGCTGTCGGGTGAGTCCGCCGGCGTGTCCGTCGACGCCGCTGAGGTTGTTTCCGTTCTTGGCCCAGGCGGTGGCCTGGAGATGGAGTCCGGGGAAGCCGGCGCGGATGGTCTCGGCGCGGAAGTGGTCGAGGGCCTCGCGGCACTTCTCGACGCCGCCCAGCCCCTCGATGAGGTTCTGGAGCTCGTAGACCATGAAGACGGGGCAGCCGTCGAGCGTGTAGTAGTTGGGCTGCGAGAAGTAGCGCTCGATGACGCGCTGGACGATGAGGTCGAATTCGCGCCGGTCGACGGCGCCCTTCCAGATGACGGTGGAGCCGTTGTCGTCGGACTGGGTGATGTCCCACAAGTGGTTGGCGTCATGGTTGGCCCACATGAGGTAGAATTTCATGCGGTCGCGGTTAGGCGCCTTGAGGAAGCCGTTGTCGAGGCACTGCTCGAGGAAGGGGCGGCGGTCGTACCAGTACCAGTCGTAGATGAAGACGTTGACGCCATGGTCGGCGGCGGCGTCGATCTCCATGGACATGACATAGGGATCGGCCTCGTTGACGTAGCCCCAGAGCGGACGGCGCGGCCAACTGTGGTCAGGCGTCTTGCGGACGGCGTTCTTGACGGACTGCCATTCGCCCATGCCCTCGGGCCAGAACATTCTGGTGCGTGGCTCGTCTCCCGTATAGGAGGGCCAGACGAAGGCGGCGACATCGGTGTGCGGGGAAGCGGAGCTCATCTCAGCGGACATGGTTATGGTGAGGCTAGATGTGGGAGTGCGGGGATGGGATCAGGTCAGGGCTTTACCTTGAGGCGGTTCTCTTCGAAGACGCGGAAGGACTCGACATGGCCGTCCTGGCAGAGGGCGTTGAACATGGAGTTGTGTGCGGCCTTGAGGCGGCATTTGGCGGTGCCGAGGGTGACCATGTTGTCGCCGCCGTCCTCCCACGCCTGCGGGTCGTCGCCCTTGCTGGTCTCCCAGAGGGCGATGGTGAAGGAGGGCTGGGTGAACTGCCCGAGCTTCTGGAGGGAGCCGGTGGAGACGGCAGAGTTTCCGTAGGTGGTGCAGTGGCGGCCGTAGCTGTTCTTGTAGGACGTGGCGTTGGTGTCGCGGCACCAGGTGCCGATGGCGACGGGGGTGTTGGTGGCGCACTCGAACATCTTGTAGTCGCCGACATAGTCGGCGATCTGGTCGTTCCACCACCAGAGGGGCGCGGTGCCCCTGCCGACGGGCCAGGCGTAGACGCCGCAGGCGAAGTCGTCATTGGCGTCCGCGTAGAGCTGGAGCCCGAGGCCCAGCTGCTTCAGGTTGGAGGTGCAGGCGATGGCGCGCGCCTTCTCGCGGGCCTTCGACAGGGCGGGCAGCAGCATGGCCGCCAGGATGGCGATGATCGCGATGACGACGAGCAGTTCGATGAGCGTGAAGCGAAGCGTGCGAGACATGATGGTCTCCTCGGATTAGGATGACAATCGGTACACAATGGACGGCATTGCGCATATTATACCAAAGTTCACCTCGCATAACAAGGGCTTCGCGCATTTTTTGCGTCCCGTCGTCAGTCCTGCTGGCGTCTGGGGAAGCGTCCGAAGTGCCGGCGGGTGCTGACGGGTCGTGCGCGGTTGGGCTTGACGAGGAGGGCGGCTCCGCCGGGGATACAGGCGTTGAGCTGCTCGCGGAACTGGGGGGAGTTGCGGATGGTGAGGCGCTCGTTCTGCGTGTAGATGACGTTGCCGTCGTCACAGAGCAGGCAGAACAGGAGGGGTGTCTCGCCGGGGTTCTGCTGGATGACGTCGCGGAGCCGGGCGAGCCGGTCGTCGTCCATGAGGTGCTCGGGCAGGCGGAGATGGACTTCGCGGGCGAAGAGCTCGTCGGCCTCGGCGAGGGGGATGATGCGCTGGGCGACGAGCTTGACGGGCTCGTCCTCGTCGCGCTTCTGCAGTTCGCCCTCGACGAAGACGACGGTCTCGGGGGTGAAGATGTCGGGATGCTCGGCGATGGCCCTCTGGTAGGTGTCGGGGAAGGCCATGGACTCCATGCGCGCCTCGCGCGACTCGAGGTGCATGATGGCGAAGGGGCGGTTCTTGTCCTTGGTTGTCTTCATCTGGACGGAGGAGAGGTAGGCTCCGACGCGGACCAGGGTGCCCGGCTGGAGGGTCATGAGCGAGCTGAGGTCATCGGACTGGTAGGCGTCGATGGTCTGCTGGTAGTCGCCGATGGGATGCCCGCTGACGAAGAACCCGAGGAGATCCTTCTCGTAGTCGAGGAGCTCCTTGAGGGGCCATTCGGGGATGTCGGGGACGACATAGGAGGTGGTGGCCTTGTCCTCGGGCGCGAGGAGGTCGAAGAGGGAGCGCTGTCCGGAGCGCCGGTCACGCGCGGTGCGCGACGCCTGGGACATGACGGGGTCGAGGATGGCCATCATCTGGGAGCGTCTCAGGCCGAAGCAGTCCATGGCGCCGGCCTTGATGAGCGACTCCATGAGGCGCTTGTTGTTGCCCTCGACGCGCTCGCAGAAGTCGTCGAGGCTCTTGAAGGGGCCGTCCTTCTCGCGGGCGGCGATGATGCCGCTCACCTGCGCCTGCCCGACGCCGCGGATGGCGGCCAGCCCGAAGAAGATCTTGCCGTCGGCGACGGAGAAGCCGACGTCGCAGACATTGACGTCCGGGGGGAGGATGGGGATGTTCAGGTTGCGGCACTCCTTGAGGAAGAAGGCCATCTTCTCGGAGTTCCCGAGTTCGGACGTGAGGGTTGCCGCCATGAATTCGGGGCCGTAGTTGGCCTTGAGGTAGGCGGTTCGGTAGGACATGAGGCCATAGGCGGCGGAGTGGGACTTGTTGAAGCCGTAGCCGGCGAAGACCTTGATCTTCTCCCAGATGCGGTCGAGCGTCGCCTGGTCGATGCCGCGCTCCAGGCAGCCCGCCTGGAACTTCACGTACATCTTCTCCATGTCCTTGATCTTCTTCTTGCCGATGGCGCGCCGGAGGATGTCGGCCTGTCCGAGCGAGAAGCCGGCGACGGCCTGGACGACCTGCATGATCTGCTCCTGGTAGAGCATGATGCCGAAGGTCTCGGCGAGGATGGGCTCCATGGCGGGCACGTCGTAGTCGCAGGGCTCGCGGCCGTTCTTGCGGTCGATGAACGTCTGCATGAACTGCATGGGGCCGGGGCGGTAGAGCGCGATGAGCGCGATGATGTGCTTGAGGTTCTCCACGCCGAACGAGCGGCAGAGCTGCTGCATCCCCGTGGACTCCAGCTGGAAGACGGCGACGGTCTGGCCGCGGTTGAGCAGGGCGAACGTGTTGGCGTCGTCGATGGGGATGTCGTCGCTCTCGATGTGGATGCCGCGCGCCTTCTCGATGAGGTCGAGGGCATCCTGGATGATGGTGAGGGTGCGGAGTCCGAGGAAGTCCATCTTGAGCAGTCCGAGCTGCTCGCAGGGGACGGCGGAGAACTGGGTGATGGGCTCGTCGCTGGCACCCTTCGAGATGGGGGCGACCTCGGCGACCGGCATGTCGCCGATGATGACGCCCGCCGCGTGGATGGACATGTTCCGGTTCAGGCCCTCCAGAACCGTCGCGAACTTCCACAGCTCCTTGTAGGCGGGGTCGTTGTCCACCAGGTTGCGCAGCTCCTCGGAGCCGTCGTAGGCCTTCTGGAGCGTCATCTTGGGGTCGTCGGAGGGGACGAGCTTGGTGATGCGTGCGCCCTCGTCGAAGGTCATGCCGAGGGCGCGGGCGACGTCCTTGAGGACGGCCTTGGCCTTCAGGGTGCCGAAGGTGCCGATCTGGACGACGTTCTCGGCGCCGTACTTGTCGCGGACGTACTCGATGACGACATGTCGGCGTCGTTCGCAGAGGTCGATGTCGAAGTCGGGGGGGCTGACGCGGTCGGGGTTGAGGAAGCGCTCGAAGAGGAGGTCGTACTGGAGCGGGTCGATGTTGGTGATGTGGAGGAGGTAGGCGACGACGGAGCCGGCGCCGGAGCCCCGTCCGGGGCCAAGGGGGACGCCGACGCTGTGGCCGTAGTTGAGGAAGTCCCAGACGACGAGGAAGTAGCTGATGAAGCCGGTGCGCTTGATGATGCCGAGCTCGTAGTTCATGCGGTCGATGACGGCCTGCTCCTCGGGCGTGAAGGTCTCCTTGTTGGGGTCGATGCCGTAGCGGACGGGGAGGGCCTTGTTGCAGAGGTCACGGAGATAGGCCTCGCGGTCGCCGCCGCCGGGGACGGGGTATTCGGGATAGTGGTTGGCCGGCGGCTTGTCGCTGACGGTGGGCAGATGGACGTCGCAGCGCTCGGCGATGGCGACGGTGTTGGCGAGCGCCTCGGGCAGCTCGGGGAACAGGGCGGCCATCTCCTCCTGCGACTTGAAGTAGAACCCGTCGCCGCTGAACTTCATGTGGTTGGGGTCCTTCATGGTCTTCTGGGTGCCGATGCACATGAACAGCTCGTGCGCCTCCGCGTGCTCCCGGAGCAGGTAGTGCGAGTCGTTGGTGGCGACGAGCGGGATGCCGCGGCGCCTCGCCAGGTCGATGATGAACTCGTTGGCCTCCATCTCCTCGCGGATGCCGTGGTTCTGGATCTCCAGGTAGTAGTTCCCCTCGCCGAAGATTTCGAGGTAGGCCATGGCGGCCTCCTCGGCGGCCTTCGGGTTGCCGTCCAGGAAGAGGCGCGGCACCTCGCCCGAGATGCACGCGGACAGGCAGATGATGCCCTCGTGGTACTGGCGCAGCAGCTCCTTGTCGATGCGCGGGCGGTAGTAGTAGCCGCGCAGCCAGGCCTCCTCGTTGAGGTGGCACATGTTCTGGTAGCCCTTGTAGTTCTGCGCCAGGCAGATGAGATGGAAGCCATGGCTGTGGCGCTGGCTGCTGTCCTTCTCCAGGTAGGAGCCGGGCGCGATGTAGAACTCGCACCCGGGGATGGCCTTCACCCCGAACGAGCCCGCCGTCGTGCACATCTCGTAGCACGAGCTCATGTTGCCGTGGTCCGTCACCGCCACCGCTGGCATCCCGAACTCCTGGCACTTCGCCAGAATGCCGCTGCATTTCGCCGTGCCGTCAAGAAGGCTGTAGTCGGAGTGGGTGTGCAGATGGACAAACGGAATGGGTGAGGTCATGCGTGGGAACTCCAGGGCTGTGGGAGAGAGAAAAAGGAGAGAGGGGAGGACGAAACGCGGGGACGGCGGCGAGGTCAGTCAGGGCGTGATAGCCATGCCCGGCAGCAGGCGCTCCAGCTCGGCCGCCAGAACCGGACGGCAGCTCTGACGCCACATCTCCTCCGCGTTCCAGGACGGCTCGCTCAGGGTCGAGGCCGACTCCAGCACCGACCGCACATCCGCCAGAAACGACGGCTGCCCCGCCGCGCCCGCCGCAATCTCCGACAGACGCTCCGGCAGCGCCACCGACACCGCGCCGCGCAGCGACGGCGCGCCCTCCGACGCCACCTGGCGCAGCCAGGCGCGCGTCAGCGCGTTCAGCCGCAGCTCCGCACGGTGGCGCGCCTGGCTGGCGCCGTAAGCCTCGGCGCGCGCCGACCGCGCGCCGTTCAGCGTCCACGCGAACAGCCCGCAGACCAGCAGCAGCGCCAGCAGTCCGACCAATGACTTCAGGTTCTCAAGAATGGCTTGCCGCATTTTTCCTCTGCCTCCTTCCTTGACGAAAAGCGATTGACATAAAATAGTATGTTCCGTGCCGTTCGTCAATGTCCGCAGCCACAAAAACCCCTTTGCAGGAGACCACCCCCACCATGACGCTGTTCTATGTCGATGACCTTGCCGGCCGCGATGACGCCAGTGGCCGCTCGCCCCAGGAGGCCTGGCGCTCGCTGGAGCGTCTCGAGACGGATGAGATACGCCCCGGGGACAGCGTCCTGCTCCGGCGCGGCGGGCTGTGGCGCGGCCAGCTCCGCCCACGCTCGGGCGAACCCGGAAAGCCAGTCCGCTACGCCGGCTACGGCGACGGGCCGCTGCCCATCCTCCAGAACTCCGTCTCCCTGTCCGAGCCGTCGGACTGGGAGGCGACGGACCGCCCGGACGTGTGGCGCACCGCCGCCCGCCACGTCTTCCCCTGCGACATCGGCAACCTCATCCTCGACCACGGCGCACACCGCTGCGGCTGGAAGCGCTGGAGCCCCGAGGAACTGCAGCGCCCCGGCGACTTCTGGTACAGCCCCGACGGCCAGTGCGTCCTCCTCCGCCTGGAGGAGAATCCCGGCACGCGGTTCGCCTCCATCGAGGCCGCCGTGAACCGCGTCATCGTCGCCCAGGCCGGCTGCCACGACATCGTCTACGACGGCCTCATGGTCCGCTACGGCGCCGGCCATGGCTTCGGCGGCGGCGAGACGAAGCGACTCGTCATCCGCAACTGCGACATCTGCTACATCGGCGGCGGACACCAGTTCACCCACGCCAACGGCCGCCCCGTCCGCTTCGGCAACGGCATCGAATTCTGGAACTGCGCCGAAGACCACCTCGTCGAGAACAACCGCATCTGGGAAATCTACGACGCCGCCCTCACCAACCAGGGCCGCGCCATCGAGGGCTTCCACTCCACCCAGCGGAACATCACCTGGCGCAACAACGTCATCTGGAACGCCGAATACTCCTTCGAGTACTGGAACAGCCCCGCCGACGAAGTCACCGAGAACATCCTCTTCGAGCACAACACCTGCCTCAACGCCGGCGGCGGCTGGGGAC
The DNA here is from genome assembly GCA_945827525.1 of uncultured Lentisphaeria bacterium. Lineage (GTDB taxonomy): Bacteria > Verrucomicrobiota > Lentisphaeria > Oligosphaerales > Oligosphaeraceae > CAAGGB01. The sequence continues at coordinate 4,736 of CALZPA010000105.1, read as the reverse complement.
ACGAGCAGCGCCCCGACCCCAACGGCGCACACCTCATGTTCTACTCCTGCATCTCCCAGACCCGCAACTTCGTCGTCCGCGACAACATCTTCCACTACTCCACCGAGGTCTGCCTCCGGATGTGCAACGACTGGCGCCAGAACTGCCAGCTCCTCGACAACTCCTGGGCCAACCACGGCGGCCAGAACCTCGTCCGCTTCCGGACGCCCCAGGGCGAACGCCGGTTCGGACACGACGACCTCCACGAATTCCTCCGCCCCCAAACGCCCTGACGACCTCCCCCCATGCCCTTCGAACTCGTCTCCGACTACCGCCCCTGCGGCGACCAGCCACAGGCCATCGACGCCCTCTGCCGAGGCTTCGGCGAGGGTGCGCCCTACCAGACCCTCCTCGGCGTCACCGGCTCCGGCAAGACCTTCACCATGGCCAACGTCATCGCCAGATGCCAGCGACCCGCGCTCGTCATCTCCCACAACAAGACGCTCGCCGCACAGCTCTACTCCGAACTCAAGGCGTTCTTCCCACACAACGCCGTCGAGTACTTCGTCAGCTACTACGACTACTATCAGCCCGAGGCGTACATCCCCCAGACCGACACCTACATCGCCAAGGACTCCGCCGTCAACGACGAGCTGGAGCGGCTCCGGCTCGCCGCCACCGGCTCCCTGCTCGAGCGCCGTGACGTCATCGTCGTCTCCTCCGTCTCCTGCCTCTACGGCCTCGGCGCACCCGAGGACTTCGAGGCACTCAAGGCCAAGCTCACCGTCAACCAGGACATGTCGCGCGAGAAGCTCCTCCGGCAGCTCGTCGACATCCAGTACTCGCGCAACGACGTCGCTCCCAGCCGAGGACAGTTCCGCGTCGCCGGCGACTGCCTCGAAATCTACCCTTCCCACCGCGACGACTTCATCCGCGTCGAATTCTGGGGCGACACCGTCGAGAGCATCTCCCGCCACGACGCCACCACCCGGCGCAAGACCGACGACCTCGACGAGGTCGCCGTCTTCCCCGCCAAGCACTTCGTCATGCCCCAGGAGCGCATCCGCGCCGCACGGGACGCCATCCTCGCCGAGATGGACGAGCAGGTCGCCCTCTTCGAGCGGAGCAACCGCCTCGTCGAGGCCCAGCGCATCTACCAGCGAACCACCTTCGACATGGACATGCTCCTCGAGGTCGGGTACTGCCAGGGCATCGAGAACTACTCGCGCCACCTCGCCGCGCGCGCCCCTGGCTCACGCCCCTACACCCTCATGGACTACTTCCCCGAGGACTACATCACCTTCATCGACGAGTCCCATGTCACGCTCCCGCAAATCCATGCCATGCACCGCGCCGACCGCAACCGCAAGCAGGTCCTCGTCGACAACGGCTTCCGACTCCCCTCCGCCCTCGACAACCGCCCCGTCACCTACGACGAATTCGAGGCCATGCAGCACCAGACGCTCTACATCTCGGCCACGCCTGGCGACTTCGAGCTCAGCCGCACCACCCCCGTCGAACAGGTCATCCGACCCACCGGACTCCTCGACCCCGAGGTCGAGGTGCGCCCCCTCGCCAACCAGGTCGACGATGTCCTCGACGAAATCCGCAGACTCGCCGCACGCGGCGAGCGCACCCTCGTCACCACCCTCACCAAGCGCATGGCCGAAGACCTCTCCGACTACCTGCGGGGCGTCGGCGTCCGCTGCCGATACCTCCATTCCGAACTCGACGCACTCGAGCGCGTCGACATCCTCCGCAGCCTCCGCTCCGGCGAATTCGACGCCCTCGTCGGCATCAACCTCCTCCGCGAGGGTCTCGACCTCCCCGAGGTCGCCCTTGTCGCCGTCATGGACGCCGACAAGGAGGGCTTCCTCCGCTCCGAACGCTCCCTCGTCCAGACCGCCGGACGCGCCGCCCGCAACGTCAACGGACGCGTCATCCTCTACGCCGACACCATCACCGACAGCATGGCCCGCATGATTCGCGTCAGCCGCGAACGGCGCGAACGGCAGCAGGCCTACAACCAGGAGCATCATCTCACCCCGAAGACCATCCGCCGGCAGGCCCAAAGCAGCCTCCGGCTCTACGAGGAGGCCGAACGCATCGCCGCCAGCGTCGTCGCCGAGGACGGCCTCGACTACGATGTCACCGAGACCATCCGCCAGCTCGAGGGCGAGATGCAGGCCGCCGCCGACGCGCTCGAATTCGAGCGCGCCGCCATGCTGCGCGACCAGATTCGCACCCTCGAGGCACAGTCGCAGGACAACGACGGCAAGGGCAAGAAGCGGGGCAAGCCCGGCGGAAAGGCACGGACATCCCCGTCGGCCGGACGTCGGAACGGCTCCGAGGGACAGATCATCTCCAGCGAGTCGCCCTTCTTCCTCTGAGCCGGGCAGGACTCTGGCCGCCGGCTAGGAGAAGAGCCCGGTGAACCACTCCACGCCCTTGCCGATGAGCTCGACGGCTCCGCCCAGCACCTTTTTGCCAAACGAGAACAGCGTCTGACCCATTGGGTAAAGAACCTTGGCGGCGGCGGCGCCCAGTGCCACTCCGAGGCCTTTCTCTACGTAGCCAAGCGCTACAGAGCCATAATCCTCCTCCTCATCGTCATGCTCCCAGACCTGATGGGTGGGGTTGACCTGCGCAAATGTGACGAGACGCTTGCGGTGCGGAATGTGCTTGATGATGAGGGCCAGCAGCTTGGTCATGTTGTAGGGCGCCTCCTGATACTGCCCCTGCTCCTTGTAGCCGGCGGAATAGTAGATGGGCTGCGTGCGGACACCGGTCGAGTCATGGATGCGCTCCCGGATGGAGTCGCACTTGTCCTGGAGGAAGCGTTTGAGATCCGGGTCGGGCTGATGGAGCTGCCGGTTCCAGTGGCGTCCCTTCATGGCCTGGTCAGCCTGATTGACGGCGACGAGGATGCGCTGCTCGGGCTGGTCGCCAAGATGGGGGATAATGACGTCGTTGATGAGCTCGTAGGAGGTGCCGAGGTCGCGGGAGCTGCCGTCAAGGATGACGAGAACCAGGTCAATGAGCGGCTGGCCGTTGGCGTCGGTCTCGTGGAGCTTCCGGATGAGAGCCTCTGAATGGCGCTGATCGGCGTCGCGGCCATCGCCGAGTCCGGGGCTGTCCCAGAGCGTCAGGTTGCCGATGCGGTACTGTGAGATGGTCTTGGTGAGTGGATCGACGCCGGAGCCGACCTGTGCCTGCTCGTCCATGCGGCTGCGGTCGATGGCGAAGAGGGCGTTGATGGTCGAGCTCTTGCCGGCGCCGGTGGGGCCGGTGATGAGGAGGTTGACCCTTTCCCGGCTGAGCTTGCGGAGGTCTTGCTTGAGTTGCGCCAGCTCCTGCGGCGTGACGGCCTGGGAGTTGTCGTCGAGGGTCTGCTCGAGCTGCTGGAAGAGCGTCTGATGGCTGTCGTCGGCGCGCATGGGGTGGCGTTCTGCCCGCGAGGAGCGGCCGACGGCGCCGCTGGAGACACTGGGACACGAAACGGCGTTGTTCTGGGGACGCGAGACGAGGGCGTTCTTGAGGATGGTGGCGGCAAAATCGGCGTTGCTCATGGTGTTTTCCTCCGTGTCAGCCTCTGTCCTCGCCGTACTTCACCGACGGCTTGGGTCTGGCGGGCATGAGCTCGTCGCGCTCGGGGGCGTACTGAAGGTCATAGACGCACTGACGGAGCGCCTTCTCCAGCTCGGCGAGGGACGGTCTGGCGTTGGGGTCGGCGTATCCGTCCTGGAACATGTGGATGAAGACGCTCTTGAGGTTGAAGCTGAGCCAGCTCCAGAGGTTGTACCAGTTGCCGGCGGGGAGTAGGCAGTCGTTGCCGTTGCCAAGCGGGCAGCGCCCCTGGAGAAGGTTCTCCTCGGGTGAGCCGCAGTTCGAGCCGTTGTGACCACCCATGAAGGCGAAGGGATGGAGGCCGCACATGACGATGTTGAAGACCAGAATGGCGGCGGCGAACTCGACGTGATGGATGTTCCGCGGCTGCTGGAGAAGCTGCGGATTGCGGAGCAGCTCAGGCGCGACGTGTGAGGCGAAGTAGGTCTTGGTGATGTGCGGCGCACCGTGGGCGGACGGTATCTGATAGCTGTCGCAGTCGATGAAGGAGACCCGGCAGTTCTCGTCAACGAAGAAGTTGGCGGGGTTGAAGTCGTTGACCAGGACGCCTTTCTCGGCAAGGAAGCGGACTTTACTGACGAAGTCGATGGCAGTGAGGAGGAGGTGCTTGCGGGTCCAGTTGGGGAAGTTGCGGCGAATGGAGTTGACGCCGCCATTGAAGACATGGAAGGGCTTTCCGCTGCACCTGTACATGGCGAAGCCGAGGAAGCTGCGGCTGCGGTCGAAGAAGGGGACGCAGGGCCAGCCGAGGAAGGACTTGCCCTTGTCACGGCAGGCGGCGATGGCGACCATGGCCTTGACTCTCTGGTAGTTCTCCTCGGCTTTCTGCTTGTTGCGGAGCGTCTCGGGCTTGAAGATCTTGATGATGGCGCGCGGATAGTTGGGCAGCGTGTAGGTTGTGGCCTCACCGCCGGAGCTGAACGCATTGTCGGCGGTCAGATGATGCTGACGCTGATGCTGGTCAAAGATGTCAAAGCTGGTTGGTACGGCGGCCTGGCGGCGAAAGGCGTTGCCGAGGATATTGCCGCTGGAGGAGGAGGACGTCGGGCGAGATTGCTTGGGAGGAGTCGGCTGGGGCTTCCTGGGCTGCTGGGCGGGAGTCGGCTGAGGCTTCCTGGGCTGCTGGGCGG
>CALZPA010000104.1 GCA_945827525.1 uncultured Lentisphaeria bacterium | reverse complement strand
TAATCGAATCATGCGAGAAAAAACGCGCCGCGACAGCGGCGCCTGTCCCGACGGCGACCACGCCGTCGGGCGATAATCGAATCATGCGAGAAAAAACGCGCCGCGACAGCGGCGCCTGTCCCGACGGCAACCACGCCGTCGGGCGATAATCGAATCATGCCCGGGCGCTTCACCCCCGGCTAATCAAGGGTCGCCGCCTCGACTCACTCGGCTCACTCGAGAAAAACAGGAGAAAAAAACATGCGCCTTCCTCTGCTTCTCTGCCTGCTGACCGGTCTTTTCGTCTCCGCCGACGAATGGCTCCAGCCCCGCGTCATTGCCGACACGATCCGTCAGTCCGACTGGCAGGGGACTCTTCGCGACGACGGCATCCGCCACCACGACAAGCCCACCCAGCGCTGGGAGCAGCGCCGGACCGCCACCATTCGGCTTCCCTCCGCGCCGCACGACTGGACTACCCACACGCATCTTCGCTTCTGGCTCTACTCGCACGTCAACACGAACACCCACTTCATTCTCCACCTCAGCGCCGAGAACCCCGCCCATGAGGGAGCCGACTACTACCACACCTTCATCAAGGTCAACTTCACCGGCTGGCGCGAATTCGTCATCCCCATCCGCAGCCTCACGCCCGCGCGGAAGCCTCTCCCCAAAAGCCAGATTGGCGCCGTCTCCCTCCACGCCGACGGCTGGCACAACAAGCTCGACCCCCGCACCACCCTCAACTTCTCCGACATCGAATTCGGCAATCTCAGGAAGACCATGATGACCAACGCACAGCTCTTTGACGCACTTGACCTCACGCTCCCGGGCCTCGAAAAGGCCCACGAGGCCTGGCAGCGCCGCGACGAGGCCGAGACCGCCCGACTCGTCGCCGCCTACTTCCGCAACCGCACCTCGGTTCCCTGGACCTTCGACCCGCATGACCCCAACCTCACGTTCACCGGCAACCGCCAGGCCGCCGACGCCACCGTCCGCGGCAAGGTCACCGTCGTCTGCGTCGACCACACCTACCCCAACGGCGACATCGACTGGCTCTACAACCGCACGCTCGACGACCCCAAACTCCCCAACAACCACGAATGGCTCTGGCAGCTCAACCGCATGAGCTTCTGGCACAATCTCGGACGCGTCTACCGCATGACCGGAGACGAGACCTACGCCAAGACCTTCGTCAAGCACCTCCGCTCCTGGACCGAACAGTGCCCCGACCCCAGAACCAACGCCGCCAACGTCCCCGGCTCCGCCTGGAGAACCATCGAGTGCGGCATCCGACTCCTCAGCTCCTGGCCCGACGCCTACCACCTCTTCCTCCACTCGCCCTCCTTCTCCGACCAGGATCTCCTCCTCTTCATCCGCTCCGCCGTCGAGCAGATGCGCCACCTCATCGCCTTCCCGCAGTCCGGCAACTGGCTCACCATGGAGATGAACGGCGTCTACACCTGCGCCGCTCTCTTCCCCGAACTCCGCGAAAGCGCCGCCGCACGAAAAATCGCCATCGACAAGATCTACGCCGACATCGCCCGGCAGTTCCTTCCCGACGGCGCACAGTTCGAACTAACCCCCGGATACCACCAGGTCGCCCTCGATAACGTCATGGCACTCCCCAACAAGGCCAGACTCTTCAACCGCCTCGACGAAATCCCACCCGACTTCGTCAAGCTCATGGAGAAGGCCTACGACTTCAACCTCCGCCTGATGCTCCCCAACGGCTCCCTCCCCCAGTACAACGACTCCTGGGAATGCAACGTCCCGCGCTCCCTCGCCGCCGCCCTCCAGCACTTCCCCGACCGCCAGGACTTCCGCTTCATCGCCTCCGGCGGCAAGAAGGGCACACAGCCCTCCTTCACCTCCACCCTCCTCCCCTGGGCCGGCTACGCCGCCCTCCGCTCCGACTGGTCCCCCAACGCCACCTACGTCGGCTTCGACGCCGGCCCGCTCGGCTACGGACACTACCACCAGGACAAGCTCAACCTCGTCCTCTACTCCGGCAAGCACGAACTCATCTTCGACGACGGCGGCGGCTGCTACGAAAACTCCCCCTTCCGACGCTACGCCACCAGCGCCTTCGGACACAACACCATCCTCGTCGACGGACTCCCGCAGCAGCGCAACGCCCGCGACCTCGCCCAGAGAGTCCTCCAGCAGCCGCTCGACATCCCCTGGCTCTCCACCCCCGACTTCGATTTCGTCGCCGCCTCCTACGCCGAAGGCTACGGCAAGCCCGACCACAAGCCCGCCACCCATACACGACAGCTCCTCCTCCTCAAGCCCAGCCTCCTCCTCGTCTGCGACATCCTCCAGCCCAACGACGACCAGCCACACACCTACCAGCAGCGCTGGCAAATCAACGACCCCAGCGTCACCACCTTCCTCCCCGACCACCCCGCGCTCATCTCAGCCTCCCCCAACCGCAAGCGCGTCGTCGTCGCACCGCTCCTCACCGACGGCCTCCAGGCCACCCACGCCTCCGCGCAGACCTCGCCCGAAGTCCTCGGCTGGTACGTCATCAAGGACAAGGGTCCCTACCGCCCCGCAACCACCGCCTGCTTCTCCCGACAGGGCGCCGGCACCCAGCTCTTCCTCACCCTCCTCGCACCCGTCGACGACCAGGACGACGCACCCATCACCGACATCAGACAGCTCAGCCCCACCCAGGCTGCCATCACTCTCCGCGACGGGCGCACCCTCCAGGTCGCCGCGCCCACCACCCCCAACGAACCTCTCACCTTCAAGCTCACACCCCACACACAGCCATGATCCCAAAACACCCCCTCAATCCGCTCCTCCAGGCCAGCCAAATCCCCTACCCCGCCTCGCTCGTCTTCAATGCCGGCGTCTGCAAATTCCGCGGACGCTACATCATGGTCTTCCGCAACGACGTCGGCTTCTCGCCCAAAGGCTGGGACTACCGCGACACCTACACCAACCTCGGCATCGCCGACTCCGACGACGGCATCCACTGGACGCCCCGCCCCCAGCCCTGGCAACGCCCACTCCAGCTCGTCCACGACGACCCCGAAATCTCGCGCTTCTACGACCCGCGACTCACCGTCATCGACGACCGCTGCTACCTCTGCTTCGCCGTCGACACCAAACACGGCCTCCGCGGCGGCATCGCCGTCACCGACGACTTCGACGACTTCGAGATCCTCTCCCTCTCCGCCCCCGACAACCGCAACATGGTCCTCTTCCCCGAGAAGATCAACGGCAAGTTCCTCCGCCTGGAGCGCCCCATGCCCGAGTACTCGCGCGGCTTCCAGGAGCGCTTCGACGTCTGGGCCTCCTACTCCCCCGACGGCGTCTACTGGGGCGAGTCACAGCTCGTCCTCGGCCTCGAGAAAGTCCCCTTCTGCAACTCCAAGATTGGCCCCGCCGCCCCGCCCATCAAGACCCCGAAGGGCTGGCTCGCCACCTTCCACGCCGTCTGGAAAGACCCCAACGTCAACCTCTTCGGCTGGGAAGTCGCCAACAACCCCAAGGCCATCTGGCACAAGGAGTACCTCGCCGGACTCATGCTCCTCGACCTCGACAACCCCACCAGAGTCCTCGGCATCTCCTCTCAGCCCCTCATCAAGGCCACCGAACCCTACGAGCTCGAGGGCTTCAGAGGCAGCGCCATCTTCCCCGGCGGCATGATCGCCGAACCCGACGGCTCCGTCAAAATCTACTACGGCGCCGCCGACACCGTCGAATGTCTCGCCACCTCCACCATCGACGACCTCCTCGCCCTCATCGATGTGACATTCTGACCTCCAGACAGCACATCCCCGCACACATATCCCCCCAACCCTCACACACGCAAGACGGGGGCGGGACGCACCGCCTGTGGCGCGCCCCGCCCCCGTTCTTTCGCTCACGCCACCGTCACTCCACGGTCACATGGCTCAACTGCCACGCCCAGAGCGGCAGACTCTTCGCCGTGCGGAAGCTGAGCCGGACAAAGCGGATCTCCGGCGCAAAGCCGTCGGCGATCACCCGCCACTCGCGCACCGCACCCTGCTGCCACGTCGGCTCGAACCGCGCCGCGTGCGGCGTGAAGGACTCGCCGTCGGCCGAAGCCTCCACCAGCAGATGATCCTCCATCCGAGCGGTCAGCTTCGCGTCCCAGAGAAACGCCCGCGCCGTGACGACGCGGCGTTCCGCCGTCAGCGCCACCACGCCGATCTCCGCCACGCCCTCACGGGGCGCCGCGCCGGTGCATTTGATGCGCGACGGCACATCGTGGAACGTCGGGCCATTGATGTCGTCAACCGTCACCTCCATGCCAATCCGCCCCGGAACGAACGGCGCGAACAGCTCCGCCGCGCCAGGCGTCGCCAGCAGTTGCATCGGGCTGATGTCCGAGCAGACCGGCGTCTTGCCGTCATGGATGTCGAACACGCGCCGGTTCGTCTCCATCACATGCGCCAGCATCCGCTCATACGGCTGGTCACACTGCGTCAGCAGCCCAAAGGTGAAATTCTCGCCGTCGGGCAGACTCCGGCGCGTCACCGGCTGATCCCACATCAGGAAATGCCCCGTGCCCAGGCAATGCGGACGCGCCGCCTCACGCTCCACAAAGTAGCGGTAGGCTAGGCCACGCGCATTCTCGTCGACCACCGTGTTGCCGTGGCTGTAGCGCCGGTACCCGCGACCCTCCACCACAAACGAGTACTCCAGCACCGCAAACGGCTTGTCGCAGCGACGGTAGATGTCATCCAGCGCGTTGCTCCAGACTCCCCGGACATCGTAGGTGTTGATGCCGATGAAGTCGACATGACGCGCCGCGCCCTCAATCCAGTCCGACGACTGCACCGGACAGTGCGCCGCACCCATCGCCAGATGGTTCGGGTCATGACGCCGATACGCCGCCATCAGCACCCGGTGATACCGCTCCGACGAGGCCAGCACAAACTCGCGCAGCTCCGACTCGGGCACCTGCTCCAGCGTCAGCGACGCCGTGTCCGCCAGCAGCTCCGCCCGCGTGGCCCCCGGACGCCCCAGCAGCGCCGCCACATCCGGATGCCGCTGCCCCAGGAAGTCGAGGAACGCCGCCTTGGCGGCCCAACTGGCGTCCAGCCGCAGCAGCTCCGACAGCTCGCTGTGGTGCCAGCCATTCTCGTTCTCGATGGCATACGCGATCAGCAGCCGCGAGTCGCGGTGCCTCTCGCACTGCTGGCGCACCGCCGCGTCGACGCGCTCCGCAAACTGCGGGTCATACATGTCAATCCAGCGCCAGCGGTTGCCCATCCGCCGCACATTGCCCAGCCCACCGTCGGCGATGTAGGGAAAATGGCGCTCATAGGAGCCGAACGACCACTTGGACATCGTGTTGAAGCCCCACTTGAGCAGCCGCCGCTCCGTGACCTCGCGCCCCTTCCGGTCAAAGTCGGCGCCATGCTTGCGCTGGATGTTGGCGCAGAGGAAGTTGACCTTGCCCTCATAGGCGTAGGCGGCGGGGAACTCCTGGCGGTCCGGCAGCTCCGTCAGCTCGGGGCGCGCCTGCCCGTCAGGCGTCCTGATGGGCGTCGAGTAGCCCCATTCGCTCCAGTCGTCGCCGTCGCAGCCCTGCAGGAAGAAGCGGTTGCCCTCCGGCGTCACCAGCCACCAGCGACCCTGGAGCTTCTGCGTGCGGAACCAGCCCGTCGCCTTCAGCCCCAGACCCTCGCGACGACCCAAATAGCGGTCGTGCGTCGTCAGATCCGGCCGCACATCCTTCAGCGTCTCCCATTCCGACGCCGCCTCCGCGCGCAGCTGCGCGTCCGACGTCACCTTGCCCGGCCAGCTCTCCTGCGTGCTCTGACCATACCGGTCAACCGCATGGTCAGCTTCCACGGCCGGCAGCGACGCCAGCCCACACAGCAGCAACACACCAATGCTCATGCTCTTCTTCATGTATGGCGTTCTCCCTCTTGCTCTATCGTCCCTGCCCCAGCTCGACCGAACGGTCACGCGCCGCCTCGACCACCCGCCGCATCAGCGCCCGGAAATCGGCCTTCCGCATGACCTCAAGTCCCTCGAACGTCGTGCCGTGCGGCGACGTCACCGCATCGCGCAGCTCGTCCGGCGTCCCCAGACCACGCGCCAGCATCTCGCCGGCACCCACCATCGTCTGCACACTCAGCTCCAGCGACAGCTCCTCCGAAAGCCCCACGGCCTTCCCCGCCTCCGTCAGCGCCTTCACCATCTCGAAGAAGTACGCCGGCCCCGAGCCGCTCAAGGCCGTCACCGCGTCCAGCTGCGACTCCTCGACACGGCGCGCCACGCCCAGCGACCCCAGCAGACGACCCGCCAGCTCGCCGCCGGCCTCGCTCACGCCCGACCCCAGCGCGTAGCAGCTCGCCCCCTTCCCCACCATTAGCGGCGTGTTCGGCATCACCCGGATGATGTTCGTCAGACCACCAAACCAGCCCGACAGACGCGACAGCGGTATCCCCGCGCAAATCGATATCACCAGCGCCCCCGGACGCAGCGCCGGCAATGACGCCACCGCCGACTCCGCCACCTGCGGCTTCACCGCCAGCAGCACCGTCTCCGCCTCCCCGCACCGCGACGCATCCGCCTCGCACACCACACCCGTCGCCGCCGTGAACGCCGCACGCGCCGACTCGCTCACGTCACACCCACACAGCTCCTCGGCCCGATACAGACCCTGACGCACAATGCCGGCCGCCAGCGCCGTCGCCATCTTGCCGCCACCCACAAAGAATATCCTCATCGCTCCATCTGCTCCTACTGACTCAGGTTCATAACTCATTCCAGCGAGCGTTCGAAAAGGTCAACGCCCACGTCCGCGCTCCCCCGCCCGACAGCGAGGTCGCCGCCGACGCGGCGCAAACGCCTTTCGCACACTTTACGCCATAATGTAATTCGCCGACAGGCTTGAACAACTCACGACAAACGCTATCTTTCACGCTTAAGCACATCATGCTATCATTGCATCACAATGTGGGGGAGAGCCGTGCCCGCCGCCCCCACCCCCACACACGACACGACAGCCCACCCCCAGCAGCCCACCATGGATCTCATCTCCTTCGTCCTCCAGAGCATCCCCTGCGCCATCGACTACCACGGCGAACCGCTCCAGCTCGGCCAAATCCAGCTCAATGACCGCGGCCCCTTCCGACTCGCCCTCACCCCCGACCGCCGAGTCGCCGTCATGCTCCGCTTCACCCTCCACGACACCCTCGGACTCGAATGGCAACTCTCACTCGAGAACACCGCCGACCAGAACTCCGAGACCTTCAGCCACCTCCGCTTCGCCTGCCTCGACCTCCTCCCCGAACTCCCCCCAACCACCACACCCTCCGCTCGACAGTTCCCACTCATCCACTACGCCCTCGGCTCACAGGCCTCCTACGACGACTTCATGCCCCGTACCCTCGAATTCTCCTTCCGGGACACCGACTTCGCCGCCTCCTCCGGACGCTCCTCCTCCGAATTCATGCCCTACTTCAACCTCCAGCTCGACCAGTCACACGGCGCCTTCCTCGCCCTCGGCTGGTCAGGCTCCTGGAAAACCGCCTTCCGACGACTCCCCAACCGCGGACTCCACGCCGAAGCCTCACTCCTCGACGCCGAATTCTTCCTCAAGCCACACGAGCGAGTCACCCTCCCCTCCTGCCTCCTCGTCCCCTGGGCCTGCAACGACCCCGGACACGACGCCAAACGCTCCTTCACCCTCTTCCGACGCTTCATGCGCGACTACATCGCCCCCAAGTCCAACGGCTCACCACAGACCGGAAAACTCTGCCTCCGCGCCTGGGGCGGCTTCTCCCCCGCCGAACACACCGCACGACTCCAGAACATCCGCAAACACCACCTCCACGCCGACATCTACGCCATCGACGCCGGCTGGAACGGCACCGCCGACACACCCCTCGACGACCACAGCCAGCTCGACTCCTGGCACCGCATCGTCGGCGACTGGTCCGCCAACCCCAAACTCTACCCGCACGGACTCGCCGGACTCGCCCACGAAGCCCGCCAGACCGCCGGACTCGGCTTCTCCGCCTGGTTCGAATTCGAACGCGCCGCCGCTCACTCGCACCTCCTCAAAGACCATCCCGAACTCTTCCTCCGCCAGCAGCTCCCACCCGCCGAACCAGACAACAACAACCTCCTCAACCTCGGAAACCCCGAGGCCCGACACCTCATCACCGAACTCCTCGCCGACCACATCCGGCAAACCAACATGCAGGTCCTCCGCATCGACTTCAATCTCGTCCCGCGACCCATCTGGCGACAGCACGACGAACCCGGACGCGCCGGACTCACCGAACTGCACTACCTCAACGGACTCTATCTCCTCCTCGATGACCTCCGTCAGCGCTTCCCCGACCTCATCATCGACAACTGCGCCTCCGGCGGACGGCGACTCGACTACCAGATGTGCCGACGCTCCTTCCCACTCATGTGCCGCAGCGACTACTTCTGCAACGGCCTCTACCACTTCCAGCCCCTCGGAACCCAGCTCCACACCCTCGCCCTCTCCCGCTGGCTCCCTCTCCACGCCGACTCCTTCGGCTCCTGCTCCTGCCTCGACGAACCGCGACTCGTCCGCGACACCTACTTCTTCCGCTCCTCCATCGGCTCCGGCGTCGGACTCCCCATCCCCGCCCGCCCCCTCTCCGACGAGGAAGGCCAATGGTACCGCAAAATGCTCGACGACGCCCGCCGACTCCTCCCCTACATGTCCCTCGACTTCAATCCCCTCACCGGCTACTCCACCTCCACTGCCGAATGGTGCGCCTATCAGCTCCTCGACGCTGACCGAGGCGCCGTCTTTGCCTTCCGCCGCGACCACAGCGCCGACGCCACCCGCACCTTCCGCCTTGACGGCATCGACCCCAACGCCACCTACACCCTCCAGGATCTCGACGGCGACGCCATCGCCACCCTCTCCGGCTCACAGCTCCAGCTCCTTTCCGTCTCTCTCCCCACTCCCCGCTCCGCCAAAATCCTCCTCTACGCCAAATCCCTCCTCGCCCGCCCCTGAGATAGCTAGAGTCCACCAAACACACAAACGGCTCAAAAAATAATTTTTTTGAGCCGTTTGCGCCTTTGGTGGACTGAAAGGAGAAAGGCAAAAAAGGGGCGCGGCATCGCGTTCGCCCCTCGGGCTACCAGCGCTGCCGCGCCACACCGACCGTTTGTCCCCTTGAGGAGAGCAGGCACAGCGACGGTTCAACGAGACCATTGCCCATCCCATTGAGCTGCGGGGACGCCAGCAGACGCGGAAGCCGATGTTGTTGTTCCGGTTGCTCGGACTGTTGTTGTTCCGATACGACGACGTGCAGTTGTCGGACGAATTGTTCCACGAGCCGCCGCGAATCACGCGAAGCCGTTCCCCATGTCCCTGTACCTTCTGCCCCGACGGCCGTCAGGGCAAATCCATCCGCGACAACAGCGCGCTCCGAAAGCGCCACGTGTCGCCATGCGCCAGATGCGCGAAAACCGCCTGCAGACGCGCCTGGTAGTCGCCCTCCGTCAGGCGACCCGTCGCCAGCGCCTCCTGCAGCCAGCCAAGCCGCCGCCGGACGCGCCGACGGCTGTCCCGCGCCAGCGTCACGCTCCCAGGACGCACCCGGAAGCCCAGGAAATCGACGCCACGCGCCACCGGCTGCAGCGAGCCGCCTCCCTTGAGTTCCAGGCGTAGACGCCCCCGTGCCAGCTCGCCAACCTCCCGCAACAGCCCGCAAAGCCCCTCGTGCTCCCCAAACACCAGGATGTCGTCCATGTACCGGACGTAGCCGCGACCGCCCACGGACGTCGCCAGCCGATCCACCGGATCCAGATACAGATTCGCGAAGTACTGGCTCGTCAGATTGCCGATGGGCATCCCCTTCCCCGCCGTCGTCTCATAGCTCCGCACCAACTGCTCCAGCAGACGCAGCAGACGCGCGTCCTTCAGACGTCGCCTCAGCGCCGACAGCATCACCTCATGGTCGATGCTGTCAAAGTAGTGCCGCATGTCCAGCTTCAGCGCCCACTCATGGTGACGCGCGAAATGCTCCGCGCGGGCCAGTGCCTGAAACTGCCCCTTCCCCTTCCGGCACGCATACGTGTCGTCGATCAGACTTCGCTCCAGATGCTCCCCGCACACCTGGATGATCGCATGGTGAACCACACGCTCGCGCACCGGCGCCGCGCTGATCAGACGCTCCTTCGGGTCATACACCCGAAACTGACGATACGCCCCAAACGCAAACGTCCCCGACAGCAGCTCCGTCCGCAGCCGACCCAACTCCTCCGTCAGCACCCCCTGAAACGCCCGGATGTCCTCACGATACCGACGCCCACGCTGCACCCCCGCAAACGCCAGCACCAGATTCCCATACGAGCACAGCTCGTCAAAGACCTGCCCCAGACGACGCATCCGACGACGCTCCCTCCTCCGACTCCGAACCCGACGACTCCCCGTCCTCTGCCGTCCCCGCCCCCTTCGACGACGCCTCGACCTTCTTCGCTGCCGCCTCGACCTCCTTCGCTGCCTCCACGCCCTCCAGATACGCCGCATACAGCCGCTCACCATACTTCGCGTACCGGTTGTCGCCCACGCCGTTCACCTTCTTCATCTCCGCCGCGCTCGTCGGCTTCAGTAGCACAATGTCGCACAGCTGCTGGTTCGTCATCACCGTGAAGTTGCTTACGCCCGCCTCCTGCGCCAGCGTATTCCGACACTTGCGCATCACATTGTACACCGTGAACTGCACCTCGCCCAACTTCTCGCGATAATCCACCTGCTCGCCGCCCTTGCCGCTACCTCCACCGCCTGACAGACGCCCTGACGACTCCCCCGATGACGAACCGCCCACATACTCCACCACAAACACGCAGTACGGCTGCTCCCGCACCTGCATCAGGTGCTGCGACACATTCACCACACGATGCTGCGACAGAAACGCATTCAGCTCCTCCGTCACCCCATCCGTCACCGGTATCGGCGCTGAAAATATCCGGAATGCCATAGCACAATTACCTGTGTTTTATACTATATTATATTAGCTTTTATATATACGCTATTGTATCCTGTTAATAATTCGGGAGGCAAAAAATCGCGCGGCCCCCACCCGGCCTTTTGGGGCCGGGTGGGGGCAACTCGCCGCCGCCGCGCCCTGCCCACTTGCCTGTGGGCTTGCCGCCCCCGGGGCGGCTCGCCACAGGCAAGGCTGGTCAGGGCTGGGCAACGGCTCGTTAACTGCGGGGACGCCAGCAGACGCGGAAGCCGATGTCGCTGTTCCGGCTGCTCGGACTGTAGCTGCCCCGATACGACGACGTGCAGTTGCCGGACGAACTGCCCCACGAGCCGCCGCGAAACACGCGATATTTGTTCGTCTCATACCACTCCTCGCACCATTCCCAGACATTGCCGTGCATGTCGTAGAAGCCCCAGGCGTTGGGGCGCTTCCCGCCGACCTCGTGGGTTTCGCTGCCGGAATTGCCACTATACCAGGCGACCTGGCTGAGACCTGAGTCATTGTCGGTCCCATTGTTGTAGCTGGTGGAGGTGCCGGCGCGGCAGGCCTTCTCCCAGATGGCCTCGCGCGGCAGCCCGAACGAGCCGCCGAACTTCTCCTGCAGCTTCCGGCAGAACGCCTGCGCCTCTTCCCAGTTGACTTGCTCGACGGGGCGGCGTCTGCCCTTGAAGTTGGACGGGTTGCTGCCGATGATGGCCTCGTACTGCTCCTGCGTCACGGGATAGCGACCCAGCCAGCACGACTCGCCTGGCACCTGCAGCAGCTCCATCGTCACCGTGTCGGACAGTTGGAGCAGCCCGAACGCCGTCTTGGGCGCGACGGCCTCACGCCGACGCTGCGTCAGCTGCCGTGCGCCGTCGAGGACGCTCTTGACGGCCTCGGCGACGGCCTTGGCGTCGTGTTGTTTCCAAGCCTGTTCGGCGGCTTTGAGGCTGTCGTTGAGGCGTTTGGCGTCGTTGGCGTAGGTGGGGTCTGCGGCGGCGATCTGCTGCCATTGGCTGCAGGCCTTGACGGCCCGGTTGAGTTGCACCTGCAGTTGCTGCTCGGTGAGTTCGGCTTCGCTCATGTCTGGCTTCTCCGGTAGGGTAGTTATGGGGGATCATGGATACGTGATGATGCCTTACACTACATATATTCGTAGAACTCCCCAATTTTTGTCGTGAGGCCGGTGATTTTTCCTGCCTTTTGTCCCGACCACTGGACTGGAAGTTCTCCGCGCGGAAGCGCGGGAGGTACCGACGGCCTCCACGCCGTCGGTTAGGGAAGCGGGCGAAGCCCGCGCCTGCGCCGCGAAGCGGCGCGACCGATTTCCGCCGAGCGAAGCGAGGCGGCGGAAGATCCCCGCCACTGGGCTGGAAGTTCTCCGCGCGGTAGCGCGGGATGTACCGACGGCGTCCTCGCCG
>CALZPA010000103.1 GCA_945827525.1 uncultured Lentisphaeria bacterium | reverse complement strand
TGCGAGTCCGTCCTGTCGCCGGCGGCTGGGCGGGCGTGGTTGGGGCTTGTGTGCCGTCGGCCTCGGGTGGTGCGAGTCCGTCCTGTTGCCGGCGGCTGGGCGGGCGTGGTTGGGGCTTGTGTGCCGTCGGGGTGTGCGTGTCAGTCCTGTTTCCAGCGGATGCCGATGGGGCCTCCGTCGTCGGCTCCGGTGTATCCGGGGGAGTCGGGTGCGAGTCGGAAGTCGCCGTTGAGGGGGTTGTCGAAGTCGGGTCGGACGAACTTGGGCTGTGCGTAGAGGGAATGGGCGTCCTTGCCGGTGGTGGCGCGGTAGGCGTCCCATTGGGTCGGCCTGAAGAGGAGGTTGTCCCGGATGACGTGGAAGAGGAGTGCGTTCGGGTCGTTCTGGCACCAGAGGTTGTAGTCGAGGTCGATGGCGTGGAGCCAGTTGTCGTGATGGCGGAGGATGGCGGAGACGCCGTTGAGCATGACGTTGTTGCGGATGACGACGTTGCTGGTCTTGGCGGAGACGCCGTAGCCGAGGAGGTGGCAGGCCGTCTTGTCGGGACGCTGCTCGTGGGACCAGCATTTGCCGGCGTTGAGGCAGGTGTTGCCGACGAACTGGATGTTTTCGGTGACGGCATTGGCGGGTGCGCGCCAGTACTCGTAGGACTGTTCGCAGTTGAAGATGAGGTTGTTGCGGTAGATGAGGTTGCGCTGTGGGGTGTTGGGCTGGTTTCCCTGGTTGGTGATGGCGACGTCGTAGATCTGCCAGAAGCGGTTGTTCTCGACGAGGCAGTCGGTGGAGTCGCTCCAGAATTCGACGCCGTTGCCGTAGCGGACGGGGCGTCCGTTCTGGGTGAAGAGGAGCGAGCCGCCGATATAGGAGATGTCGCAGTTGCGGATGGTGATGCGCTGGGTCTTGCCGCCGGAGAAGCCGTGTCCGCCGGAGTAGCGGACATGGAGTCCGTCGATGATGACGTCATGTTTGCCGCCGTGGGAGATGATGGTGTGGCGAGGCGCCAGTTCGAGCGAGGAGTAGGCGCCGGCGCCTGGATTGCCGTCGTGGCGGAGGTAGACGACGCCGGTGCCGAGGTCATGGTAGAAGTCGCGCGGCTGCTTGAGGTCCTCGAGCTTCCAGCGTTTCCAGCCGGTCAGGCGTCCGTGGTCGAAGTAGATGTTGCCGACGTCGTTGAGGATGACGGAATGGCTTTCGACCAGCGCCTCGGTGAGGTTGCCGGGCTGGAATTCGATGGTGGCGCCGGCGGGGATGGCGGTGCCGATGAACCAGTTGAGCTTGCCGTCGGGTCCTTTGGCGCTGCGGTGGAGGAGGACGGTGAAGTCTTGCCAGTCGGCGGTGACGCGGGTGGGTCTGCCTGTCTGGAGCAGGTAGGTCGAGAAGGGGGAGCGGGTGAGCATGATGCGCAGCTTGGGCAGCTCGAAGGGGATGGAGGAGCGCATCCGGAAGGAGAAATAGCAGTGGGTGAAGTCGTCGGGCACCTTGGGGCCGATGAACTGGACGTTGGTGTCGCGCTTGCCGGGGGTGCGGCAGGTGATGGTGTAGGTGCGGCGCTTCTGGGCGTCGCTGACATGGGAGCAGTCGAGGTCGGTGCCGCGCTCGCAGTAGAGCGACCAGCGCTGGGACGAGAGGTCGGCGAGGTGTCTGCCCGGCTTGGAGCGGATGGTGTCCGGGGTGCGCCAGATGCCGGGCGAGACCTCCGTCCAGGGCTGGGGGGAGTTGAAGTCCAGCGAGGGCTGGATGATGGGCTTGGGACCCTCGCCGTAGGCGCCGTAGGTGACGGGACGCCCCTCCGTGCCCGAGACGGTGGACAGGCAGCCGCGATAGAGCGTGCCGCGGCGGAAAAGGACGCTGTCTCCTGGCTGGAGCGGGGCGGTGTTGACCTTCTCCAGAGTGCGCCAGGCGGTCTGCGGCGATTGCCCGTCGGCGCTGTCGCTGCCCTGTGAGCTGTCGATGTAGAAGACGGTGGCGGAGGCGGATACGGCGGCGGTAAGGCAGATGGTTGCAAGCAGATGGCGCATGGTCGGTACCTGTGATTGGGGGTGGAAGTGGACGGTCGCCGAAACACGGCGCGGACACCTCGTGGAGCCTGATGACGTGCCGTGTGAAGCAATATACAGTATCGGTCTAATTTTTGCCAGTTTTCCACTTGCATTATGCCATCATGCTGATTATTGTATGACTGATTTCTTTTTGGCGAGGCGGGTCTGCTGCTAGCGGCGGGCCGGTCTGAGTCCGGGACAGTCGTCAGATGAGCAGAGGAGGACGGACAGGATGTGGGTTGGTCTGAGAGGCTGGTGTGCGATGTTGCTGGTGGCGGCGCTGCTGTGCGCGGAGGAGGTCACGGTGCGGCGATTGCCTCCGCTGTTTGCCGGAGATATGCAGAACGGCTACGAGCAGGTGCTGTTGCCTGGCGTGAGTACGGAGCGGCTGGAGGTGGTGAACCGAGGGAGTCAGCCGGCCGTGGTCGAGGTCTCCGTGCGACTGCATGGGTTGTCGTTCAGCCCGGTGAGTAGTGAAGGCACCGTGGAGGTATACCGGCGCGAGGAGATTCCCCCCGATGGCGCCCCGCATCTCCTCGTGATCCGGACACCGCTGGCCATGAGCTACCGAAGCAGATGGCACTCCTGGTTTGGCGAGCCTTGTGTCCGACGCAGTGAGGTGCGGGTGAATGGGCGAAGCTGCCCGCTGAATGGTGCGGGACAGACCGCCGACAGACTGTCCGTCCTGTCGCAGAGG
This sequence comes from uncultured Lentisphaeria bacterium, assembly GCA_945827525.1. Taxonomy (GTDB): domain Bacteria; phylum Verrucomicrobiota; class Lentisphaeria; order Oligosphaerales; family Oligosphaeraceae; genus CAAGGB01. The sequence continues at coordinate 9,711 of CALZPA010000103.1, read as the reverse complement.
ATGCATATCGGTGACAACCGGCTGGTGGTCTCCTCGCAGTTGGCTCAGGTGCTGCCCAGCAACAACGAGAGACGACTGCTGGAGATAGGGCTTCCCGTATCCGAATGGCCTGAAGATAGCCTTGCGTACATGGGAATGCCCTCGGTGTGGCTGACGCCGGCCGAATGGCGCGAGCTGCGCGAGGGCACACGGACGGCTCTGCGGGCCTACCAGCGCCTGGGCGGGCAAATCTTCATCTGCGCGGCAGTCCGCCAGCCGACGCTGCCGCCCTGGGAGGAACTGCACAGGATTGTGAGCCAGGAGGGATTGGGACAAGTGGTCGAGCTGTCGGACATCCGTTGTCTGGAGGCGTTGCTGATGTCCCCGCTCCCCCAGAAGAAGCCGGGCCTTCCGGATGAGCAGCTGATGTCCCAGATGAGACAGCTGCTGTCGTTGCCGTTGCCGCAGATGCTGCATGAGGAGCGGCTGGAGGAGCAGCGGATCCAGCCGGGCGACTCCGAGCGGATGTCGCCGCTGTCGATGGCCATCGTGCTGCTGCTGGCGCTGCTGGCGTTGGGCCCGGGGGTGATGGGCTGGTGCTGCTGGCGCGGACTCCCCCTGCGGGCGCTGCTGCTGACGCCGGTCCTGGCGGTGCTGGTGTCGCTGGTCATTCTGGTCTGTGACCGGCTGCGGCAGCCGCCGATGCGGAGCCGCCTGCTGGCGGTGACGTGCCTCGACCAGACGCGCGGCGAGCATTCGTCCTACGGGCTCGTCAGCGTGCTGGCGCCGAATGGCGTGGACGGGAGTCTCTCGTTCCCCGCGGACGGCAGGCTGGAGCTCTATCGGCAGCAGGCTGACCTCGGATTGAGGCAACAGGACACTCGTCTGGTCAGTGACGGCGGCATCCTGAACCATGGGCTGCCCACGCAGTATGGCGTCTTTGGAGCCGGACTGACCGAGGCGCGGCTGGAGCTGTCGTTCGACGGCGAGGGGCGGTGCCATGTCGTCAACCGCCTGGGCGTGCGCCTGCGGGAGCTGTGTGTGGTGGGACCGGATGGACGGTGCTATGTCGGCGGCGAACTCCCGCCTGGAGAGACGGGGACACTGACGCCGGAGCCGCCGTCGCCACAGACCACGCCGGACGTCCAGGCATGGCAGAGGGCTTTCCTGCAAGTGGGTGACGTGGATGGCGCCCTGCGCCAGGTGGCCCTGTCCGGAGCGCTGCCGCGTGGCAGCTATGTGGGGCTCAGCGACCAGGCGCTGCTGGTGGAGCCGGGAATGTCGCCGGGCGCGGGCAAGGTCTGTCAGGTGGTCTTTGGCAGCTTCGGCGGCTGGGAGACGAAGGAGGCGGGACGATGAAGGTGAAGGTCTGCAATGTGAGCCGGGCGTTCGGAGCGATCAAGGCGCTGGACCGAGTCAGCTTCGAGCTGACACCCGGATGCCTCTATGGCTTTGTGGGGCCGAATGGCTCGGGCAAGACGACGCTGCTGCGCATCATGGCGGGCGTGGATCGTCCCGACCACGGCGAGGTGCTGTTCGATGACGTCCCCGTCACCATCTATCCCGACCGGGTGCGGCGTCTCGTGGGGTATATGCCCGACGCGCTGCCGGATTTCCGCGACATGAGGGCCTGGGAGTATCTCGACTTCTTCGCGCGCAGCTATGGACTGACCGGTGCCCGCCGTCGCGACACCCTGGCCAATGTGGAGGAATTCACGGGCTGCGCCTCCTTCAGGCAGCAGTTTCTCTGTACGCTGTCCAAGGGCATGAAGCAGCGCGTGAGCCTGGCGCGGGCCCTGCTCCATCATCCCCGGACGCTCCTGCTAGACGAGCCGGCCGCCGGACTGGATCCCCAGGCGCGCTACGAGCTGCGCGTCATGCTCAAGAGCCTCCAGGCGCGCGGACTCACCATCTTCCTGTCCAGCCATATCCTGTCCGAGCTCGAGGACATGTGCGACGGCGCCGTCATCCTCAAGCAGGGGCGGCTCGTCGCCGCCGGTCTGATGGCCGAGCTGCAGCAGCGGCTCGGCGGCGACATGGACGCCGAGACGGCGGCCCCCGTTCCGTCCATCGCGCCGTCCGTTCTGCCGGCGGCTTCAGCGGAGGACGTCGCACCGTCGCAGGTGACGGTGCTGGTGCGGACGCTGGGCGAGGCCGCCACGCTGGTCGAGGCGCTGCGGCGCCAGCCCGCCTGCCTGGAGGCACGGGAGAACGGAGAACGCGCGGTGCTCGCCCGCCTGTCCGGTGACGAGGCGTTGCTGCCGGAGATGCTGCGCTCGCTGCTGGAGGCGGGGATCCCCGTCTGCGGTCTGGAGCGGCACGAGATGGGGCTGGAGGAGATGTTCATGAAATACACCGCCCGACAGACGAGGGACGGCGGCAAGGAGGTGAAGGACTGATGGGCGAGAGGCTTTCCTGGGATGATCGGCTCAATGCGGTGACGGTGAAGGAGCTGCGGCAGTCCCTTTGCGGCAGCCGGAAGACGCTGTTTTCCGGTCTGATGGTGATGGTGCTGCTGCTGGTGTCCCTGACGGGGCTGTTCTTCTACGCCGAGATGCTGGAGCGTGGGGAACTGGACAGTGACATGGGGCTGACGATGATCGAGGTGACGCTGGGCGCCGTGGTGCTCATGGCGCTGCTGGGCGGCCTGGGCGTGATGCTGCGTCTGAACCGCGAGGTCAAGATTCCCGATCTGAATATGGCCAACTTCACGAGTCTGACGCCGTGGCAGATGGTGCGCGGACGCCTGCTGGCCGCGCTGGCCCTGATGGGGTATGTCTGCTCGCTGTCGCTGCCGGTGATGGCGGTGATGTACCAGATGCGCGGCGTGGAGCTGTCCCAGGTGGCGTATCTGTGGCTCCATGCGGTGGTGTTCATGCTGATGGTGGTGTCGCTGATGCAGTTGCTGGCCTCATATGGCAATCTGGTGCTGGCGGGGCTCATGGGCTTCGTCTTTGGCGGATATGCGCTGCTGGGGATGATTGTGGCGCTGGCGGCGCAGCAGGACTTCTCGCTGACGGCGTTCAGTCTGCTGTCGCTGACGCTGCTGACGCTGATGCTGCTGCTGACGGGGCTGTTTCTGGTGTCGACGGTGGCGCATCTGAGTCCGGAGCATGCGAATGGGATGCTGTGGCAGAAGAGCTATTGCCTGCTGATGCTGGTGGTGCTGTTCGTCTATCTGCTCGTGCTGGCGCGTCAGGGCGGTCTGGCGGAGGAGATGAGGAACAGTCCGGTGAGCCAGAGCCTCTGGCTGACGGCCCTGGCGGCCGAGCTGGTGCTGCTCCTGCTGGCGTGTCTGCCGATCACCTGGCGTCAGGAGGCAAGTCTGCGCATCCGTGAACACTGTCCGGAGGGACTGCTGGGGCGCCTGGGCTACTATCTGGTGTCGAACATCTGGGGCGGGTCGTATCTGCTGGCCTTTTTGCTGCTGGCCATCGTGTCGGCGGTGAGCCTGGGATGTCAGTGGAAGGAGATGATAAAGCTCTTCCCGTTCCTGCCGCTGCTGAACACCATCGGCTATGTGCTGTTCTATGCGGCGCTGATACAGTGTCTTCATCGGCGCTTCGGCATCGTGCCCCTGCAGCGGTTGGGCTGCTATGTGTTTGGCGGTCTGGGGGTCGTTCCCGTGGTGCTCTACTGCATTGTGCTGCTGTTTTTCGGTATCGTCAACGGGGGGCAGGGGCTGGACGGTGACACTGCCAGGACGCTGTGGCAGATTCTGACGGTGACCACGCCGCTGGGGGGGCTGAACCAGTTTCTGGACTCGCCCGGGCCCCATACCAGGTATGCCTACCTCTTCGGTCTGCTTGGGCTGTGCTGGGCGGTGGTCGGACTGCTGATGGTTGGACGGACGATCTGGCGCCAGTTCCGCGCCTTCCGCAAGCCGACCGAGGCCGAGTGGCGGGAACTCATCGAGCCTCAGGAACCTGGGAGCGAAGGCTCCGAAGGGGCGGTGGCCCCCTGATTGCCGGTGGCGTTGGCCTGTGGGCGGTTGGAGCGAAGGCATGACGGAAAGACACGCATCGGGAGCCTTGCGGCTGCTGGCGGCGCTGACGCTGCTGGCCGGCGGACTGCACGAGTGCTGGCGCGAGGCGTCGGCCTTGGCGTCCGCGTCCGCGCCAGGCCTGCGGCTGGTGGTGGCGCTGGACGGCTCGTCGAGTATGCTGGCCGAGGATGAGCCCGGCGTGTCGCGGCTGGACACGTCGCGGCGGCTGGTCGAGCGGCTGCTGGACGCCTTTCCGGAGGCGGAGGTCGGGCTGGTCAGCTTTGGCGGCGAGGCGATGCTGGAGTATCCGCCGTCCCGCGACCATGATGGCCTGCGCGTGGCGCTGGCGGAGGTGGAGCCGATGCTCGGCTTCGCGCCTGGCAGTGACCCCGGCGAGGGACTGAGGCTGGCCGAGGAGACGCTGGCCGAGGCGCCCGGCTGCGTCGTGCTGCTGACGGATGGCGAGGTGCAGGCGTTGCCGTCGGCGCCGTCACGGCTGTCCTGGCGCGAGCGCCGCTGTCCGCTGGCCTGGTGCGTGGTGGGGCTTGGGGAGGCGCGTCCGGTGCCGCTGGGAGGCAGTTGGCTGCGCGATCCCGAGACGGGCATGGTGGCGCTGAGCCAGGCGCAGGATGCGCCGCTGGAGCAGTGGGTCGTGGAGTCGGCGGCGGCGCAGGTGCGCCTGGCATCGGGGATGTCGGACCGACAGTTGGCGTCGGCGCTGTCGGAGTTGCTGTCCGGTCTGGAGGCGCTGACGCGGCGGCGTGGGGAGTCGGGCGTGCCGTGGGGCGTCTGGGCCGGGGTGGTGGGGTGTGCGCTGCTGCTGGCGTCGCTGTGTCCGTGGGGACATCGTGTCGGGCGCGGCGCGTGTCGGGCGCTCTGGCCGCGTCTGTGGCTGGCCGTGTGGGTGGTGGGCTGCCTGACGCTGGGCGCCTGGCGTGGCTGGGGCGGGGAGTTGCCCGTCGAGCTGGGTGCGGTTGGGCTGTCGCCGGAGCGGCGCTCACGGCTGCTGGGCGAGGCGGCGGGCGCGTGCTGGCGCGAGGCCGCGCAGCGGCTGCGCGCGTCGGAGGCCTCGGAGGCGCTGTCGGAGTCGCGCCGTGGGCTGTCGCTGTGCCGCGAGGCCTTGCGCCTGTGTCCTGACCAGGTGTGGTGTCGGCGAACGTTGGCGCTGCTGCTGGCGCAGGAGTCGCGTTGCCGTGCGGAGGTTGCGGAGGCGGAGGAGCGTCGCGCCGAGGCGGTGGCGGCGGCAAATCGGGAGGACGAGGCGCGTGGAGAGGCGCCGGCGCAGCGTCGCACGGCCCAGGATGACGTGCTGGGGATGCCTGGCGGCGCGTCCGCCTATGGCGGTGCGTCCGGTGACGGACGCCAGGCAGGTGTTCCGGAGGCGCCGCCGGAGCGGCAGGCGGCGAAGGGGACGGGTGAGGTGTCCGGCTGGGGGCGTCTGATGCGCCGCGAACGGCGGTTGAAGACGGCTCCACCCGGGGTGAAGCCGTGGTGAGAAAGCGGCTGTCTGGCAGAGGGATGGCCATAGGTTGAGAGCGTGACAGACCATGGAGAAGAGCTGATGAGACAGGACAGTGAGAAGCGTGTGGTTCCGTTGCCGCGTTCGGTGCGTCTGAGCGGCGAAGGTGTGTATGTGCTGCGGGACGGATGCCCGCTGGAGATTGGCGTGCCGTGTGAGGCGGAGGAGGCGCGTCGTCTGGTCGAGCGTGTCTGTGACGGCTACTGGGGAATTCGGCCGCGGGTGACGATGGTGGAGGGCGGCGCCGAGGTGGCTCCGGAAGGGTATCGCCTGAGCTGCGGCGCGGCGGGATGCCGGGTGGCGGCGTCCGGACTGGCCGGGGTGCGGAACGCGCTGCGGACGCTGCGGCAGTTGGCGGAGGCGGAGCGCGGCGTGCTGAAGGCGAGATGCTGGGAGGTTCCGGCGGTCGAGGTGGAGGATGCGCCGGCGCTGGCGTTCCGCGGACTGCATCTGTGCATGTTCCCCGAGCATGAGCTGTGGGAGACGGAGCGTCGTCTGCGGCTGGCCGCCTACTACAAGTTCAACTATGTGGTCATCGAGTCATGGGGCGTCATCCGCCTGGAGAGCCATCCGGAGTTCTGCTGGGAGGAGCGGAGCGTGGACAAGGCGGAGATCCGCCGACTGGTGGAGCTGGCGCGCGAGCTGGGCGTGACGCTGATACCCCAGTTCAACATCTTCGGCCACGCGACGCAGGCGCGCAGCGGCACCGGCAAGCATGTCCTGCTGGATCGCCATCCCGAGTATGCCTCGCTGTTCGAGCCGGACGGCTGGAGCTGGTGTCTGTCCAATCCCGCCACGCGCCGGTATTTGGAGGACATCATCGGCGAGCTGCACGAGCTGTTCGGGCGTCCGCCGTTCTTCCATGTCGGCTGCGACGAGGCGTACAACGCCGGCAGTTGCCGTCTCTGCGCCCAGGACTTCCCACGCCGTCTCAAGGAGCATCTGCTCCATTTCCGCCAGTTCCTCGCCGAGCGCGGCAGCCGCATGATGATGTGGCATGACATGCTCCTCTGCGTCGAGGACCCGCGCTGGAAGGGCTATATCGTCTGCGGACACGAGCGCGACGGCCTGCAGGATCTCTACCGCGAGCTCCCCCGGGACATCGTCATCTGCGACTGGCAGTACGACTATCCCGAGCGTGACGGCAAGGCGCCCGACTGGCCGACCGTCCGGTTCTTCCATGAGCAGGGCATGGACGTCATGCCCTGTCCCTGGCTGAACCGCCGCGGCACGCTCAGCCTGGGACGGCTCGCCGATGAGCTCCGTCTGCGCGGACTGCTGATGACGACCTGGCATGGTCATGAGAATTCCTTCCGCCATACCTCGATGTATGTGTATGGCGCGCTGGCCGCCTGGAATCCGCAGGCGACCATGCCCGAGGCGTTTGTCAACGAGTATCTGAACCGCCATGTCCGCGAGATTGGCCATGACATGGGGCTGACGCGCTATGAGCAGTTCGGCACCGCGCACTATCAGGTCAGCCCTGACTCGTGTCAGGGAATGTGAGGGTTCCAGCCACAGGCATGACGCCTGGAGGGCTAGTCAACGAACGAACTTTTTAGCTGAGGAGAATGAACACAATGTGCAGAGGTCGTGCTTGGATGTGGCTGGTGTGCCTGCTGACGGCGCTGGCGGCATTGGGAGGCGAGGAGGTGTCGGTGATGCGGACACGCGGTATCCGGTATCTGCTGGCGTGCCAGGAGGGCGCCGGCTCCTGGATGGGGGCGGTCGGACATCCCGCCATGACGGCGCTGGCGGTCATGGGCATCTATGGCACGCCGGACTACAAGGCGTCCGAGGAGATACGCGGACGCATGGACAAGGCGCTGGACTACATCGTGTCAAACGCGCAGGAGGACGGCGGCATCTATCGTCCGCGCGGTGAAGGGCAGGGGGCGGCGGCCGGCGGCTACGCCGTCTACAACACCTCCATCTGTCTGCTGGCGCTGGCGACCTGCAACCGTCCCGGCGATGTGGCGGTGATGCGCAAGGCGCGCGCGTACCTGATGGGCTCCGACGCGATCCCCGACGCCAGCGGTGGCTTCGGCTATGGCTCCAAGACGCGCGCCGACCTGAACAACACGGCCTGGGCGCTGGACGCCATCCAGGCGACCGACCATCTCGACCGCGAGCCGTTCACCAGTGACCCGGCGGCGGCCAAGCGCGTCGACCTGGCCTGGGAGAATGCGCTCACCTTCGTCACCATGTGCCAGAACCTCAAGGCCACGAACCAGAGCGCCTGGGTCGCCTCGGCCCCCGAGAGCGACGCGGGCGGCTTCATCTACTGTCCGCAGGAGGCGCTGCAGGAAAAGGCCCCGGCGAGGGCGCTGCGCTCCTATGGGTCGATGACCTATTCGGGTCTCAAGAGCCTCATCTACGCCAAGGTCAAGCCAGATGACGCCCGCATGGTCTCCGCCCTCGACTGGGTGCGCCGAAACTACACGCTCGACAGCAATCCCGGCGTGGGACAGGCTGGACTCTTCTACTATTTCCACACCTTCGCCAAGACCCTCGCCCTGCTGAAGCAGGATACGCTGACCGACGCCAAAGGCGTCAGCCATGCCTGGAAGGCTGAGCTGGCCGCCCGGCTGGCCGCCCTGCAGCGCAAGGACGGCTCCTGGTGCAACGAGCGCTCCGGACGCTGGATGGAGAGCATCCCGCAGTTGGCGACCGCCTACAGCCTCATGGCCATCCAGTATCTGAAGTGACGGTTGGGTTTCTGCCCCATGGGGAGGCAAGCCGAAGCGGCGTCTCCGCTGTTGTCCCTGTCGCCGTGTCCATAAAATACGCAGAATAACACGACCAGGCCACGCCAGTCGCTTGCGACTGGCGTGGCCTTCTTTTGTCTCCTTAATCCTCCATAAGAAATACAAAATATCGCAAAAAGAAGCAACAATTTGACAAATTGCGAAAATGTATTATCTTATTAAAGACAACTATAATAGTAGACAAAAGGTTTTGACAGGGACAAGTTTGGAGAGTGAAAGGATGCGGGTGGCAGTTGGGATGTCGGGTGGTGTGGACTCGGCCGTGGCGGCTGCTCTGCTGAGGGAGCAGGGGCATGAGGTTATCGGCCTCACCATGCGTCTGTGGCAGGCGGGGCGGTATCGGGGCGGGGAGCGCGATGCGTGCTTTGGGCCGCAGGAGGAGCAGGACATCGCGGCGGCGGCGGCGATCTGCGGACAGTTGGGCATAGCGCATCGGGTGCTGGACTGCGCGGAGGCGTATGAGGCGGAGGTGCTGTCGTATTTCCGGGAAAGCTATCGTGCGGGACTGACGCCGAACCCGTGTGTACGGTGCAATGCGTCCATGAAGTTCGGACTGCTGCCGAGGCTGGCGCGGGAGTCGGGTGAGTCGTTCGAGGCGTTTGCGACGGGGCACTACGCGCGGCTGCGCCGTGATGGGGCGGGCAGTCATCTGCTGATGGCGGCGGACCGTCGCCGTGACCAGTCGTATTTTCTCTATCGGCTGACGCAGGAGCAGTTGGGCGAGGTGCTCTTTCCATTGGGAGATATGACGAAAGACGAGGTGCGAAAGATAGCCTCAGATTTGTCATTTTCTGTGAAAGACAAGCAAGATAGTCAGGATTTCTACAGCGGTGACTACACGGAGCTGGTGGGGCTGGAGCTGCGGGAGGGCGAGATACGTGACCGTTCGGGGAGGGTGTTGGGTCATCACCAGGGATACTGGCGGTTCACGGTGGGGCAGCGTCGCGGGCTGGGGGTTGCGTCGGGTGAGCCGCTGTATGTGTTGTCGGTGAATGCGTGTCGGAACGAGGTGGTGGTGGGGACGGCGTCGGAGGCGTTGTGCCATGAGGTGTGGCTGACGGACTGCCATTGGCTGCTGGGGGAGCCGTCGGGTGCGGTGGAGGTGAAGGTCCGTTCGTCAGGGGAGGCGGTGTCAGGAGAGCTGCACGGGGGGCGTCTGGTGGTTGGTCAAGGTGTGTTTGGGGTGGCTCCTGGCCAGTCCGCCGTCATCTACCGGGGCGAAGAGCTGCTCGGGGGAGGAGTCATCCAAAAGGCACTTTAATCGTGAGTGTTCGAGAAGGTCGGTGGATGCGGTAGCTTCTGGGGTTTCTAGGGCTTCTAGGGCCTCTAGAGCATCTAGAGCTTCTGGGGCTTCTGGGGCTTCTAGAGATTCAAGAGCTTCTGGGGCTTCTGGGGCTTCTAGAGCTTCTAGAGATTCTAGAGATTCTAGAGATTCTAGAGATTCTAGAGATTCTAGAGAT
>CALZPA010000102.1 GCA_945827525.1 uncultured Lentisphaeria bacterium | reverse complement strand
CAATCGACTCAATCGACTCAATCGACTCAATCGACTCAATCGACTCAATCGAGAATATGCGCCGCGACAGCGGCGCCTGTCCCGACGGCGCCCCCGCCGTCGGGCGAAAAATCGACTCAATCGACTCAATCGACAAGAGAAAAAAAGGAGACACGCGAATGCAGACGCTTCATGTAGCCGCCGTCCTGTTGAGTCTTCTGGCCTGCGGCGCCGCCACGCTGGCGGCGCTACCTCCTGTGCCTCCCACCGCCGAGGAGGCGGCACGGACGCTGGTCCTGGCCGACCCGTCCCGCGCGAACGACTGGGACGGCGGTGCGCCCGACCCGTCCGTCACCCGCGAGGGCATCCCCGTGACGGTGCGCTGGCAGCCCTCGCTCGCCCACACCCTGAAGCTGCGGAACGTCCCCCGCGACTGGACTGGCGGCCCCTGGAACACCATCGAGTTCTGGCTGCACTCCGCCAAGGCGACCCCTGGCCGCTGCCTCCTCTACATCGGCTCCGAAAACCCCGGCACGGACGGCATGGACTACTACAGCGCGTTTCTCCAGCTCGACTTCACCGGCTGGAAACGCATCAGCATTCCCCTGAATGAGCTCAGCCTCTCGCGTCAGCCCCGCGGTTTCGACGCCATCGATGCCGTCCGCCTCACCACCTCCGGCTGGAACCTCACGGCGCATCCCGACACCGACCTCCACGTCGGCCCCATCGTCCTCCGCTACCTCAAGCCCGCCTCCGGCCCCATCACCTCCGACGAGCAGCTCTTCGCCGCACTCGACCTCGACCGCCCTGACCTCCAGGACGTCCGGCGCGCCGTCGAGGCGCAGGACTGGCTGACCGCCAAGCAGGCGTTCGTCCGCCACCTCAAGACGCGCGAGCGCCCCATCTGGCACTTCGACTGGCGAACCTCCGGAACGCCCGCCGTCCGCCGCCCCAGCTACCACAACCAGACCGCCGAGAACGCCTGCCGCAACCTCCTCACCTCCTGCAACTTCCCCCACCAGTTCGGCGAGCACATCGACTGGTCCATCAATCCCACGCCCATCAAATACTCCGAATGGACCTGGCAGCTCTCCCGACACCCCTTCTGGGCCGCCCTCGGACAGGCCTACCGCTTCACCGGCGACGAGAAGTACGCCGAGGCCTATGTCCGCCAAATCCGTGGCTGGATCATCGACAATCCCCTCCCCAAAAGCGCCGCCAACGGCGTCGGCTCACGCTGGAGAACCATCGAGTCCGGCATCCGCACCGCCTCCTCCTGGCCTGACGCCTTCTTCTCCTGCCTCAACGCCAAGGCCTTCGACGACGACTCCATCATCATGGTCGTCAAGTCCTTCTACGAACACGCCCTCCATCTGCGCGACTTCCCCACCTCCAACAACTGGCTCTGCATGGAGATGAACGGACTCTACCACATCGGAACCCTCTTCCCCGAATTCCGACAGGCGAAGGAATGGCGCGACTACGCCGCCAAGCGACTCTACGACGAGATGGACCTCCAGGTCTACCCCGACGGCGCCCAGCGCGAGCTCGCCCCCGGCTACCACGGCGTCTCCCTCCACAACTTCCTCGGCACCTACCGCATCGCCAAGCTCAACGACCAGCCGCTGCCCGCCGACTACATCCCCAGGCTGGAGCGCATGTACCAGACCTACCTCAACTACTGCTCACCCACCGGCTGCATGCCCGCACTCAACGACTCCGGCTGGGGCAACGTCCGCAAGCTCCTCCAGCAAGGACACGAGTTCTTCCCGAACCGCACCGACTTCCTCTACATCGCCACCCAGGGACGACAGGGCACCCTCCCCACCTTCACCTCCAACTTCATGCCCTACGCCGGCTGGTACAACCTCCGCTCCGGCTGGGGTCCCCTCGACCTCTTCTGCAACTTCGAGGTCGGCCCCTTCGGCGCCGGACACCAGCACGAGGACAAGCTCTCCTTCAACCTCTACGCCTACGGCAAGCGACTCCTCACCGAAGGCGGCATCTACGCCTACGACACCTCCGAATGGCGCAAGTACGTCCTCTCCGCGCGCGCCCACAACGTCGTCCGAGTCGACGGCCTCGACCAGAACCGCCGCGAGGGCGGCCAGTACAACAACATCGACCAGCCCCTCACCAACCGCTTCCTCACCACCCCCGTCTTCGACTTCGCCGAAGGCCGCTACGACGAGGGCTTCGGACGCGGACGCAAGCTCAAGGTCACCCACACCCGCTCCATCCTCTTCGTCAAGCCCCACTACTGGCTCGTCCTCGACGTCATGACGCCCCCCGACGACCAGCCCCACTCCTACGAGTCCTGGTTCCACCTCAACACCGCGCGCGCCGACATCCTCCCCAACCTCAAGGCCGCCATCTCCACCGACCCCACCTCCGCCAACCTCCTCATCCTCCCACTCCATCCTGACCCTCTCGAACTCAAGCTCATCTCCGGCCAGGAAAAGCCCGAAGTCCAGGGCTGGATCGCCCAGAACACCTACAAGACCATCCCCGTCGCCACGCCCACCTTCACCGCCAAGGCCGCCGGACAGCTCCTCGTCCCCTATCTCTTCCTCCCCCTCCAGCCCGGACAGGACAACCCCGTCGCCGCCATCGACCACCCCGCCCACGACACCTTCGTCATCCGCTTCGCCGACGGCGCACAGGACACCCTCACCGCCGTCCCCAACCCCACCGACGGCACCATCCGACGACTCACCCTCGTCCGCCAGTCCCCCACCGGCGCCATCACCACCCTCAGCGTCATCGACTAGCCCCCCTCCCCCTCACACACCAGCAGGTCGCAGCCACCCCATGAGATTCCCCCAGACCATCCAGCATCTCGGCATCTTCTCACCGGCCACCAGCGTCGCGCGCTCCCCCGAAAAGGTCGAGCGCGGACGCCAGCGACTGCTCGCCTCGGGTGTCAGCCTCGTCTGCCCGCCCCTGGACGCACCGCCGCTCCGTAGCCTGGCCGCCCCCGACGCCAGCCGCCTCGCCCAGCTCCACACCCTCCTCGACAACCCCGACGTCGACGCCCTCATGGCCATGCGCGGCGGCTACGGCACCGCCAGACTCCTCGACGGCCTCGACTGGCAGCTCCTCCGCTCACGCAATCTCCCCGTCGTCGGCTACAGCGACCTCACCGCCCTCCACCTCGCCGCCCTCCGCCACGGCTGCCGGCGACACATCTACGGCCCCATGCTCGCCTCCACCTTCGGCAGCGACAACCCCGCCCGCGAACAGACTCTCCACGCCTTCGAACGGCTCCTCAACGACACCCCACGCGACCTCCTCGCCTTCGGACGCGAACAGCTCGCCGTCGTCCGCCCCGGAGCCGCACAGGGTCCCCTCGTCCCCGCCTGCCTCTCCGTCCTCGTCACCCTCATCGGCACCCCCCATCTCCCCGACCTTTCACGACACATCCTCGCCCTCGAAGACGTCGACGAACCCGCCTACCGCATCGACAGAATGCTCAACCAGCTCCGGCAGGCCGGCATCCTCGCCAAACTCGCCGGACTCGCCTTCGGCACCTTCCGCAACTGCGAGGACGCACAGCAGCTCCCCGACATCTTCGCCGAGTACGCCGCCTGCGTCAACGGCCCCGTCATCGCCAACCTCCCCTTCGGGCACCTCCAGCCCTCACTCAGCCTCCCCGTCGGCGCACACGTCCTCCTCAACGCCCAGAACGGCGACATCCGACTCGAACGAACCGCCCTCGACGACTACCAGTCGCACATCCACACCTCCGCAGCCACCGGCCAGACCCTCGGATACTGCTGGCTCGAGCCACTCGGACTGACAGACCACCACAGCCAGAGCCAGACCTACCCGCTCATCCTCTTCCTCCACGGCGCCGGCGAACGCGGCGAGGACAACCACGCCCAGCTCGTCCATTGCCTCCCGCGCTTCGTCGAGCCCGACGTCCGCCACGACTTCCCCTGCTTCGTCTGCGCACCGCAATGCCCCGCCGGACAGCAGTGGGTCAACACCCCCTGGAACGCCACCGCGCACACCCTGTCACCACAGCCCTCGGACGCCCTCGCACACGTCTTCGAACTCCTCGATGACCTCCTCCTCGACTACCCCATCGACCCCACACGCATCTATGTCATGGGCATCTCCATGGGCGGCTACGGCACCTGGGACGCCCTCTCGCGCCAGCCCGAACGCTTCGCCGCAGCCGTCCCCATCTGCGGCGGTGCCGACCTCGCGCAGGCCCCCACGCTCGCCCACATCCCCATCTGGACCTTCCACGGCGACAGCGACACCGTCGTCCCGACCTCCCGCACCCGCGACATCGCCGCCGCCATCCGCGCCCTCAACCCACGCTCCTTCCGCTACACCGAAGTCCCACACTGCGGACACGACTCCTGGAACACCGCCATCCGCACCCCCGAACTCCTCCCCTGGCTCTTCGCCCAGCACCGCTGACCCCTTGTCCCCACGCCGCCATCCCCACGGGACTGACGCTCCACCGAAGTCCCGCACGGCGGACACGACTCCTGACAAACTGCCCCGAACTCCTCCCCCGGCTCTTCGCCCAGCACCGCCAGACCACCCTCCGGAGACAACACCATGATGACCGCCACCTCCAGACTGCTGCTGCCACTGCTCGTCCTCGCCTGCGCCCTCCGCGCCCAGGTCTACATCCTCCACGCCACCACCGACAAGCCCGATGCTCAGTACCAGCCAGGCGAGACCATCACCGTCGCCGTCCAGCTCCTCCTCGACCCAACCACCAAACCCGAGGACAACCGCCCCGGAAACCCCAAACACGCCAAGCCCGTCGCCGGCGTCACCCTCGACTACACCATCCAGGCCGACGGCCCCATCTGGCGACAGGGCAAGCTCGTCTCCGCCATCGAGCCCGTCACCCTCACCATGAAGCTCGACTACCCCGGCTGGACACACGTCGTCTTCACCCCCAAGGACAAGGACGGCAAGACCATCCGCCTCCCACGAGGCGCCTCGCGCGGCATCGGAGCCATGGTCCAGCCCGAAAAGCTCGCCTACTTCGGACAGGAGCCCTCCGACTTCGACGACTTCTGGCGCTCCCAGCGCCAGCGCCTCGACGCCATCCCCCTCAAGCCCGTCATCCGCGAACTCCAGCTCCCGCCCGCACAGGCGCACTCCTTCACCCTCTATGACTTCGAGCTGCCCTGCGCCGGCGACATGCCCGTCCGCGGACACCTCTCCGTCCCCATCGATGCCAAGACCCGCAAGCTGCCCGCCGTCGTCTCCTTCCAGGGCGCCGGCGTCTACAACTCCGGACGCCCCCTGCGCCGAGGCGCCATCTCCATCGACATCAACGCCCACGGCATCCTCAACGACCAGCCACAGGAATACTACGACCAGCTCCGCGACACCTCCCTCAAGGGCTATCCACAGTTCGGCAAGGACAGCCGCGACACCTCCTACTTCCTCGGCATGTACCTCCGCGTCATGAGAGTCCTCGACTTCGCCAAGTCCCGCCCCGAATGGAACGGCAAGGATCTCGTCGTCATCGGCGGCAGCCAGGGCGGCGCCCAGTCCATCGCCGCCGCCGCCCTCGACCAGGCCGTCACCCTCTGCATCGCCGGCGTCCCCGCACTCTCCGACCACGCCGGCTCCCGAGCCGTCCCCCATCGCCGACAGCCCGGCTGGCCACGCCTCTACTACGCCGAGAAGGACGGCTCCGTCTCCCTCCCCAACCGCCCCGTCGCCCGCGCCGCCGAGTACTTCGACAACGTCAACTTCGCCCGCCGCATCCACTGCGAGACCTACCTCAGCACCGGCTTCATCGACGGCGTCTGCGTCCCCACCTCCGTCTACGTCGTCTTCAACACCCTCGCCTCCACCCGCAAATTCATCACCACCACCCCCACCGCCGGTCACAACGCCCCCAACACCGCCGGCCATAAGCGCCTCAACGAACTCCTCCAGCCCTTCGTCGACCCACAGGCCAAGCCAAACAAGACCCCCTAGCCCCCAAGCCGTCCTCCGCACCCGCGCACAGCGCCACTCTCGGCGGCTTCGATGACGACACCGCACCCGTCGGAGCCCCACTGGCCAAGCACACCCCCTAGCCGCCACCGCCCATCCTCCATGCGACTCCTCTGCGCCCCGCTCCAGGGCTACACCGACCGCTCCTTCCGCCTCGCGCACAGCGCCACCCTCGGCGGCATCGACGACTACACAGCCCCTTTCGTCCGGCTGGAGCGTGAACGCCTCCGCCCCCGTGACCTGCATGACCTCACGGCGCTTGGCGAAGACCAGCGTCGCCTCACCACCCCACAGGCGCTCGCCCGCACCCCACACGAAATCCGCCTCATCGCCGCCCAGCTCGCCGACCTCGGCTTCGACCGGCTCGACCTCAACCTCGGCTGCCCCTTCCCCAAGGTCGTCCAGCAGGGCTACGGCGCCGCCCTCCCCAACGAGCCCGACACTCTCCGCGAACTCCTCCTCGCCGCGACCGACTGCCTCCCCCCACACGCCCTCTCGCTCAAGCTGAGACTCCCCGACCTCCCCCAGCACCTCGAAGCCATCGCCGAACTCTGCCGACAGCTCCCGCTACGCCACGTCACGCTCCATCCGCGCACCGCCGCACAGCAGTACGCCGGCACCCCCGACCACCACGCCTTCGCCCGCTTCCGGCAGCTCCTCGGCCCTCAGACGCCCCTCGTCTACAACGGCGACGTCACCGCCCCACACTCCCCATACCCCGACTGCGACGCCCTCATGCTCGGACGCGGACTCCTCGCCAACCCACTCCTCCCACGACTGCTCCGAGGCGAGACCGCCTCCGACGACCAGTTCCGACAGCTCCTCCTCACCTTCCATCAACGCCTCGCCGACCTCCTCCAGGAGCAGCCACAGCCGCTCCCCCGCCTCAAGACGCTCTGGGACTACCTGCTCCCGCACGAGCGCAACCGCCATCGGCGCCATCTCCTCAAGGCCACCACCCTCCCCGACTACCTCGCCGCCGCCACCGAACTCCTCGCCCACGCCCAACAGCCCCCCCATAGCCCCACCCCCGAGACTCCCACATGAAATTCGCCCCCGGCAACGACGGCAGGCAGCGCTGGACGACCACCCCATAGCCCCACCCGCGAGACTCCCACATGAAATTCGCCCTCTGCAACGAATGCTGTCAGGGATGGACACTTGACGACACCATCCGCCTCGCCCGCGACTGCGGCTACCACGCGCTCGAAATCGCCCCCTTCACCCTCGCCGCCCACGTCGCCGACATCACGCCGGCCCAGCGTGACCGCTGGCGCACCCTCGCCGAAAACGCCGGACTCCAGCTCATCGGACTCCACTGGCTCCTCGTCTCCCCGACGGGACTCTCCCTCAACGGCCCCGACCCCGCTCTCAGACGCCAGACCACCGACTATCTCCATCTCCTCATCGACCTCTGCGCCGACCTCGGCGGCGACCGCATGGTCATCGGCTCTCCCAAATGCCGCAACCTCATCCCCGGACTCTCCTGGAACGATGCCTGGAACAACGCCCTCGACACCTTCAGACGACTCCTTCCCCACGCCGCCGAACGCCATGTCACCCTCTGCATCGAGCCTCTGGCCCGCTACGAATGCAACTTCATCACCACCGTTCGCGAGGGTCTCCGTCTCTGCCAGCAGCTCGACAGCCCCTGGTTCCGCCTCCACCTCGACGTCAAGGCCATGTGCGACGAGCTGCGCCCCCTCGACGACCTGATCCGCCAGGCCGCCGGCTTCGTCGCCCACCTCCACGTCAACGACCAGAACCGCAACGGCCCCGGCTGGGGCGACACCGACTACGCACCCATTGTCCGAGGACTCGCCGACATCGGCTACGACGACGTCGCCTCCGTCGAGGTCTTCGACTTCTCCTTCTCCCCTCACGACATCGCCGCCCGCTCCATCGACTTCCTTCAGCAGACCTTCACCCACTGAGCAACACCACGCAGACTGCGGATGGTGCTTATCCCGCTCCCTCCCTTCCTCCCGCAGATCTTCATCCACTCCCCCCCGTTGCCCATGAGATTCACGCATCACCTCCTTCTCGCCCTCCTCTGCGCCACTCTCGCCCTCACCGCCGGTGCCTTCCCCGAATTCACCCTCGACCCGGTACAGAACCGCCACTGGCAGTCCGAGCCCCAGCCCATACCCGCCGTGCGACAGCCCCTCCAGATTCACGTCTCCACCACCTCCACCGGCCCCATCGCCCATGCCATCCTCATCCACTGGCTCGACCGGAACGGCAAGACCATCGGCCAGTTCATGCCTCGACCGCCCTTCCACTACCCCGTCGAGGAGGCGTTCAACCAGCCCCAGCTCCGCGTCCAGACCATCCAGCCGCACCTCATCCCCCCACTCGCCTCCCAGCTCCGACTCACCATCTCCACCTCCGACTTCACCCAACGCTTCCCAAACCTCCCCCCTGCAGGCAAGACCACCTTCTCGAACCTCCAGCTCAAATGGATCAACCGCATCCAGGCCGAAAAGCCGCTCAACTGGTTCGATGACACCGAACCGGTCACCTTCAAGGCCTGCGAACTGCCTCCCAACGCCATCGGCATCCAGGGCACCCTCACCGACTCGCAAGGCAAGACCATCGCCGACATCCGCAGTGATGGCCTCCGCTGGAGCTGGCCAAACCCCACACCCGGCTTCTACACCGTCGCCTTCGCCTTCGTCAACCGCGACGGCTCCCGCACCCCGGTCTCCGAGACCTTCTACACCCAGCAACACCACCACCAGAACGGCCAGCCTGTCCAGTACCGGGGAGCAACCCCCTTCACCCGCACCGTCCAGAACTTCGTCGTCACCCACCAGACCCGCGAACGCCTCTCCACCAACCATCCCCTGGGCATCAACATCGGCCACGACTCCGAACACAACCCCTACCGCATTCCAAGACAACGCCAGTTCGAGGTCGCCAGCCTCTGCGGACTCAACGCCTTCGCCCGCTTCCACTGGGCCGACTGGTCAGCCATCGAGACACAGCAGGGAACCTACGACTGGACTTCCATCGACTCCTTCCTCCATGACGCCGCCATCGCCGGCTACACCCACGACCGCATCTTCATCAACACACTCGGAACACCACGCTGGAACTCCCCCAAGCCACAGAACACACTCTGGCACGAAAGCTTCCGCTTCTTCGCCCCCCTGAACCTCCAGCCCTGGCGCGACTACCTCCGCGCCGCCGCCAAGCGCTACCCTGACATTCTCCTCTGGGAACTCTGGAACGAACCTCATCTCCCAGGCGGCTCCATCTTCTGGCAGGATTCCTCCCCCGAACAGTTCGTCGACCTCCTCAAGGCCGGATACGAGGCCCTCAAGGAGGTCAACCCACGCATTGCCGTCATCCACGGCGGCATCGGCTCCCGATACCTGCCCTTCTTCGACGCCGTCACCAAACTCGGCGTCCAGAACTACTACGACTACCTCGGCACACACTGCGTCTACGACCACAAGCCTTTCCTCCAGGTCAGCCAGAAACACCACGCGCCAGTACGCCCCTTCATCGAGACCGAATGGCACACCACCCTCTACAACTGCAACGCCCCTGACCTCCCCTCCGAGGAGGACATCTGCTTCCGTATGCTGCTCCAGCTCGCCCAGATGCTCTCCCTCAACGTCCAGAAAATCGCCGCCTTCAACCCCTTCACCTCCGACCATCTCCCCGAAACCGCCCGCCACTTCGCCAAACAGCCGGGCATCCAGCAGGTCTCCGGGCTCTTCCGCGGCGTCCCCATCCCCGAACCCAGACTCCCCGCACTGGCCATCCGCATCGCCTCTGACCTCTTCGAGGGCGACATCACCCCACTCGGCGCACGCTTCCTCGGCGATGGCTCACAGCAGTTCGCACTCTTCGCCAGCAAACGCGGACGCATCGCCTTCCTCTGGTCACAGCAGGACGGCTCCGCTCCCTTCGCCCCAGCCCCGCCACTCGCCAAGGCCATCCGACACACGCAGCTCCTCGACTGGGAGGGACGCACCGTCACCCCCGACCAGCTCCGGCACCGCAGAGTCTACTTCCTCCTCAACCCCTCCACAGACCTCCTTCAGCTCGGCTCGCCCCTCGCCGACATCTCGCCCCTCCCACGCGCCCCTGAACTCGACACCTCCGCCACCGCCACCTACGCGCCGCTCGATGCCCAGCCCGCCTGGTTCCACTGCCAGCGCTACGTCCCCACCTCGCCGCGTGACCGGCAACCCGACCTCAGCGCCCGGTTCGCCGTACAGGCCTCCTCCCAGGGACTCCGCCTCCGCGTCATCGTCCACGACCGGACACATGCCCCAGACTGCGAGGGACTCAACCTCTGGGAGGCCGACAGCATCCAGTTCTCACTCGACACCGTCGGCAAGGGACACAACGCCGATGCCAGCGAATTCGCCGTCGGCAAGGACGGCATCATCTACAAGGTCAAAACACCCACCATCAACGGAGACCTCCCCGCTGACTACTCTCCCGCCGGCATCCCCCTCTCCCACAGCCACGCCACCATCACCCGCAACGACGCCGACCACACCACCACCTATGACATCCTAGTCTCCAAGGGCGACCTCTATCCCCTAGTCTACCTCGAGAACCAGCCTCTCCGCTTCGCCCTCCTCGTCAACAACAACGACGGACGCGGACGCGAAGGCTATCTCGAATGGGCCACCGGCATCGGCGGCATCAAGGCCGCCCACCGCTTCGGCACCCTCTACACCCAACCACTTCCTGACCAGACCCACGCTCACGCCTCCCCCTGGACACGCTTCCAGAACGGCACCATCACCGCCACCAGCCCCATCCGGCTCCAAGGCCTGACGGAAAGGCGCAAGGAGCCCGCAGGCATCTCCTGCCACCTCACCAACCTCACCCCAGGGGCTCGTTACCGACTCCGTTTCCAGGCCAGAGGCAACGGTCAGCTCCACGCCATGGCCTACGCCAGCGCCCTCCCGCGCGTCAACTTCCCCTCGCGCCAGCTCGCCGAAGACCGGACACAGGCCTTCGAACTCACCGTCGCGGTCCCACCCACCGACAAGCAGCTCACCCTGGCCATCTTCTTCTGGGATCAGGCCGGAGGCTGGTTCGAAATCACCGACCTCGCCTGCCAGACGCAGGATCCGGCCATCAACCAGCAAGAGTAACAAGGCAACGAAGCGCGTGAAAACGCCAAACAAAGCGAGGCATCTCGCTCGCCCGAGCGCAGCGGCGCCTGCCCCGACGGCGCCCCCGCCGTCGGGCGAAATTCGACTCAGGCGACAAAAAACGCGCCGCGACAGCGGCGCCTGTCCCGACGGCGCCCTCGCCGTCTCATCTGGACGTCTCCACGCGCCAGCCATACTTCTCGTCATACGAGGTCTGCTTGCCCTCGTTCAGTCTGGAAATTTCCCCGATCCAGCCGACCAGGCCGCAGGCGCAACCCACCGCGAACTCACGCTCAAGATAATCCCCCAGCGTCAGGGGCTGACCGTCCTGCTTGAGCACCCGCAGCCCGCAGAGCAGCTTGCCGGGCGAATTCCCATACAGGGTGTAGAATGCTGACTTGAGCGCCAAGAAGACGAGGAACACCACGATGTAGCGTGTCCCGCCAAAGACCAGGACATACAGGACATACAGCACCGCCAGCAGCGCCAGCGCCTCGTCCCCTCACTACCGCCCCACGCCGACTTCTTACACCACATACGCAAAAAAAGGCCATCCCCCGAAAAAACACGGGGAATGACCCATCGTCAAAAAAGCCTATCTATCTATCTGTCCCCCGCAGGCAACCGCCGCGGACTCCCCGCACCTGCAACACGGCAGGCTACCACCACCACCCGCCATGGTCCTCCGCCTCCTCCCGATAGTCACAGAGCCGCATGACCAGCCTCCAGTCCAGGCCGCGGACATCGACATGGCCATCAAAGTAGCTGTAGACGCTCTTGCCGCCATGGATATTCCGGGGACGGTCTGTCCATCCCCTGATCAGGTCGGCGGCATAGGAGCCGTCGTTGGTGCCCCGTGCGCCCCCGACGGCGGAAATCCCATAGGTGTCCTGCCCCTCCTCAAGAAACAGCATGGCCTCAGAGGGCCTGGCCGGACGCTGCAGCGATATCAGCGAGGACTGCAGGTTCTTCGCATAGTCCACGGCATAGCCGGTGCTCGACGACGGACAGCGGTAAACCGTGCTGTCGCCCACATAGTCGTACAGCACGCCATTCGCGGGCTTCATGCTGAAGAAGCCGCGGTACTCAATCCAGTTGGACTGCTCCTTGTCGGCCGAGCCTCGCTGGAACAGACAATAGGCTCCCGAGCCAAGCTCCTGATGGTCCTGCGCGTACATGATCTCCGCCACCGTCAGTTGCCTCATCCGATTGACGCAACTGATCTGCCTCGCCAACTGACGCGCACGGCTCAAGGCCGGCAGCAGCATCGCCGCCAAGATGGCGATGATTGCAATCACAACCAGCAGCTCAATAAGGGTAAATGACTTCTCTCTCATCTTTTCCTTGTCTCCACATAGACCGACACAGAACCGAAAAACAACGCCACCAACTACCTTCCCACCACGAATTCTTACACCACAGACGCAAAAAAAGGGAAAATTATATACTT
>CALZPA010000101.1 GCA_945827525.1 uncultured Lentisphaeria bacterium | reverse complement strand
GCCTGGCAGGAGACGAAGACGTCGCCCTTTGGCGGGACATGGCGCAGCCTTTCGAGGGCCTTCAGATAGGGATGCCATTCGCGGTGCACGCGGATGATTTCGCCGACGCGCAGTGTCCGTTCCCGTCCCTGTCCGAATTCGATGCGGTCGTCGAAGAGCACGGTTCTGTCCCGTGTGCGGAAGGTCATGGGGAGGCGGATGGTCTTGTCGATGTCGTCGCGGCAGACGAACAGATAGTCGAGCCGGAGCTGGCTGCGCAGGTTCTCCGTGCGTGGTGGCTGGGCCAGGACGCCGAGCCAGTCCAGGCCGCCCTCCAGCACCGCGACGGGATAGTCTCCCAGAGTCCGCAGGGACTCGTGGAGCTGCCGTTCAGATGGCGTGAGGCGTTCTGGGGCGCAGGCGTGCAGCAGGTTGAGGGCCAGCGTGTTGTCGGGACAGAGCTCAAGTGAGGCGCGGAGGGCGTCGGCCGCCTCGTCGCGACGCTGGAGCAGCAGCAGCCCGTGTGCGCGGAACAGCGGGATGAGATGGCGCTGCAGCCATTCGCCCCCGACCGTCTCCAGCCTCGCCAGCTCCGCGACCTGGCGCCGGACATCGGTGCCGTCCGCGACGCGCTGGGCCAGCAGGATGTTCAGCGCCGCCTGCAGATACTGCGCCCGCGCCAGAAAGTAGGGTTTGCCCAACAGCTCGGGCTGTCCGAGGCAGTCCAGCGCCTCGCGCAGGAGCGTGACGGTCATCTCGGGATGGTTGGGAGGCAGATACGTCAGCCGCAGCAGTCCGAGCGTGGCCTCCAGCTGCTGTCCGCGGAGGCGATGCAGCTGCGCCAGCCGGAGGATGCGTCGCGGCGAGGCGGGCAGTCGCCGCTCTCGGTCCTGGAGCAGGGCGATGGCCTGGCGGTCATGTCCGGAGGCCAGCAGAGCCTCAATCTCCTGTTCCCAGCTGTCCGTCTCCAGCAGCCGTCCGTACTCGTCCCAGACCTGCGGCAACTGTGCCGTCCTGCCTGTCAGCGTCAGCAGCTCCGCCTTCCGCGAGCAGATGGTCAGCCGCTCCTCGGGCGTGAGCGTGAGACGACCCGCCGACAGGCCATCCTCCAGCCGTCCAATCAGCTCCAGCGCCTCGCGGTGATGCGACTGCCGCGTGAGCACCGTCAGCAGCGCCAGCAGCGACGGCCCATTCTCAGGCACCTGTGCCATCATCTCGGGCACGGACGGACAGAGCTGGAACAGCATCTCATACAGCATCCCATGGCTGGAGCCATTCAGCGACAGACACGTCCGGACGCACCGGATCGCCTTCGACCGCGCACGCTCCAGAACCTCCGCGGACACCTCGTCGGTCGCCGCCGCCTCGACGAAGCTCTGGAACGCGGCGGCCGCCGCGTCCTCGACCGTCGCAAGGAGCGTCGGCTGGCAGGCAGCGGCCCAGTCGTAGAGCTGGCTGCGCCGTTCCCGCGACAGACTCATGATTTCCATGCCGGTGGCGAGGTCGTGGAAGCGCGCCAGGAAGATGGCGGTGACGCCATCCAGGGGGGCGCGTCGGGCGGCCTCGGCGATGTCTTGGCAGGCCTCGTCCAGCAGGTGCGGCTCGTCGGCGGGCTTCTGCTCGGCCAGCAGGACGCTGGTCAGCGCGGCATTGCGGAGCAGCCGATGCTGGTTGAGGACGCGTCCGCGGGCCTGCTCGACGAGGGCGCGGCGACGTTCGTAGTCGTGCCGTCCGGGACGATGCGTGGGCGTCTCCAGGCGCAGCTCCGCGTTCAGGTCGGCGCTTGACAGCGACGCGCCGAACAGCATGGCCAGCCAGGGCAGGGCGGACAGCGACGCCAGCCCCAGCGCCAGCAACGGCAGCCGACGTCCCAGACGCCCGCGCCGCACCGCCCCGCGCGAGGGCGTCGTCGCCGGCGTCACCGACCGTGCCGACGCGGCGTCCAGCGTCGCGACCACCACGAAGAACACCAGCGCGTTGGGCCACGCCAGCAGATTGAACTCGACCAGCTCGTGCAGCGAGACGCCGACCACCGTCAGCGCCGTCGCCAGCCCGATCCATTTGCGGCAGCCATGCTCGTGCCAGCAGCGCCGCAGCGCCCGCGCCCACAGCCACCAGCTCAGCGCCAGCAGTCCCACCAGCAGCGGAACTCCCATCTCCGACGCCAGCTCCAGATAGTCGTTATGCGCATGCTCGACGAGCTGCTGCGTGAAATGGCCCGACTCATAGCGCTGTATCACGTCACCGTAGCCGCCCAGCCCCACGCCGAAGGGCCAGAAGTCCCGCAGCAACTGCACCGTGTCACGCCAGACCAGCCAGCGGCTGTCCATCGTGATCTCATTCACCTCCAGCTCCTTATACCGCTCCGACAGCCGCGTCAGCGCCACCGGCAGACCCACCGCCAGCGAGCCCCCCAACAGCGCCGTCAGCGCCATCGCGCTCTGGCGACGACCCGACGGCATATGCCGAGACCGCAGCAGCCACACCAGCATGAACAGCGTCGCCGCCACCGTCATCCCGATGAACGCGCCGCGCGACAGGCTCAGAACCTGAGCCGTCACCAGCAGAAAAACCACCAATGCCAGCAGCGCCAGCACCGTCATCGACGACCCCGGCAACCGCTCGCCATACGCATAGCCCCTGGACGCAGCTCCGCCCTCCAGACTGTCCTGGCGACGCTGCTCCGACAACATCGTCGCCCCCAGCCCCAGGCACGACAGAATCCCCATCATCATCAGGAACGCAAAGTGATTCCGGTTCAGAAACGCCCCGTGGAACTCGCCACCCATGCTGATGCTGCCGGACGAGAGGTACTGCCCATACGCCAGCAGCGCGTTGCCCAGCGCCGCCGCCATGACCGCCAGCATCATCATCTTCAGCCGCTGCCGGTCACGGCCCATGCTGGTCAGCACAAACAGCAGCAGCGTGCAGGCCAGCAGCAGCGCCAGCCGCTCCAGCGTCGCGTCCGGCGACAGCGAGAGCCGCGACGTCCCCGGACGGATGGCGATGGCGTTGAACGCGCTCCAGAGACTCGCGTTGGCGCCCCAGAGCCTGTCCGAGCCGGGCAGCAGTTGCAGCAGACCCATCAGCAGGGGCAGCCCGGGGAGAAGCAGCGTGGGGCTGAGCCGGAAGCCGACGGACACCGTGCCGCGCCACCAGGCCACCAGCGACCACAGCCCGAACGCCAGCGTCAGCGCCAGCAGCGCCAGCGGCAGCCACCATGCGGCGCCGCCGCCATGGACGATGGTCAGAAACGACGTCGCCACCAGGCACAGGGCGAACGGCATGGGCGCCAGAAGGCGGAAGATGACGCTGAGCAGGGCGTGAAGTCCGCCCCCCACCCCGCGATGGCGGTGGTGGCTATGCTGGCCAATTTCATCTTGATTGAGCGTCATGGTGTATGCGTGGCGGTGCTAAACCCGCCTGGTCGGGTGAGGACAACGGGAAAAACGGCGTCGGCGGAAGGCGTCCCGTCGCGGTCTCTCATGTCCGGTTCCTGCCTGTCGGCCAAAAAACAAAACGAGCCTGCGCGAACGTGCCGCGCAGGCTTTCTGTTGTGGTACCGGAGGTGGGACTCGAACCCACATACCCGTGAGGATACCAGATTTTGAGTCTAGCGCGTCTGCCAATTCCGCCACTCCGGCATCTGGATTTGAGCGTAATGTATACCGCTCCATAGCCCTTGTCAAGCGAGACGCACCGCTTTTCTTCTCGTTGCCCTCGTTGCCCTCGTTGCTTTTTTTCTTTTTTCTTTTTTCTTTTTTCTTTTCGTCACTCTCGTCACTCTCGTTTCTCTCGTCACTTTTTTTCTTTTCGTCACTCTCGTTTCTCTCGTCACTTTTTTTCTTTTCGTCACTCTCGTTTCTCTCGTCACTTTTTCTTTTCGTTGCTCTCATCACTCTCGTTTCTCTCGTCACTTTTTCTTTTCGTCACTCTCGTTGCTTTTTTCTTTTCGTTGCTCTCGTTACTTACTTTCGCTTTTTTTGCCCGACGGCGAGGGCGCCGTCGGGACAGGCGCCCCGTCGCTTCGCTACGGGGCGCAGGGCTCCTGGGCAACGCCTCGCTTCGCTGCGTGGCGCGGGGCTTCAGGGCAACGCCTCGCTTCGCTGCGTGGCGCGGGGCTTCAGGGCAATGCCTCGCTTCGCTACGGGGCGCAGGGCTTTTCGAACGCTCTCGAAGTAGCGTTCCTTGATTAGCCGGGTGCATCAGTTCCCGGGAATGAGTCGATAGTCGGTCTGCCTTGTCGGACACTATCGGACACCATGTTCCGTTTATGGCTATGCCCCAAAAGACCAGGGCGTCCTCCACATCGGCTGCGGGGATACTAGGTGAACGACTTCACCCTCACACCGCCGTTCCCACTGCCCGCAGGCACATACGAAAAAAAGGCGTCCCCAAAACATGATTCTGGGGACGCCTTGATATGGATGGCGGAGAGGGGGGGATTCGAACCCCCGGTAGGATATTATCTCCTACGACAGTTTAGCAAACTGCTGCCTTCGGCCACTCAGCCACCTCTCCGCAAGGTTAGCTTGGTCGTGAATATGCGCCTAATATATCACGGCTTTGCCTGTTGTCAAGCGTCGCCGAACAAAAAATCAAAAGAACCAGGCGTTCCGTCCCGTTTTGGCGTTGGGACGGTATATTAGAGTAGCGTTCGGAAAGCTCCTGCGCCCCGCAGCGAAGCGAAGGGGCGCCTGTCCCGACGGCGCCTCGCCGTTGGGCAAAACGTCAGGGGCTCTCCGGTTTCTTGGAGCGCGTGTTGTCCTTTTTTATGGAAACGTTGAGATGGGTGAGATATCAGAGAAGCATGTGGCAAGTCAGGCGCGCAACGGCGCGGCGCTGACGGCGAGCGTGCTGGGCCAGACGCTGCTGAAGCGTCGTCCGGCGGACCGTTCGCTGTCGTCGGCGTTCTACGAGCACCATGAGTTTGGGGCACGGGATCGGCGTCTGATTTCGGAGACGCTGTTTGCGGTGCTGCGGTGGTGGGGCTGGCTGCGCCATCTGATGCCGCGTCCGTTTGTGGAAGCCTGGGAGCGCCGTGACGAGTCGGCGCGTCTGCAGCTGACGCTGGAGGAGTTCTATCCGGCGTTTGCGGCGGCGTGGTTTCTGGAGGGACGGAACGAGCTGCCGGCGGCGGCCCAGTACTGGCTGGACGGCTGCGGCATCGTGCGCGGCGACATCCACTTTCTGCCTCCGGAGGCGCCGTTTCTGGAGCGCAAGCGCTATCTGCTGCCGTTTCTGCGCCATGCCCGCCGCACAGTGACGCTCCGCGACGAGGAGCTGCTGCCGGACTGGTGTCTGGAGGAGCTGACGCTGCCGGACGGACATCCGGTGACGGAGCTGCTGGAATGGGAACAGGCGCGTCCGCCGGTGTGGCTGCGCGTGCAGACCGAGGACGCCCGGGCACTCTACCGCGAGCTGGCGGAGCATGAGGTCCGCGCGGCCCGTCATCCGCGCATGGCAAACGCCTGGCAACTGGACTATGCGGGCGCCAATCTGCGTGGCCTGCCCGCGTTCCGCGCCGGACAGTTCGAAATCCAGGACATCGCCTCCCAGATTGTGGCCGAGGTCTGCGCCCCAAAGCCGGGCGAACGCTGGTGGGACGCCTGCGCCGGCGGCGGCGGCAAGACCCTCCACCTCGCCTCCCTCATGCGCCAGAAGGGAACCGTCCTCGCCACCGACATCCGACTCCACAAGCTCGAGGACCTCAAGCTCCGCGCCCGACGCGCCCAGTTCCCCAACATCCGCTACAAGGAATGGAAGGGCAAGGACATGCCCACCTTCCACGAGCAGTTCCATGGCGTCCTCGTCGACACCGCCTGCTCCTGCTCCGGCACCTGGAGACGCAACCCAGACGCGCGCTGGACGACCTTCCCCGAGGAAATCGACGAATTCCATCGCCTCCAACTGCAGCTCCTGACAAACGCCTCGCGCGGCGTCCGACCCGGCGGACGACTCGTCTACTCCACCTGCTCCATGTTCCGCCGCGAAAACCAGGCCGTCGTGCAGGAATTCCTGGAGGCCCATCCCGACTTCGCCCTCGAACCCTTCGTCTGCCCGATGACCGGACGCGAGACGGACGGCATGAGCCAGGTATGGCCCTGGGACGCCGACTGTGACGCCATGTTCACCGCGCGCATGACGCGCAAGCCCTGACCGCCACCCACCCTTCCACACACAGATACGGGCCCGCCGCCGGAAGTCACACGTCCGTGACTCCGGCGGCGGGCCCGTCTTCAGTCAGGCTGTCAGGCCGTTCCCTCACTTGGCCGCAGGCGCGGGCGCGGGAGCAGGTGCTGGCGCGGGCGCGGGAGCTGGCGTGGATGCTGGCTTTGGCTTGGCGGGGCTGAAGACGGGTATCCAGGCGGGCAGCGACCGGTTGCCGGCCTTGTCGACGGCGCAGGTGCGGAACCAGCGGAGGCCCTCGAAGCGTGCGCGGAGGGCATTGAGGTCGGCCTGATGGAGCTGGTCGAAGCGCTGGGTGAACGCATCCTTGCCGTCGTCGCCGACGGCGGTCATCTCGAGGGCGGCGACGCCGCTGGCGTCGTAGGCGCTCCAGGTGAGGAGGTCGGGTGCGTCGGCCTTGTCGGGTGCGCCGATGAGCCAGAGGTCATCGAGGTGGAGCTGGTCGCCATGGTGTCCGCCACGATGGCGGAAGGTGATGGCGGTGATGCTCATCTTGGCGATGGCGTCCGGGGCGACGCCGGCCTCGCGGAGGAGCCGGACGACGTCGAAGCTGAAGTTCAGCCACTCGTTCTCCTTCCAGGCGAAGGTCTGGGTGCGGTTGAGGTCATGGGCGCCCTTCTCGGGCTTGTCGAGGGAGATGGTGTAGGTCGTCTTGCCGTCGGCCAGATGGAGGACGGCATCGACGCGGACGTTGCCTCGGATGACGTTGCGGCGCAGAC
Source organism: uncultured Lentisphaeria bacterium (assembly GCA_945827525.1). GTDB lineage: Bacteria > Verrucomicrobiota > Lentisphaeria > Oligosphaerales > Oligosphaeraceae > CAAGGB01. The sequence goes on along the minus strand of CALZPA010000101.1, from coordinate 5,654 downwards.
GGAACGCCAGCTGCGGATGACGGGCGGGTGTCCATTTGAGGGGCACCCAGGCGCCGCCGTTGGAGTAGTAGGAGGAGTTGAGCAGATACGGCGTCTGGCCGGGGTCGTTGACGCGGACTTCGAGGCCGTTGTGCTGCGCGGGCCGGAAATGCGCGGTGCCGCTCTGGACGCCATTCCAGTTCCAGAACCAGGCGACGCTGCTGCCGGCGGACATCTCCAGCCAGGCGGGGCCGGTCTTGTCCTTGGCGTAGTCGACCTTGATGGGCACGGTGAACGCGGGCGCGGGATTGCCGGCGCCGTCCATGAGGCCATCGAGACGAAGCTCCAGCGTGTCGCCGTCCTTCGCGGCATTGAGCAGATCGCGGAAGACATAGGGGTAGTTGAGCGAGATGACATCCTTGCCGGGGTCATGGCGGACAGAGGACTGCCAGCCATTCAGCGCACTGGGCTGGGCGCCCTTGCCGACGGCGAACGTGACCTTCTCAAGGCGCAGCGGCGACAGGCCGGAGCTGGCGGCGGTGATGTCGAGCAGCGTGCCGTTGCTGAGCGGATTGGCCGTGCCGACGAACGCATGGCTCAGCTTCGGCGCCTCCTGATCCAGCAGGAAGGGCAGGTCGACCGGACGGCTCTCGCGGCCACGCTGGTCCACCGCCTTTAGCACCAGGTGATTGACGCCAGGACGGAAGCCATCCAGCGTCGGGGTCAGCTTGGCGCCGGGCGCCGCCGATGTCCACTGCAGCTTGGCCCGCGCGTCGGCCGTCAGGTCATCGTAGGCGGCGTTGCCGGGCAGCTTGGCCCAGAACACCGCCTTGACGCCGTCGTGGTCGAAGAACACCGGCGTGAACGCAAGCTGCTCGGCGGAGCGGATCGCCGGCCCGAAGACAAGCTCGTCCAGCGCCAGCCAACTGTAGCGTCCCGTCTGGTCAGGCGAGCCGCAGGAGCGTATCTGCAGCGTGCTGCCCACGAATTTGCCCAGGTTGAAGCCGTCGGCGCGGAACGCATCGCTGACGATGCCAGTCCAGGTGCGCCACTGCTCGTCGAAGACCCATGGACGCCCCAGGCGGGTGCTGACGGAGCCGCTGTAGTCGTTGTTGGAGAGCTGCGCGAACGCGGGCTCGCCATAGGCGAAATGGAGGCTGACGTGCGCCATGTCGGCGGCCTGGTAACGCATCTGCACGATGGGATACTCGGCGACCGAGAAACCCGTCCGGAAGTTGGTCTCAAGCCGCTGGGAGCCGCGGTTGTGGACTTCGAGGTAGTTGCCGCGCATGGCGTCGGAGGCATCGCCCTTGTGGAGCATCCGCCAGCGTCGCTTGCCGTCGAGGAAGGGTTCGGCGAGGCCGTTCTCGAAGCTGAGGAAGAAGGGCGAGAAGCCCTGGAGGGACAGCAGGGCGGGGCCGGCGTCGCAGCGTTCGGGGGCGTTCATGGCGAGCGTCTGGACGCTGTGCTCAGCGGCGCTCTTGGCGCCGCTGGGGACGACGGTGACCGTGACGGTGCCGGAGGCGAGCGCCTGCCGCATCGCCTCGGTGCGGGGCAACTGGTAGCGGCGCGTCTCGGAGACGCCCGGATTGAACACTGGCGCCAGCTTCTGGCCATTGGCCGTCACGGTCGGATACGCCAACCGCTGGTCGGCGTAGCCGACGTTGTGGACGATGCGGATGCCATCGGGCAGCGTGGGGTCCCATTCGGCGCGGACGTCCAGCTTCTCGGGCTCGTGGAGCCAGCAGAGCGGCTGGCGGACCGTGACGCCCTGCGCGGTGACGTCGAGCCAGACGGTGTTGAGTCCGGGCTTGGCGGCGGCGGTGAGCTTGGCGATGAGTTCGGCGGGGTTGGCGGCGGGGATAGGCGTCTTGGCGTCGGCGTCCGCGTAGGCCTTGAAGGTCTCGCCTTCGCCGAGGGTCATGGTGGGCGTGCCGTAGCGGATGGCGGCGAACTGGGCGATGGCGTAGGCGGAGCCGGGCGCGTTGCCCCAGATGCCGTTCTGGATGGCGTCGCGCTGCGCTAGGCCGAACCCGACGAGGCGGACGAGGCCCTTCTTGCGGTTCAGGGTGGCGCGGAGGCGCGAGGGCAGCCAGGCGACGACCTCCGTCCAGCCGCTGTCGTCGGCGCGGATGTCCTCGGCGGGCTTGACCTCGCTGTGTCCGGTCATGACCCAGGAGCCCTCGCTGAAGGTCTCGCCGCTGATGTGCTCGTAGAGGTGCCGCTGTGCCTGGTAGACGCCCTTGTCGTTGTTGACGCCGAGGTCATAGTAGAAGTTGAACTGGGCCTTCCCGGTGCGCTTGGCGGCGAAGCGCCAGCCGGCGATGTCGTCGATGGGGAGGAGCGGACTGGCGGTGGGGCGCATCATCATGTCGCCGGCGCCGAGGCGGTTACGGAGGAGCAGCGCGGAGGCGCCGCCGGCCATGAACGCCTCACGGACGCTCTGGCCCACGGTGTCGTTGACGTTCCAGCGCGGGGCGTCGAGCGTGTTGACGGGCAGCCCGTTGAGCGTCGTCCGGAAGACAGGCAGGGGCTTGGCGACGGGCGGCTTGGGCTCCTCGAGGGGGAGCATCCGGACTGGGACGGGACGGGTGCGCACGCCGTCGTAGGTGATCTTGATCTGGGCGAGGGTCATGCTGTGGATGAACGTCCAGATGCCGACGAGTCCCTCGCGGAGGACATTCGGGTCGTTCCAGGTCATGACGAGCTCGTCGTCGAACCAGTATTCGAGCTTGGTGCCGATCTTGCGGAGCTTGATGTAGTACCAGGCGCCATGGTAGGGGCGTCCCTGGGCGATGAGCGGGTTGAGGATGCGACGGTAGAGTCCCTTGCGGGTGCGGGGGACGAGGTAGGCGTCGGTCTTCTGGACGGCGACGCCGTTGCGGTACATGGTGGTCCAGTTCTGGGAGAGGTTCTGGTCCCACTCGGTGCAGGCGACGGTGTAGCCGCTGTTCGCGGTGTTGTCGGCGGCCATGATGGTGCAGTTGAGGTTGCCCATGCAGTCGTAGGAGCCATGGCGGCTGCCGGCGTAGAATTCGAGCGTCATGTCGCCGGTGAAGACCTGCTTGCGCCAGAACGCACCCATGGTCTCGTAGCATTCGGCGATCATGTGCGACCAGCTCGGCGTGCACTGGAAGCGGTTGATGATCTGCCAGTCGCCGCCATTCTGCAGCCACGCGAACGGCGACTCGTTGAAGAATTCGTCGATGACGTTGCTGCGCGTGACGCGGCTCCGCGCCAACTGCGCGACGCTCATGCCCTTGACGCGCACGCGCGTCCCGAACGTCCGCAGCGGCTGCGCCAGCGACTCGCGCACGAGGATGTCCTTGCCGACGACAATCCAGAGCTGATGGCCCTCGGCATGGAGGGTGTAGTCGAGGGCGTCGACGCCCTTGCCCTGCGGTGGGGTGAGCGGGAGGGTGCGGACGAGCGGCTGGGCGCGGTTGGGCTCGGCCAGCCGCAGCACGAGCGAGTTGCCGTTGATGGCGACGGAGACGGGGCCGTCCGTCTGGTCGTCGGCGACGGCGAGATGGAGGTCGGAGCCGGGGATGCAGGGCATGGTCATGCGGAAGTCGCCGAAGAAGTCACCCTTGTGCCAGAGGGCGTCGCCCTTGCCGGCGATCCACTGTCCCTCGGGCGAGGCCCAGTGGCGCATGAAGCTGTCGTGCTCGAAGACGGGGTTCTTCTGCTTGAGCTCCTTCAGGACGCCGCGGTCGCTGTCCAGGGTGAGATTGCTGGCGGTCAGGGCGGTGCCGGGGGCGGCGACCAGGCCATACGCACCCGTCAGCGCGTCCGGCAGGGCGTGGATGAGGACGGTGCGGCCGTTCTTGAGAAAACGGATCAGGCCCTTCTCGGTGGCGTCGGCCATGAGGGTGAAGGCGGCGTCGGAGCCGCCGCCGGGGCTCTGCGCGGCGGGGAGGGTCAGCGACGAGAGGTCGCGGGAGCCGGAGCCTGTCTGCTCGCGGAGGACGTAGGTCTCGGCGCCATCGGCGGCGCGCTGGACGGTGAAGACCAGTCTCGGCGCCTGGTCGCCCTGCCAGCCGGCGACGAGGCCGACGTTCCAGGTCTTGCCGCTGGGGCGGACATCGGCGCTGAAGACGAGGTTCTCGCTGTGGGTGCGGCCAAGCAGGAGCTGGGCGCCCTTGCCGTCGGCGCCCAGGGCGACGGTCACGGCGTCCTTGCCGCTGACGTCGACCTTCCCGGAGGCGGCCAGGCGATGGTAGGCGAGATGGTCAGGCGTGTCGAGCCTCGGGACGAGATAGGGCCGGACGGCTACATCGTCCATGCGGACCTCCTCGGGCGTGTTGGCGAACATGCCGAACTTGCCTCCCGGCGGCAGCGGCTCGCGGACGCGGAACAGCTCGCTGTGGTCCAGGTAGCAGATGATCTCGTCTCCGTGCGCGGCGATGCCGGGCAGATACCACTGGCTCTTGAACAGCGGGACCTCCGCGCGCGCCAGCAGTTGGCGCTGGCCGGCGCGCTGACGCCACAGGCGCACCTCGTTCATGCCCGGCGCGGGACGGTTCATGCGCAGCGTGAACGCATAGAACTCGGCCTTGGCGGGGTCGGGCTTCTGACCCTCGGCGGCCGGCGCGTCACGATGGTAGAAGACGAGTCCGGCCTCGCCGTCGTCCAACTGGATGGAGACGGTCATCTGATAGTCGTCGTAGACCTCGTAGCCGGCGGTGATGACGTTGTCGACATTCTTGCCGCCGCCCTTGAGCGAGTAGAAGTTGGGGCTCTTGTCGGCCGTGAGGGGGGCGCGCTTGGCGTCGGCCTGGCTGGTCTCGGGACGCGCGAGCGCCTGGGCAAGCGCCGTGTGGAGGTGCCAGCCGCCCGTCTGAATGGTCCAGGGCTCCAGCTCGTTCTTCGCCCCCTCCTCAATCATGAAGTCCGTCACGAAATTCGCGCCGGGGACGGGCAGGAACTTCGCGTCCTTGCCGACCGGCGCACCCGCACGGACGGAGATGGTGCCCGGCAGCACGAACGGCGCGGCGACGATGGCGCGTAGCGAGCCGCCCACATACACCGACCAGTCCAGGTCACGCACCTTCAGCAGTACCTCCTGCGCACCCGACGCCACCGCGCCCGACGCCACAAACCGCGACGGCTGACGGCGACGTCCTCCGCCCGGCAGCACCTCCTCCACCGTCACCGCATCGGCGCTCACCGTCACCAGCGCCTGCCGACCGCCCGACTTCGACGTCACCTGCATCTCGAGCGGCAGCGCCGTCGCCGTCACCCGGTAGTTGCCATGCGCCTTCCGCGCCGTCGCCGAACGCTTCCAGCCCGATGACGGCGCCCCTTCCTGTGACAGCAGCGGAACCGACGACAGCGCCAGCAGCGCGCACGCCAGCGCCACGCGGACAAACGACCTCGATGACATCTTCATGGGCACAACCTTCCTTGGGCCAGACACAGCCACAGCCTATATTAAGAGAGTGGATACGACGAATGGACAGACCGTCGCCAGACGGAGAGCGGGACACCCCGTGACGGTACTCCCCCACTACACTGCCAAAACGGATGGACGCTATTTTTTATTTGTCAGCTTGGGAGGAAAAATTGTAGGGCGGGATGTATTGTAGAGAGCGTTCCATTGGGCGAAGCCGCCGAGCGGAGCGAGGCCTGTCCCGACGGCGCCCCCGCCGTCGGGCGAAAAGCGACTCAATCGA
>CALZPA010000100.1 GCA_945827525.1 uncultured Lentisphaeria bacterium | reverse complement strand
GCCCCGGCGGCCGGGTGGCTGACGGGGCTTCGTCTGGCCGCCGACGGGATCCGCGCCGACGTGTCGTGGACGCCCCGCGCGGCGGCGATGCTGTCGGCGCGGGAGTACCGGTACCTGTCGCCGGTGCTGCTGTTCCGCGACGGCCGCCCGTCGGCGCTGCACTCGGTGGCGCTGACGAACACGCCCGCGTTCCATTCCTACCCCGCCATCGTGGCCGACGACGGGGACGAGACAACCCCCAACCACAAGGGAGACACCATGAACCAGAAGATCGCACGCATCGCCCGCCTGTTCGGCGAGCGGATCGCCTTCTCCGACGGCGGCGAGCTGCCGTCGGACGCGCTGGACGCCACCCTGGCCGCCGCCGAGAAGCTCCTCGCCGACCACGGCTGCGCCACCTTCGCCGAGCTGGACGGCCACATCCACGCCCTCGTCCCCGCCGAGAGGCTGGAGGAGGCGAAGCGGGAGCTGTCCGGCATCCGAGCCGAGCGGCTCGTCGCCCAGGCCTTCGCCGAGGGGCGCCTCGTCGAGGCGCAGCGCGCCTGGGCCACCGACTACGCCACCCGGGAGCCCGAGGCCTTCGCCGACTACCTCAAAAGCATCCCCGAGAACACCTACCCCACCTCCGCCGCCCAGTTCTCCGACTGCGCCGCGCCCAAGTGCAGGAAGGGGGGCAGGGACGCCTACTCCGACCAGGAGATCGCCATCATGAGGAAGCTCGGCCTCTCCGACGAGGACATCGACAAGGCCGCCGCCGAACGCAACTGCAAGGAGGACTGACGACATGGCAAACGCAACCGCTGAAGTCAACACCGCCGAGATCATCGGCCGCACCGTCGAGCTGGTCGCAGGCGAGGGCATCTACGCCGGCACCCTGGTCGCCGTGAAGCCCGCCGACGGCAGGGCCTACCCCGCCTCCGACACCGCCACCCTCGTCGTCCTCGGACGCGCCGAGAACACCGCCAAGGCGGGGGAGAGCGTCCTCGTCGCCGCCGGCACCTTCCTCTGGGAGAACTCCGCCTCCTCCCCGCTCACCTACCCCGGCCAGGCCGCCTACGTCGCCGACGACCACACCGTCAAGGCCGCCGCCGGCACCAACTCCGTCAAGGCCGGCGTCTGCCGCGGCATCATCGACGGCAAGGCCGCCGTCGCCACCCTCTAAAGGAAACACGCCATGCAGCTGAACAGAGCCAACCTCAACTCCGTCTTCACCGCCGTCTCGACGCGCTTCCTGCGGGCGTACAACGCCCAGCGGGACGACGCCTGGCGGCGCTTCGTCCAGGTCGAGCGCATGGAGACCGACCGACTCGAGATGCCCTTCCTGGAGCAGATCACCGGCATGCGCGAGTGGACCGACGCCCGCGTCGTCCAGAACCTCCGCGCCGAGTGCCTCACCGTCACCTCCCGCCGCTTCGAGCTCACCTACGGCATCCCCCGCACCGCCATCGAGGACGACACCTACGGCGTCTACGGCTCCCTCTTCGAGTCCATGGCCGTCCAGGCCGCCAACCTCCCCGAGGACATCATCACCGAGCTCATCGAGAAGGCCGCCGCCGCCGAGTGGGTCGACGGGAAGAAGTTCTTCTCCGCCGACCGCAAGTACGGCAAGGCCACCATCGCCAACACCACCTCCGCCGCCCTCTCCCGCGATTCCTTCAAGGCCGCCTACGACGCCATGACCGCCTACCGCGGCCACGGCGGCACCCCCCTCAAGGTGCGACCCACCGTCCTCGTCCACGGCCCCGCCCTCCGCTGGACCGTCAAGGCCCTCTTCGACAACCCCCAGGCGGAGCAGGGCACCGCCGGCGCCGTCCTCCCCAACGACCTGCACAACATCGTCGACCACGTGGAGATGCCCGGCATCACCGGCGGCAAGTGGCTCCTCCTCCAGGACAGCGCCCCCTACCGCCCGGTCGTCTACTTCGACCGCATCGCCCCCGACCGCCTCGTCCGCCGCGACCGCGAGGAGGACGCCAACGTCTTCGACCAGGACCAGTTCCTCTACGGCTGCCGCGGACGCGGCGGAGCCGCCTTCGTCCTGCCCCACCTCGCCTACCTCGGCAACCCCGCCTGACCCTGACCGCCGCCGCCCCATGCCCTACGCCTCCACCAGCCAGCTGGCCGACCGCCTGACCTCCCCCGCCCTCGCCTCCCGCGTCCCCGAACAGGGCGACGACAGGGAGCGCGTCCTCGCCGGGTACCTCCGCCAGGCCTCAGCCAAGGTCGACGCCATCATCGCCGCGCGCTACGCCGTCCCCGTCGCCGGGGACCAGCCCCTGCTCGCGGCCTGCGAGCTCGACCTCGCCATCTGGCAGATCGAGGCCGACAGGGCCACCCTCGCCGAGAGGATGCCCGCGCGGGTCCAGACCCCCTACGAGGAGGCCATGCGCCTCCTGCGCGGCGTCGCCTCCGGCGAGATCTCCCTCGCCCTCCCCGACGGCGACCCCCTCCGCGCCGAGGGCGCCGCCGCCAGCATCCAGGTCCAGTCCCCCGAGGCCGTCTTCTCCCCCTGGGGGAGGCTCTGGGACAGGTTCTAGCCCATGCTCTCCATCGGACGCGACGGCAGGATCTCACCCGACGGCCAGCAGCTCGAGCGGCTGCTCCGGCACGTCGCCTTCGCCATCGAGGAGGCCGCCAGGCAGGCCGCCTACCGCAAGGGCGGGCGCAGCTTCTGGCGCGCCGTCGGCGACTCCGTCATGACCCGCGAGGGGACGGGCGGGGACCTCGCCGTCGGAGCCTGGCACCACGCCGCCGGCTTCAAGCACCGGGGAGGCGTCATCGCCGCCCCCGGCAGGGGCCCAGGCGCCCTCGGGCGCAGGGCCCTCGCCATCCCCGTCGGCAAGGCCAGGGAGCACCGCTGGTCCACCGTGGACGCCCGGCAGCACGGCTTCCGGCTCTTCCGGGCGGGCGACCTCCTCCTCGGCCAGCGGGGCAAGCGAGGGAAGGCGACGCCCCTCTTCGCCCTCCGCCGCCGCGTCGTCCAGCGGCCCGACCCCTGGTTCCCCGAGGGAGCCGAGCTGGAGCGCGTCGTCAGGGACGCCATCGACACCTTCACCGCCATCACCTAGCAGACCATGCCCGCACCCTACACCGACGCCTGCCGCCCCATCCCCGACCTGGAGGAGACCCTCCGCGCCGCCGCCGAGGGCGCGGGATGCCACGCCACCGTCTACCCCTCCACCTCCCTCGACGGCCTCGCCGCCGCCATCCCCGCCGCCCTCACCGCCGCCGCCGGCAGGACCGCCGCCATCGTCTTCTACGCCGGCTCCGAATTCACCCTCGGCGCCCCCAGGAGGGTCTCCACCCTCCAGCTCCTCCTCCTACGCCACTCCACCGCCGTCGCCCCCGCCCTCCACGGATGCCTCGACGCCGCCAGGAAGGTCGCCGCCGCCCTCGACGACGCCATCACCCAGGAGGCCACCGCCGAGCACCCCGTCACCGAGCACTGGGTCGCCGACGCCGAGGAGCCCATGGACACCGGAGCCGATTCCGCCGCCGCCATCCTTCTAACCTTCAAAGTCGAGGACTACTGACCATGCCCGACACCCTCACCTTCACCAGGGGCTCGACCTCCATCACCGTCTCGCCCATCCCGGGCACCGTCCGCGTCGGCGGAGGCCACGACGACAGGGGGGGCGGCACCATCCCCTCCGCCCGCGCCGGCATCGCCCTCAACGGCTCCTGCGAGATCGTCGTCACCGCCGCCACCGCCGCCAACCTCCAGCACACCGTCGCCGAGATCCTCTCCGTCGTCTCGGAGGTCGGCGAGGGCGACGTCGAGGTCTCCGGCGACGGCCGCTACGCCGGCATCCAGTCCCACGCCGCCCTCCTCGACGCCACCATCCAGGGCGACAGCGTCCAGACCGCCGCCATCTCCTGGAAGGGAACCGCCAAAGCAAGAGCATAAGGAGACACAGCACCCATGGCCTGCACCTTCCCGTTCAACCAGGTGAAGCGCGGCTCCGCCGTCCTCATCCCCCCCGCCGCCTTCGTCTACGGCTCCGGCTCCATCTCCGTCAAGGGCGACGACTCCGCCGTCACCACCGCCGACGGCCTCATCCACAACTACCGCAACGCCATCACCCCCGAGGCCTCCTGCGAGGCCAGGGGCGACTACCGCAGCCTCGACACCGCCGCCCCCGACGACGCCGGCAACGTCTGGCCGACCCTCCCCGAGGAGCTCACCTTCGAGCTCGTCCAGACCCCCGACGGCTCCCCCACCGCCATCCGCACCTTCTCCGGCATCGTCTCCGTCGAGTACGACACCCGCGAGAACAAGTCCACCATCTCCATCTCGGGCTGCGCCGCCAGCTACTAAGGAAACCACCCCATGAAGCCAGGAATCGGACTCAAGATCACCCTCCGCGACCCCGACGACCCAGCCGGGGTCATCCACGCCCAGTTCGCCTCCGCCCGCGCCTGCCCCGACCTCATCCGGCGCCTCCAGGACATCGCCGACCGGGACGTCGCCGAGAACGTCGCCCTCCGCAGGCTCGCACTCGCCTCCGACCGGCTCGCCGACGCCGCGGACGAGGAGGCCGTCGCCGCCGCCGGCGAGGCCCTCGCCCAGGCCAGGCGCCAGGCGGACGCCGCCTCCGTCGCCCTGGTCGCCGCCGTCGGCGACTTCCTCGTCGCCGGCTTCATGGCCGCCGGCTCCGACCGCGACCACGCCGAGGAGCTGGCCGCCATCGTCCCCGTCGCCCGCGTCGCCGAGCTGCGCGGCATGTGCCTCTTCGGCTCCGGCTGCCTGGATTTTACCGAGGCGGGCGCCCCGACCTGAGCGTCCCGCACTCCGACCTGTCCGCCATCGTCCACGCCGCCCTCGCCGCCGTCCTCGCCAGCGCGCCACCCTCGCCCGAGACCCGCTGGCGGTGCGCCGCCGAGACCCGCGCCATCGCCGCCGCGGCCATCGCCGCCCGCCTCCCCTGGGACGCGCCCCCCGAGCTCGTCGAGCTCGCCGCACTCGACGACGAGGGCGTCCCCATCGCCGCCGAGGACTACCGCCGCGCCCTCTCCGCCGAGACCTCCGCACTCACCCCCCAGCCCACAGCCACCTGACCGCACCCCATGCCATCCAGCGCACCCTTCACCATCGAGATGACGCTAGGCCAGTCCCTCGGCGACACCCTCTCCGGCATCGCCCAGGTGCAGGCCGCCATGGAGAAGCTGCGGGACACCGCCGCCGCCGTCAGGGTGCCCGCGCCCGCCGCGCCCGCCCACGCCGCCGCCGCCTCCCCCGCCAGGCAGGCCGCCGCCAGGACCGCCACCGGCGCACTCGGCGCCGTCACCGGCGTCCTCCGCGGGGCCGCCTCCGTCGCCACCTCCGTCCTCAAGGGCGTCCTCTCCTTCGCCAGGGGGGTCGCCTCCGCCGTCCTCGCCCCCGTCAGGCTGCTGGCCAGGTCCTTCTCCCTCCTCAGGGGCGTCGCCGTCGGCGCCCTCGCCGCCGTCGCCTCCGCCTGGGGCACCGTCAGGGCCTCCATGGCCCTCCTCGCCCCCGCCGCCGAGTTCGAGCGGTACAGGATGCAGCTCCAGGTCCTCCTCAAGTCCTCCGAAAAGGCCAGGGACAGGTTCGCCGAGCTCAGGGAGTACGCCCGGGCCACCCCCTTCAACGCCGACGAGGTGGTCGCCGCCGGCTCCGCCATGCAGGCCTTCGGACTCTGGACGCAGGACGGCATGAGACGCCTCCGCCTCGCCGGGGACGCCGCAGCCGCCTTCGGGCTCTCCATCCGCGAGGTCGTCACCTCCCTCAACTACCTCGCCTCCGGACGCGGCGGCGAGGCCATGGAATCCCTCTCCCGCATGGGCATCACCCGCGAGAAGCTCTCCCAGTTCGGAGTCCGCTTCGGACGCCAGGGAGAGCTCCTCACCCAGCCCAAGCGCGCCCTCAGCGCCGTCTTCCGCTACATCGAGGCCAACTACGGCGGCATGACCCGCCGACTCGCCGGGACCTTCGGCGGCGCCCTGGAGCAGCTCAGGGGCGCCGTCAAGGACGCCCTCGGAGAGGGCTTCGCCGGCGCCCTCCGGCCAGCCACCGCCCTCGTCAACCGTCTCTCCGCCGCCTTCTCCAAGTTCGGCGCCGTCCTGCGCACCGTCAACTGGGAGAATGTCCTCGCCGGGCCCATGGCCACCCTCGCCGGCGCCGTCGGACTCCTGGAGGGACTCGCCGACGACGGGCGCAGGGCCGCCTCCGTCGAGGCCGCCAAGGCCATCGGCCAGGGGCTCCTCGACACCCTCGGCGTCGCCTGGGACGGACTCAAGGGCGTCCTCGCCGCCAGCTGGTCAGCCCTCGGGCAGCTCCTCACCGGCGCCGTCCGCTCCGTCGCCAACCTCTTCTCCGCCATGGCCGAGAACAGCACCCTCGCCGACGTCCTCGTCAACCTCGGCTCCGCCATCTACTCCTCCTTCAAGGGCGGAGTCGCCCTCCTCAAGGGCGTCCTCTTCTCCTTCTCGCCCAAGTTCCGGGACGACCTCGTCATGGCTCTCGAGAGCCTCTTCCCCAAACTCCTCGGCACCGCCAGCCTCGACCGGGCGAGAATGGCCAGAATTGCCATCTACAACGAGGCGCTGGACAAGAAGAACAAGCTGGCGCTGGCTTCCCAGGGGTATGCACCGGGGGACACGGACGAGAACGCCAGGCGTTTCCTCTCGCTCGACAAGAACGCCATGAAGGAGTACGAGCGCCGGATGGGCTGGGACGCGCCCGACCCCGAGGCCGCCCGCCAGTTCGCCGTCTTCCGGCGGGAGATGGGCAAGGCCGCCGCCAACGTCTCCGGAGCCTTCGCCGCCGTCCAGGCCGCCGCCTCCGCCGAAGGCGTCGCCGACCCCCTCAAGGAGGGCGTCAAGGCCGCCGCCGCCACCATGGCCAGGGCCACCGCAGCCATGGCCTCCGGCACCGCCTCCGCACTCGACCGGGGAGTCGGCGCCAGGCTCCGCGCCGTCGCCCTCGACGAGGCCGTCCGCAAGGCCGCCGGGAAGCGGGACGCCCTCGCCGGCTTCGACCGCAGATGGGCGCCCGAGGCCGAACAGTACCGCCGACTCGGCTGGGACGGCAGGGGACGGAAGCTCGAGGGCTCCGACGCCAGGGTCGCCCGCCACAACTACAACGAGATCATGCGGGCGCGCCGCCGCCGCTCCCGCGCCGCCGACGAGGCCCAGGCCGACGCCGACCGCATCCGCGCCACCATCCCCGCGCCAGCCGCCGAGCCACCCGCCAGGGCCGCCGCCAACGACGCCAGGGAGACCGCCGGCAACATCGCCCGCACCGCCAGGGCCGCCGCCGACACCGCCGCCGCCATGGCCGGCGTCCGCCAGGGCATCGACGCCATGCGGCAGCAGCTCGCCACCATCGCCAACTCCCTCAACGCAGACCTCCAGCTATCATGACCGAACCCAGCGACCAGCACCGCCTCTCCCGCATCGAGGCCGACATCGCCACCATCCGCTCCCGCATGGAAAGCGACTTCCGCGCCCTCTACGGCAACGGCCACCCAGGCCTCATCGACCGGCACGCCGACCTGGAGAAGCGCCTGGAGGCGCACCTGGCCGCGGGCACCGGCGCCGCCGCCATCATCCAGTACCTCATCGCCGCAGTCACCATCCTCTGCGCCCTCTACACCGCCTTCGCCAAATGAGCTGGGACAACCTCACCCTGTCAGAGCCATGGACCGTCTCCGAGGACGTCTCCGGAGTGACCCTCTCCGCCGTCTTCTACGCCCCCTACAAGGACGGCAGGGGAAACCTCGCCCAGGCCACCTTCCCCGTCCGCTACGACCGACTCCCCCAGAGCGGGCTCTCCGCGCCCCCAGCCGCCTACCGCCTCTACGTCGTCGACACCATCGAGGCGACCCTCCTCACCCCCGCCGGACCCTGGCAGGTCGCCGTCAGGGCCAGCCGCATGGGCTACGGCTTCTCCTCCCGCAAGACGCTCCGCCAGGAGCACTCCGTCGCCGTCACCTACTCCGACTACTCCATCGACCCCTCCAACTACATGTACCTCGCCGAACTCGCCGGCTGCAGCCTCGACGACGGCGACGACGCCCTCGCCAAGGCCCTCGCCAAGCTCAACGGCAACGAGCCCTTCCCCCTCGCCCACCGCTTCCTCTCCGCCTCCACCGTCCACCACATCCGGTACAGCGACCACACCATGGAGACCTGGGGCACCTTCTCCGGCATCATCCCCGTCCGCTCCTTCCCCTCCTGGCTCACCCTCCCTGGCGGCGACAACCGCTGGCGGCTCGTCGACGAGAGGCTGGAGGAGGTCACGGACAACGACGGGAAGACGAGACTCCTCAAGGTCTCCCGCACCCTCCTCGGCATCGCCAACTCCTGCGCCCTCAAGGGCAGGCGCTGCACCTGGAACCAGTCCCTCGTCGGGCAGCGAAACTGGGACGACATCGAGGGAGGATACTGACGCCATGCCCGCCGACAACCGCCTGCCCCTACCCAGACGGCTCCGCCCGTTCCTCATGCCCGTCATGGCCGCGCCGCGCCATGCCGCCCACACCCCGCCAGACGCCCGACTCCCCGAGCTCTACCCACGGCTCGACCTCTTCCTCGACCCCGCCGCACCCGACGGCGGGGACGGCTCCCGCGAACACCCCTACAACTCCCTCGACCAGCCTCTCGCCTCCGAAGCCCTGAAAAAGTTCTGCGCCCGGCTCTGCATGGACAGAGTACGCCTCCACATCCGCCCCATCGAGCTGGATGGCCCCATCGACGGACGCGGCGCGGACTTCCGCGGGCACCTCGACATCGTCCCCTGGCCAGGGACGGACAGGGCGTACATCAGGCTGACCGACATCGACGGCGAAGCCGCCTCCGGCGAGGTCGTCCTCACCGGAGACGCCACCGACGACGGCTCGCCCAAAGCCATGCTGCAATCGCTGCGCGGCGTCTGCTTCCGGCACATCGACCTGGCCTTCCTCCCCAGGAACCCCATCGGGAGAACCATCCTCCGCAATGTCCGCGCCACCGTCTTCCAGGACTGCAACCTCGTCCTGGCGAGCGAATGCGCCATCGTCTTCCCCGAGGAGACCAGCGGCGACGACGCCACGGGAGGCGACGGAGGAGGAGGCGGAGGAGGCTGGGGCGGCGGAGGAGGAGGAGGCGGCGGAGGAGGCGGAGGAGGAGGGCCGAACAGCGGAAGCGGCGGATGGAAGGACGACGAGGAGCAGGAAGGCGAGGACGATGAGCAGCAGGATGATGATGATGGCATCGGCAGCCTCCCCGTCGACGACGGGGGGGAGATCTCCGGCGGCGAGCTGGCCGGCAAGAACGCCGCCACCTCCGAGCGGAGCGCAAGCTCCGCCACCCCCGCCGTCCTCTCCCTGGCCGCGCCCGCGGTCCTCCCACGGGCCAGGACTGCCGCCGCTCCCGCGCCCACCGGCGACGAGCTCGTCTTCCACGGCGGCTCACTCCGCGTCAAGGTCGCCGTCCGCCACGTCGTCGGCGACCCGGCACGGACGGTCAGGGGCGTCTACGGCGTCTACGGCGTCGAGGCGCCCATGATTAACCCGCCGCGGGACGCACCCGACGCCGACCCCATGCCGCCATGGGACGTCAGCCTCTCCATCACCGTCTCCGTCTCCGGCGCGGGCAGGGGGCACGTCGCCAAGGCCTACGCCCTCCTCCACGGCACCAGGGGGACCGCCACCGCCACCCTCGCCAACGCCAGGGTCGCCATCACCGCCACCGCCACCGCCTCCGGGCAGGGCTCCACCGCCATCGCCGAGGCCTACGGCATCACCACCGCCGCCCGCCACGAGGGCTCCACCTCCACCGTCTCCGCCGTCGCCGACGCGGCCATCACCTCAACCACCGAGATCCCATGAACCTTCTGCAGGCCATCGCCCAGGCGCACCGCGCCATCCGCCGGCTCCGACCCATCGCCGGATACGGCATCCACCTGGACGCAACCCCACACGGCACCGTCATCTCCGCCACCGCCCGCGCCGCCTCAGCCTCCCCGAAAGGCATGTTCCACATCCTCCCCGACGACACCCGCAAGCCCGAGGAGGGACGCCTCCACTACCTCGTCGCCGACGACCACGACGCCGCCCGCGCCACCGCCGGCGTCGCCCACGTCAACAACCAGCCCTTCACCGTCGCCGCCTTCCGGCGCACCGCCGACGCGCCCGAGTTCATCCTCCTCCGCTTCACCGACGAGACCACCGACGCGGAGGGGCACGCCGTCCCCGCCGTCTGCGACATCGTCGCCCTCCCCAATTCCCCCGAATCCACCCCCGACGTCAGCTACCACCTCATCGGCAGGATCGTCCGCGACGCCGGCGGAGACCTCGCCATCGCCCAGGACCACGCCCCGGGGAACCTCTACCACCTCTGGTTCGGCCCCTGCTTCCACCTCCTCCAGACCCCCCCAACCGCCTGACGGCGCCAACCCCCAAGGGATAGACCGACACCATGTCCTCGCAAACCAGAATCCTCTCCGTCTCGGCGACCGGCTCCGCCTGGCTCGACCGCTTCGGCGCCCAGGCGGAGCAGCCGACCGTCACCCTCGGCTGCCCCACGACCCTCGTCCTCGACCTCCGGGACGAGCCCGACGACGCCGCGGGCCAGCTACCCAGGCTCCCCCCCGGCGCTCTCCTCAATGCCGCCTCATTCTCCCTCGCCGTCGACAACGACTACGACCCCGGCACCGCCCCCCGCATCATCCGCCTCGACGGCATCCGCGCCGACGACACCGGAGACGCGACCCTCCTCACCGTCGAGCTCCCGGACTTCAACCTCCCCGCCATCCGCGACATCCTCGCCGCCCGCCACACCATCTCCGTCACCTGCGAGGTCGCCGCCTACGGAGCCGACGGCGCCACCACCTTCGTCGCCCAGTTCCCCGTCACCGTCCGCAACCGCATCTGGCTCCCCGGCGACGTCCCCCCCGCCGTCGAGTCCGACCCCGAGTACCTCACCTCCGCCCAGGTCGCCGCACTCGTCAACGCCGCCGTCGCCGACGCCACCGCAGGACTCAAGGGCGAGAAGGGCGACCGCGGCGGAACCCCCGAGATCGTCGCGGGGGAGATCTCCGCGGGCCCCCTCGCCATCGACATCGTGCCAGACCCAGAGAAACCAGGAACCTACAGGCTCAACATGACCATCCCCACCACCTTCGCCGACGGAGCCGCGCCCATCTTCACCATCGGCACGGTCGAGGCGGGCGCCGAGGCCGCCGCCTCCCTCAACCCCACCACCACCGGCTACGTCCTCAACCTGACCCTCCCCAGGGGGGGCGACGGCAAGGCCCTCGTCCTCCACGGGGACTGGAAGGCCTCCACCGTCTACACCGCCCAGTCCATCGTCCGACACGGCTCGGCCTCCTGGATGTCCCGCCACGACGCCAACCTCGCCAACATCCCACCCGCCGACGCCGACCAGGACGACCACTGGGCCCTCGTCGCCCGCGACGGCAAGGCCGCCTCGCCAGCCTTCCAGTTCGCCGCCACCGCCTCACCCACCGACTCCTGGCACGACAGGCAGCTCGAGACCGACCGCTACGCCCGCATCTCCACCGACGCAGGGCTCTCCTACGGCCCAGCCTTCCCCCTCTCCGCACCCGCCATCGAGGTCGAGGCCCGCTACAACCCCGCCGCCGACGCGGACTGGAAGACCATCGCACAGGACAAGGCCACCGACGCCTACGCCACCGCCAGGAACGCCCTCTACCTCCGCTGCATCCGCGACGACGGCACCCCGTCCTCCGTCAACAAGCTCATCGCCGACGACGACGCACTCCCCGTCACCTGGCGCGTCCTCTTCGGCCCCGCCGCCGCCACACCCTCCGACACCTCCGCCTGGTCCCCCGTCCCGGGGCCCTCCGACTCCAAGGTCTACCTCCGGGACCCCGCCAACTCCTCCCACGACATCGTCGTCTCCTACGCACTCGGCGAAGGACACACCGTCCTCCGCTACGAGACTTCCCCCATCGAGGAGCCATGGCACCCCGTCCCCGCCGCCGACGACCGCTACCTCCGGCTCCGCATCGGCTCCGGCGAGCCGCAGGTCATCGACTTCCGCCCGGAGGCGCCCGTCATCTCCATCGACGAGGACGGATACTGGCGCGTCAACGGCGAGTCCACCGGCGTACGCGCCACCCCGCCCGACGCCACCTCCTCCAGCGTCTCGCAGGACACCCCCGTCTCCGTCTTCCGCGCCGTCCCCCAGGACTACTGCTACCACCCCAGCAGGGAGGACGGAGACTACCACCTCCTCACCATCTCCGGCAGCCAGACCATCACCATCCACACCCCCGACCTCGACGACGCCCCCGACGGAACCTCCCTCATCATCGAAGTCCTGGGGGAGGCCGACGTCATCGCCATGGGCGAGCGCTTCTCCGCCAAGACGGGACGAACCCGGCTCATCACCTACTTCAGGGCGGCAGGCAGCACCCACGCCACCATCGACCAGATACTCTGACGTGAGACCACCATGCGCATCAACATCTTCAGGGCATACCGACGCGGATGGGCCAGGATGGCCGAGGACACCACCCCCACCCCAACCCCGACCTACATCCCGTCCCCGTGGCCGA
>CALZPA010000099.1 GCA_945827525.1 uncultured Lentisphaeria bacterium | reverse complement strand
CTCTAGAAACTCTAGAAACTCTAGAAACTCTAGAAACTCTAGAAACTCTAGAGGCGCTAGAATTTCTAGGGGGCTAAGGAAAAGCAAAGGGACCTTCAGTCATGTGGATGACCGAGGTCCCTTTGGATTGGCATGGATTGCCAGTGATGAGTGTGGTGGCAGCCAGTGTGGCCGATTAGGCTTCCTTGGCGGCGGCGGCGGCTTCCAGGATGGCCTTGGTCTGCTTCGGACGGCGGAGCCAGTCGCGGAGCTCGTTGCTCTGCATCTTCTCGACGTTCTCGGGCTTCATGCCCAGGGCGATGAGGCGCTTCTTCTGATCCTTGATGCGCTTGCGCTTGGCGGCACCCTGCTTCTTCGGACGGACTTCGTTCTTGTTGCGGAAAGTACTGGTTGCCATGTGAATACCTCTTTGCTTTATCAGGGGATGAAACTGAAAATCAGTCAAATGAACACGAGAATGGAGCGTCATCGGCGCGAGGGAGACGACGGCGCTGAACTAACAATATAGCTTCATCTTGGCATTTTTCCACCTGAGCGGAGAAATTTGACGAGAAATTTGTTTGTGGATGGATGGTCTGGCAGCTACGGACTGCCGTCAGTTCGCGAGGGTGATGTTGTTGAGGAGCAGGAGGAGGGGATGGCGTGCCTGTGGCGCGATGAGGAAGCCGACGAATTCGGGTGGCTGCGCGGGTGTGGTGGTGAAGTCGAAGGTGACTCTGTTCTGCCAGGAAGAGGTTGGCGTGAGCCTGGTCGTGCGGCCTTGGGCGATGATGCGGCGCTGATGGTCGAGGAGCACGGGCTGGATGGTGCCGGCTCCGATGGTGAGGAGTTCGGCCTGAAGGCCGTGGGCGAGGCGGCTGGCGGGGAGTCCGTCGGCTCGGGTGACCAGGAGGAATTCCTGTGTCGTCTTGCGTGCGGTGGCATGGAGGAGGAGCGGGTTTGCGTCGCCCTGGCGAGGCTGGAGGCGGTGGACGTTCCGTGCGGGTCTGTCGCCGCGCCGGTGGTCGAGGACGAGCCAGTTGCGCGGGGTGAGGTCGGCGGTGTCCAGGCGTCGCGTGGGGGCTGCGGGGGCGCCGGCGCAGTGGAATGGGATGCTGATGGGCGAGGAGAGGTTGCCGGCGCCGTCACGGACGGAGGCCTGCAGGAAGCAGAGTCCCTGGCTGGGGAGCAGGAGGGGGCAGAGGGGATAGGAGGTGACGGCGTGGGGGCAGTCGTGGGGGTGATGGTCAGGCGGCGGCGGGTTGCCGTCCTGGTCGGCGGGGTGGACGCAGCAGGCGCCGGCGCTGATGCCGGAGGGGTCGCGGGCGTTGAGGCTGACGAGCAGGGCGGGCGGGACGGTGGGGACGAAGGCGATGTCGTCGAGGCGGAAGTCGAGAGGGGCGTCTGGCTTGTCGGCGCGTCCGATGCTGAGGCGCCAGAGTGTCTTGCCCTTGAGTTCGTCGCCGATTTTGCCGAGGACATCCTGGTGGAGGTCGATGAGGGCGGTGTGCCACTGTCCGTCCGTGGTGATGGTGTCGCAGTGGGCGATGGCGGGCTTGTCCTCGGGGCCGTTGAGGGTGATGGACTTGAGTCCGGCGGAGGTGCGGAGATAGAGGTTGATGCGTGTCTTGGGGGAGAGGAGTCGGCAGCGGAAGCGGAGGAAGCGGATGCTGTTCAGGTCGATGGGCTGGCGGTTGAGGGGGATGAGGCAGGGTTCGCCGGCGGGTGAGGAGACCTGGAGGCAGCGGGACTGTGAGAGGTCGTCGGTGAGGATGGCGGTGATGTTCTGGGGGGCGTAGGGGCGGAGGGGGGTGTCGCCCTCGAAGTGCAGGAGCGGCTGCGTGAGCGGCTTGTCGTGTCCGGGGAAGCCCAGGAGCGGAGGCGGTGGAGGTGCCGTGTCGGCGCGGCGGTCGAGTGTCCAGGACCAGGTGAGCGGAGGGAGTGGGGTGTCGGCGCGGTTGGTGAGTCCGTTGAGGGTGGCGACGAATTCGGTGTGGTCGGCGAGAGTCTGTCCGAAGGTGCTGGCGGCCGTGCAGATGTTGAGGACGAGGTGCCGTGTCTGGTCGTCGTAGGTGAGGTCGCGTGGTGAGAAGCGGGTCTTGGTGGGTTGGCCGTTGAGGGTGAGGGTGAGGGTGGCCTTGTCGGCGATGAGCGGTCGGCAGGTTTCGGAGAGGGTTGCGGTGAGGGTGGTGGGTGCGGCGCCGGGGGAGTCCGGAGCAGCGGTTGGGCTGGTGTTGTCGATGAGGTAGGGGAGATGGGCGGTGGGGCTCCAGTTGCCGTTGCGGTCCTGGGCGCGGAGGTGGAGGAACAGGAGTCCGTCGGGGAGGCTGTCGAAGGTGAGGGAGGTCTGGGTGGTTTCGTGGTCGGGTGTGCCCTGTGGGGAGGCGGACCAGGACCAGGCGTATCGGGCGATGCCACCGGTGTCGTGGCTGGTCCAGTTGAGGGTGAGCGGGCGTGCGGGCGAGGCGGAGACGCAGGGGGCGAAGCGGAGGTTGGAGACGGCGTAGCGGGTTCCGGGCGCGGCGCCGGAGTAGCTGTGGGCGCCGAAGGTGATGGCCTTGAGCGGTGTGTTGGCCGAGGAGGACGGCTCGAGGCTGAACTGCGCGGTGTGCCAGTGTCCGTCGGCGGGGAGCTTGAGGTTGGTGGGGCCAGCGGGAAGGTCGTGGCTGTTGAGGGCGGTGTGGGCGTTTCCGGCGGAGGTCTGGACGGTGAGTCCGATGAGAGCCTCGGGAGAGAGCAGGAGGTCGGCGAGCAGATAGGGGACGCGTCGGATGTCGAGGCCCCGGTGGTTGACCTTGAGGGTGTTTTTGGAGCCGGGGAAGCGGGTGGTGACGGTGACGGCGGGAAGGGAGGGGATGTCGGTTCGCGGGGCGAGGTCGAAGTAGGTGTCGGATGACTGGCGGGTGTGGGAGAGGATGTCGGAGGCGGGTGCGTCGAGGCTGGCGAGGCGGGTGTGGCTGGGGGAGACGGTGGGGATGGTGGGTGGGGTGGCGTCGGCCTTCGGGTCGAGGGAGGCTGTCCACTGGTGCTGCCAGGGAAGCTGCGAGACGGGATGGTGCCCGGAGAGGGTGAAGGTGACGTCGGGCGTGGTGAAGGGGTTGAAGGCGTGGGTGATGGTGAGGGTGCGTCCGTTGAGTGAGGCGTTGAGGGGGGAGAGTTGGATGCGCTGCCCGTTGGCGTCGAGGGTCATGCCCTTGAGTCTGGGGAAGAGTGCGTCGTGGCCCTTGAAGTCGACGGCGATGGCGCCGAGGCTCCAGGGCTGGTTGGGCTTCGGGGTGCGGGGGCGGAGGTGGAACTGTTCGTCCTTGGGGAGGGCGTCGTGCTGCTGTGGGGTGATGGTGGTGAGGGAGCCGTGGTCGATGAGGAGCCAGGCGCCTCGGTGGTTGCCGTCGAGTCCGGCGTTGAGGTAGCCCTCGTGGAGCATGCCGATCTCGAGGCGGTCGAGTCCGGGGTTGTCGAGGAAGGGGAGGGCGGTTCGGGCGAGGGCGGCGAGGGGGATGGCGACATGGTGCCAGGGCTGTCCGGCGGTGGTCTTGCCGGGGATGGGGGTGAGGATGGCCTTGCCGAGCCGGAGGAGGTTTGGGGCGCTGTGGTCGGGGCCGGTGATGGTGACGAAGGCGCGTTCGATGACGGGTTCAGACGGTTCGAGGTAGAGGTTGAAGCGCGCGTCGGGGGAGAAGGCGCAGTCGAATTCGAGCCAGGTGGTGTCGAGCAGCTCGTTCTTGTTCTCGATGTCGAGTCGGACGGCGAAGTCGCCGCCGGCGTTGACGTTCTCGAGGAGGACGGCGGAGGCGAGCGGGGAGGCGGTGGGGAAGGTGTGGATGTCTGGGCTCTGGTCGCCGTTGCGGGGGATGAGGTGGCGATGCCAGGCGTGGGGCGTGTCGGCGGCGGTCGGCTGGTGGCTGGCGGGCACGGTGGTCTGTGAGGCGAGCCGTTCGGCGAGGGGGGCGGAGTGGGCGTCCGGCTGGGGCGGGACGTTGGCGATGCGGGTGTAGTTGACCTTGACGCGCGCCAGGACGATGGAGTTGTGCTGCGTCCAGAGGGCGAGCCGTCGGTGGGCGGTGAGGGGGTTGGGGTCGGTGACGTCGAGGATTTTCTGGTTGTCGAACCAGGCCTCGTAGCGCGGGCCGGTTCGGCGGAGCTTGAGGGCATACCAGGCGCCATGGACGGGGCGGCTGCCGGGGTCCCATTCGAGGGCGATGGGGCGGGTCTTGGGGGCGTGGAGGCGTCCGCGTGGGATGAGCTCGCGGGCTGTCTGGGCGAGGATGTCGCCGCGTCGGCGGAGCTGGGTCCAGGTTTCGGACCACTGCGGGTCCCAGGCGGCGATGATGAGGTTGTATCCGGAGAAGAGGTCGTGTCCGTCGGCCTGGAAGGCGAGGTTGATGTCGCCGACGCGCGGGTAGCTCATGCGCGCGTTCTCCTTGAGGTCGCCCTGGCGCATTCTCATGCCGGCGAAGCACTCGATGGTGAAGTCGCCGTCGAGGGCGAATTTGCTCCAGAGCGCGGCGGTGCCGAAGGACTCGCCGTTCATGTGGGACCATCGCGGGTCGCAGGCGAAGCGGTTGGTGACTTCCCAGGTGCCGAGCGCGGTCCAGTCGTGTTCGGAGCGTTCGAAGAGGTAGTCGCGGACGTGTTCGCGGCGGAGGTCGATGTGGATGAAGTCGATGGTCTCGTGGAGGGTGACGGTGCAGGCGCGTCCGGTGAGGGGCTGTGGGTCGAGGGCGGAGAGGACGGTCTGCCCCTGGTGTTCGAGCCAGAGGAGATGTCCGTCGCGATGGAGGGTGACGGTGCCCCAGGAGCGGGTGTCCGGGGTGCGCGGGCGGGCGCCGATTTTCTCGTCGATGATCTGGGTTCCGGGAAGGACGCTGAGCTTGAGTCCGGTGAGGGTGGCGGTGGCGAGGGGGCGTCGGGCGCGGGAGAGGGTGACGGTGGCGGTTCCCTGGTCGGGGTGGAGGTCGGTTTTGAGCTCGTAGCCGTTCTCGTCGTCGGGGATGTCGCTGCCGAAGCGGTAGCGGAGCCGGTCGAGGAGGGGCGTCTTGAGCGCGAAGGCGCCGTAGATGTCTCCGGTGAAGAGGAAGGTGGCGGGCAGGGACTTGGCGGTGGGGTCGAGGCGAGTCCAGACATAGCGTGACGAGGCCCAGCCTTGCATGAAGGGGTCGTTGGCGAAGCGCTCGATGTGGACGGGCTGCTCCCAGTCGCGGTGGAGCTCGACGAAGAATTCGGGGAGCGAGGCGGTGGCCTGGCCGTCAAGCGCGACGAGCGCGATGGGGCCTTTGAGGTCGGGGAGGTCGGGGGCGCTGTGCCGGAGGACGAGCGTCTCGCCGTCGCGCACCTCGATGGTGTGGGGCTGGGTGGTGTCGAGGAGCAGGCGGGTGGTGGCGGCGTGGGGGAGTTCGAGCTCTTGGAGGACGATGTTCCGGGCGCGGTCGAGGAGGGTGAGCCGTCTCGTGGCGCCGTTGGAGGCGCAGGCGGCGAGGAAGCGCGCGTCGGGGCCGCAGGCGAGCCCGGTCGGCTGGTGTGGCTGGCGGTGTTCGATGGTGGTGCGGCAGCGCTGGACGGGCCAGGTGTCGCCGCCGAAGGTTCGGGTGGCGTTGGGGGCGGTGGCCTGGAGGCGGGTGTCGTCCAGGGGGCGCCAGCCGTCGCGGGCGGTGGTGTGGGTGGAGAAGGCGGTGAGGTGCGTGGAGGTGACGCTGACGTCGTCGAAGGCCGTGGGGACATTTCCCCGGGTGTAGAGTCCGATGAGGCCCTCGGGACATTGGTCGGAGGTGTGGGTGAGTACGGGCGAGCCGTCGAGGAGGACGGTGATGGTGGTGCCGCGTAGCTGGACGGCGAGGCGCCACCAGTTGTCGGCGCGTCCGGGGAGGAGGGTCTTCGTCTGGCTGATGTCCTTGCCGTCGCGCCGCTGGATGAGCTGGAGCGGGGCGTCCTTGGTGCCGGTGGAGGCGAGTGTCCAGGTGACGCGCCAGAAGTTGTCGCGGTTGCGGTAGGCGAAGACGAGTCCGGCGGTGGCGTGTCGGGGGCGGAGGGTGACGGCGGCGGTGTAGTCATGCCAGTAGGGCTGTCCGGTGACGATGATGGCCTCCTGGGTGTCGCCGTCGGCGTGCCCGTCGAGGGTGAAGGGGTTGGGTGAGCGGTCGGCGGAGGGGATTTTGCCTGGGCGGATGTTGGCGGAGGGGTTGTCCTGGATGCGTTCCATGACGGAGTGGATGCGCCAGGAGCCGGCGATGGGGTTCCAGAGTCCCCAGTTTTTGGCCTCCTCCTCGGTGCGCATGAAGTCGTCTCCGAAGGTGATGGGCAGGAGTCTCTGGTACTGCGGGCTGGCGATGCAGGCGTTGCCGTCGCGGTCGGCGGCGGCGAGCAGGTCGCCCTTGAAGGGGCGGGTGGCGGGGAGGCGGGCGATGAGCCGCTGGGGGGTGGCGAGGTCGAGGACGGAGCCGTGTCGGCGGAGGAGGAGTGTCTGGCCGGGGCGGAGGTCGTCGTGGGGCCAGGGGAGCTGATGGCGCTGGGGACCGTCGGGCTCCTGGATGGTGATGGTCAGCGTGCGCGGCGGACGGCTGTCGTCGGCCGCGAGGTCGGCGAGGAGGCGGTCGCCGTGGGCGAAGCGGACATGGAACGGGACGGCGGCGTCGCTGAGCGTGGCGCGGATTTCGGCGGTGTCATGCCGGAGGGAACGCACCTTGACAAGGCGCTGGGCGTGGGCGCAGAGGGGCGCCAGCAGGAGCAGCAGCAGGGCGGTCTGGATGAGCGTCGGCATGATGGGATGGGCGTGGGGTGTCAGTTGGTGGCGGTGGCGGCGGCGTGGATGGCGTTCTGGAGGTCGTTGATGGTCTTGAGCCTGGGGATGAGCTTCTCCGTGTCGACGTCGCCGCCTGGGGCGTCGATGATGGTCTGGGAGAGTTCGATCTTGCGTTCGAGCAGCTTCTCGGCCTCCTTGAGGCAGATGATGGCGGCCCGGCTCTCCTCGGGGAGGGCCTTGAAGTCGCGCTGGAGGTCGGTGAGTGCTTTCAGGCCGGTGGTCTGGAGGTGTGCGCGGTAGTCGGCGGGGCTCATCTCGCCGTCGAGGAAGCGACGGAGCTGCTGGTTGAAGTCATTGTTCAGGTCCTGATAGCGGGTGACGAAGGCGTTGGTGGCGGACGCGACCTCCTGGCTGTGGCGGCAGGAGTAGGCGAAGTAGACGGCGATGACGAGGACGATGGCCAGGGGGATGGCGTTGATGATCTTCTCGCGCTTCGTGAGGGGGCGCTGGGCGGCGCTGGCGTTCTGGTCGTTGCTCATGTCAGTCGGATGGAGGATGTTGCGTCGTGGATGATGTGGGTGGATGCTCTTCTCAGAGTCTGTTTGGTGCGGGGCGGTGCGAGGTGCCTTGCCTAAGCTGGCGCTGCTTGAGTTCGCGGACGGTGCGGATGTCGTCCAGTTGCCCCAGGAGCGTCTGCTCGAGCTGCTCCGGCGGCAGGCTGAGGTGTTCGGTGAGGTTCGGCGGCAGGCCGCGGAGAAGGGCGAGATGCCGTTCCAGCAGTGGCTGAAGCGTCTGCTCCAGCAGCTCCAGCTGCTCGCCGATGAGGGAGGGACGCTGGTCGTCCTGGGCGTGGTGGAGAGCCGTCTCAAGCTCCTGCAGCCGCTGCAGCCCGAGTCTCAGGCGATGCTGCGCCTGGTTGTAGGTGCGGATGAAGAGCTGCAGCTGCTCCTCTTGCTCCTCGCTGACGACCTGCCGTTGCCGTTCCTGGAGATAGTGTCGCAGCCCGAAGGCGCAGAGGACCAGGAATACGGCGGCGGCCAGGAGCTGTATGGCGCGTCGGCCTCGTGCGCACGGGGATGGGCGGTCGGTCCAGGATGGCCCAGAGGCGCTGAAGGGGGCGTTGCAGGAAGGCATCAGGGCTTGAAGAAGATGGTGTCGGGTGGTGGGAGTGCCTGGCCGCTGGAGGCGGTGCCGACCTGTCTGCCGGAGGCGTCACGGAAGATGACGGAGCCGTTGGACTGGGTGGTTGCGGTGCCGATGGAGCGTCCGGAGCGGTCGCGGTAGATGGTCTTGCTGCCGTTGGGGGAGGGATGCGCGGTGCCGACGGAGCGTCCGGAGGCGTCGCGGAACGTGGTCGTTCCGTTTGGCTGGGTGACGGCGGTGCCGATGGAGCGTCCGGAGCGGTCGCGGTAGATGGTGCGTCCGCCAGGCTGGGTGACGGCGGTGCCGACGGAGCGTCCGGAGCGGTCGCGGTAGGTGGTTCGGCCGTTGCTGGTGCTCGCGGTGCCGATGGAGCGTCCGGATGAGTCACGGTAGATGGCGTTGGCCGCCTGGAGTGTCCCGAAGGCGATGAGCAGGCAGAACAGAAACAGGCTGTGCTTCATGATCATGCTTCCTTGCTGTGCTGGGAATAATGTGGATGGAGGCGTCGCTCAGGCGACCTTGCGCCTCCAAATACTCTAATAATATAGTGCCTGTTTCGCTTTTGCAACCGCCGCGCACGATGGGGCTCGCCAGCCAGGAGAGAAACGAGGGCAACTCACCGCAGGACGGGGGCCCAAAACGGGCCTCGCCCCCCCTCCCGGAACGCCCCGGGAGAGGGCATTCCGCCTGGCCCCCGGGCCTAAGGTAATGCCAATTTTTGTGAATTGCAAATTTTGATTAAAATTATCATAATAAATCATAATAAATCATAATAAGCTATTTTCATAAGGGACTTCCGTCCCTGTCTGCGCAGGACGCTTTTGCCGCCTCTTTTTTCTCGCGCGCTCGTCGCTTTTTCCCGCTTCGCTTCGCTCGGCGTTTTTTTCTCTTGTCGCTCTCGTTTTGTGTTGTTTTTTGTGTTTTCCCCCCCTCATAGGGCTCATAGGGCTCATAGGGCTCATTGCTCCCATAGGGCTCATTGCCCTAGGCGTCCTCCGCGAAAGGCTCACAGGGTTTCCAGGCACCACCGAGCGAAGCGAGGCGGCAAAAGGGACACCGCTTCGCGGCGCGGGTCGCCCCTCCGGGGCTCAATCTCTTTGGCTGCCTTCCGGGGGGTCGCGCCGCTGTCGCGGCGCGGTTCTGTCGATAGAGTCACTTTTCGCCCGACGGCGAGGGCGCCGTCGGGACAGGCGCCGCTTCGCGGCGCGGTTTTGTCGATAGAGTCACTTTTCGCCCGACGGCGAGGGCGCCGTCGGGACAGGGCCGTTTCGCGGCGCAGTTTTCTCGATTGAGTCGATTTTCACCACCATTTCGAGCGCACACTAAATAACAGGAACGCATCATTGGTGATGACGGAGTGGCACTGTGGAGAAAGAGCCGGACGTGGGGTGCGGAACCAGCGAAAAAAAAGGGAGCAGGGGGATTTGACTTACAGTAACTGTAATGTGTAGCGTATGGTCTGTGACAGGCAGAGGGCCTCTGTCTGGGGGCAGGTGATGAGCACGAAACGCATGCACAAGGAGCAGAAGATGCAGAAGAGAAGCTGTAGGGACGATTTGTCGGGGCTGACCGACCGCACTCCCCGCTATACGGTCAAGGAGATGGCGGAGAAGATGAGGCTGACGCCGTATGCCATCCGCTATTACGACAATGAGGGGCTCATTCCCGATGTCGAGCGGACCGTCGGCAACAGCCGTCGCTTCTCGGACTACAATCTGGCCTGGCTGAAGATCGTGCACTGCCTGCGGGCCACGGGGCTGCCGGTGTCGGAGGTGCGGCGGTACATCGAGATGTGCCGCGAGGGCGACTCGACCATTCCGGCGCGTGCGGCCATGATCAGCGCTCAGGAGCGGAAGCTGCGGGAGCAGTTGGATGAGCTGAACCGCCAGATGGAGATACTCGAGTACAAGAAGCGCTACTACGAGGAGCTGCTTGCAGGCAAGACGCCGGATCACTACAACCCCATGAACCTGAAGTCGTCAGGCGACTCTGCCAACAAGGGCAGATGACGCGCGTGTTCAACCAATATGAAGAGGCAAGAGGAAGGAAACATGAGACGCATGGTAGCAGGAGGCATCATGATGGCAGGAATTCTGACGGGACTGGTGGGGAACGACGCTCATGGCACGCCGATGGCGCTGGAGCGTGGCAAGGCGGTGGTGGTCTTCTTCTCGTGGAGTCCGGACGGCAACATGCGCTTTGCGGCGGAGACGATTGCGAGGCGGCTGTCGGCGGAGGTTTTTGAGATCAGGGCGGCGAAGCCCTATTCGTCGGACTTCCGCACCTGCACACGGGAGGCGAGGCCCGAGTGCCAGGCCAAGACGTTGCGTCCCATCCAGCCGCTGAAGGGGCTGGATTTGGGGAAGCATGAGGTGGTGTTCGTCGGCACGCCGAACTGGTGGGGCACGATGGCGCCGCCCGTCCGCACCTGGGTGACGCAGAACCGCGAGGGTCTGAAGGGCAAGGCCGTCTGCGTCTTCCAGACCCATGGCGGCGGCGGCATGCAGCGCGTCGGGCGCGACTTCGCGGAGCTGCTGCCGGAGTCGACGGTGCTGCCGCCTGCCGCTTTCCTCGGCGCGTCCGTCCGGTCTGGCGTGAGGGAGCTGGAGCGGTTCGTCGAGGAGCGGATTGCCGTGAGGGGAACCGACTGACCAAGACGCCCCAGGTAAGCAACACGGCGCCCTCGGCGGCGCCACATCCGGGAGTAGCCACCATGAAGAACATTCTTATCCTTTCCGTCACCCTGCTAACCCTACAAGGAGCCTTTGCCATGGAGACCACACCTCTGACCCAAAAGGAACTTGCCATCGTCGATGTCTCTGCGGCCACGGCGCACGGGGACCAGTCCGCGCTCTCGTCCGCTCTGAACGCGGGCTTCGACGCGGGACTCACCCTCAATGAGGCGAAGGAGCTGGTGGGACAGCTCTACGCCTACTGCGGTTTTCCCCGTGCCCTCAACGCCGCGTCGACGCTGATGCGGGTCGCCGGCGAGCGGCGTCCCGCCGAGGGGCGCCTGCCCAGCCCGCCGCCGTCGGGCAGGGCCATCGAAGTCGGCACGGACAACCAGACGAGACTTTGCGGACGTCCCGTCAGCGGGCCGCTCTTTGACTTCCATCCGCAGTTGGACGAGTATCTCAAGGCCCACCTTTTCGGGGACATCTTCTCCCGCGACAACGTGGACTGGCGCACTCGCGAGATTGCCACCATCGCCGCGCTGGCGGCCCGTCCCGAGACGGCGCCGCAGATGTCCTCGCACATCGAGGTTGGGAAGGTCAACGGCATCACGGAGGCGCAGGCGAAGGCCATTGTCGCCCGCGTCCAGTGTCCCGAGGATCCGAGCCGCCTGCCGCCGGACTGGTCTGCCTTCCCCGTCGGCGAACCCAATGTGGCCTATGCGCAGTACTTCATCGGCCGCAGTTTCCTGGCCCCCGTCTCCACAGAGCAGGTGGGCATCAGCGCCGTGACCTTCGAGCCGGGCTGCCGCAACAACTGGCATGTCCATCAGGCCCGCAGCGGTGGCGGCCAGATACTCGTCGTCACGGCCGGCGAGGGCTACTATCAGGAATGGGGCAAGCCGGCCCGGCTGCTGCGCAAGGGCGACACGGTGAACATTCCCGCCGGCGTCAAGCACTGGCATGGGGCCGGGCCGCACGGCTGGTTCCAGCACCTGGCCATGGAGGCGCCGGGGGAGGGCGGACACACCGAATGGCTCGAACCCGTCACCGACCGCGACTATCTCAAGGCGACAGCCAGTCACAGTCAGCCGTGACTGCGAAACACGAAATCAACCCACCACAGGGAGAAGACAGACATGAAAAGACACTTTTGGATGACTGTGGCCATGACGGTCATGCTGTTCGGCTGCGTCGAGTCCAGGCCGCCCCGGACTGCTACATCCTCCGTGAAGGAGACCGTCATCAGCCATGAGGTGAGCGACACGGACGCTCCGGTCGTCTACTTCACCCGGGACATCTCGCCCGAGGGGCTGGTGCGCATCTACCAGGCTCTCGGCTGGAAGCCCACCGGCAAGATCGGCGTGAAGATCAGCACCGGCGAGTCCGCCAGGACCAACCACCTGCGTCCCGCGCTCATCGGCAAGCTCGTCAGGATGCTGGACGGCACGATTGTGGAGTGCAACACGGCCTATGGCGGCAGCCGCGCCACCGTGGCCATGCACCATCAGGCCGTCAGGGAGCGCGGGTACCTTGACATCGCCCCCTTCGACCTCCTGGACGAGGAGGGATACCTGACGCTTCCCGTCAACGGCAAGGTGCTGAAGGAGGCCTATGTCGGCTCGCATTTCCGGAACTACGGCTCCTATCTGGTCCTCTCGCACTTCAAGGGACACCAGATGGCCGGCTTCGGCGGCGCGCTCAAGAACCTCTCCATCGGCTTCGGCAGCGGCACCAGCACCGAGAAGTCCGGCAAGGCCATCATCCACTCCGGCGGCAAGAGCGACACCAATCCCTGGATCGGCGAGCAGATTCCCTTCCTGGAGGCGATGGGGGAGGCCGCCCTCGCCGTCTGCCAGGCCATGGAAGGCGGGCGCGCCGTCGCGTTCATCAACGTGATGAACCGACTGAGCGTCGACTGCGACTGCAACGCCAACCCTGCGGAGCCGGACATGCATGACATCGGCGTCCTGGCCTCGCTGGATCCGCTGGCGCTGGATCAGGCCTGCATCGACAAGGTCTGGCAGGC
>CALZPA010000098.1 GCA_945827525.1 uncultured Lentisphaeria bacterium | reverse complement strand
CAGACTCATTCTTTTGCTTATTTCGTGTCTTTTGTGGACATCATTTTTGTGGATTTGTCTTAGCGGAGGCTTTTTTCGAGATTGGGGTCGGGTTCGGCGCCGAGCTTCAGGGCGGTGTCGTACCACTGTCGGGCCTCGGCGCGGCGTGCGTCGGCCTGTTTGGCGCCGTATTCGAGCCAGTTGAGCATGGTGGCGACGGCCTTGGCGGCCTCGCGGTCGTTGCCCTTGGCGACGCTGCGGGTTCCCTCGCGGAGTCGGCGGAGATGTTCGTGGGTGAGTCCCTGTCCGCGTTCGGAGGCGGTGGAGGCGAGCAGGACGGCGAGGTTGAACGCGGCGTCGCGCTCCTGGGGGTTCAGCTTGAGTGCGCGTCGGAATTCGCGTTCGGCGGCGTCGCGCCATCCGAGCTGCATGAGGGTGACGCCGTAGACGCGCGCCATGGAGGCGTTGTCCGGGTTAAGTGAGATGGCGCGTCCCATGGTGGCGACGGCCCAGTCGGCCTGTGACTGGCGGGCGTAGGAGTAGCCTAGCGCAAACAGCGTCTTCACGTCGTCGGGGTCGCCATAGAAGGCCTGCTTGAGGAAGCGAATGGCGCTGATGTCGTCGCCCTGTCCGTAGGCGAGCTGTCCGAGTCGCTGGAGAGCGGTCTTGTTGTCGGCGACGAGTGAGAGTGCCTTCTGGTAGTTCCAGCGCGCGGCCTCGATGCGTCCCTGTCGTTCGGCGTCGAGTCCCTGTTCGACATAGCCTTTGACGAGCGCGTCGCGTTCGCGGCGACGGCGGTCGCGGTCGCTCTGGAGGGTTGGGGCGTCCGTCTCGGTCTGTGTGGCGTCGCCGCTGGCGACGCGGGCCTTCAGGACGGCGAGTTCGGCGGTGAGGGTGGCGATGCGTTCCTCGGCAGCGGCTCGTGCGGCTTCGGCGGCGGCTTGTGCGGCCTTGACGGCGTTGCTGGCCTGGGCTGCGGGGGCCTGTCGTGTGCCGGCGAGCTCCTCGAGTTGCCGCTGGAGCTGCGCGAGGCGTTCGGAGCGTTCGGCGTTCTGTTTGGTGAGGAGTTCGTTCTGCCGTCGGAGGGCGGCGTTCATCTGGAGCGTGGCGGCCTGTTCGCGTTCCTTGGCGGTGCTGTCGGGAGTCTTGGGAGCGGTTTCGGCGGGGAGTGTGCCGCCTTCGGAGAGGACACCCTCGAGGGCCTTGACGCGCGCCTCGGCCTGCTGGAGTTTCTGGACGAGCTGAGCGGTCTGTCCGCTGTCCTTGCCGGAGCGGAGTTCCTCGAGCTGCTTCTGCTGGGTTCGGCTTTTCACCTCGGCCTCGCTGAGCTGATTCTGGAGCAGCTCTGACTGCTGGCGCAGTCGGCGGACTTCGGCGGTGAGGCGTCGCTGTTCGTCCTCGGCCTTGACGAGAGCCTTGGCCATGCCGTCGGCGGCGCCGAGCTTGTCGGCGGTCTCGGCCTGCTGCTGCTTGAGGGTCTGTGTGAGCTGTTCGGCGGCCTTGAGTTTGGCGTCGAGCTGCTGGGAGGCGGCCTGTGCGCCGTCGAGAGCCTTGCGGAGCCGTTCGGCCTCGGCCTCGAGGGTCTGGCGTCGTGTCTCCTGCTCGGCGAGCTGTCCGGCGAGCCGCTGGCGTTCCTGTCCGAGCTGCTCCAGCTCCTGCCGTTGGCGTTCGGTCTGCGTCTGGAGTTCCTTGACGGTCTCGTTCTGGCGCTGTGACTCCTGGCTGCGCTGTGCCATCTGGCTTTCGAGACTGGCGATGGCCTCGACGTCCTTGCCGTGCTCGCGGACTTGTGTGGCCAGCATCTCGGCCTCGCGCTTCTCGAGCTGCCGGACGCGCTCCTGGAGAGTGGCCTGCTCCTTGCGGGCGGTCGCCAGCTCCTCCTCGCGTCCCTTCAGCGCCGTCTCCGCCGTCCGCGCCTGCTGCAGCGTCTGCTGCAGCGTCTGCAGGCGGCGTGTGAGGTCGGCCTCGCGTCCCTTGAGGGTGGCGACCTCCCGTGCGGCCTCGTCGGCGCGCCTTGCGGCGGCCGTCTCGGCCTCCTGCCGCTGCGCCAGCGCCGTCTCGAGCTCCGCCTTGCCGGCGCGGAGCGCCTTCAGCTCGTCCTCCTGCCGCCGTGCCAGCGACATCTGTCCGTCGAGGCGCGCCTGGAGGCGCTCGACGTCCTGGGCGGCCTTGCCCAGTCGCTCCTCGGCGCCATGGTCGTCTTTGCCCTTGTCTTCGCCGAGTCCGAGGCGCTCGCGCATGCCGCGGTACTTGACGACCTCTTCGTTCAGCGTCAGGCAGCGCTGCTCGAGCGATGTCAGCTGCACCCGCATCCGGTCTGCCTCGCCCTTCAGCGTCAGGAAATTCTCCTGGCTGGTGAGGGCGATGGCGCGCTGTCGGTCGCGTTCGGCCTCCAGTCCGCGCAGTTGCTGTCGCAGTTGTGCGAGTTCCTCCTCCTGCGCGAGCAGCCGTTCGCGCTCGGTGAACGCCACGGCCATCCGCCGTGCCAGCCGTGACAGCTCCGCGTCCTTCTGCTCGAGGCGCACGGCCAGCGCCTCCAGCGTCTGTCGCTGCTGCTCCGTCTCCGTTCCGCCCTCGCGTGACACCAGCTTCTCCAGCGACTCGCGCAGCACCTTCAGCTCACCGGAGTGCTCCTGGCGCTCGCGTTCGCTCTCCTCGGCCTGCCGTGCGCGCAGCGCCTGCTCCGACTGCTCCGCGCGGAGCGCGCGCTCGTTTGCCGCCAGCAGCGCCTTCTCCTGCCGTGTCGCCGCCGTCTCCAGGTCGCCGGCGCGTTTCTCCAGCGTCAGATAGCGTGCCTGGAGCGACTCGTTCTCGCGCTTTCGCGCCAGCGCCAGCTCTCGGACCACCTTCAGGGCCATCTCGAGGTCGGTGCGCTCTTGGGTCAGTCGCTCATGTGTCTGCTGTGCCAGGCGCTGCTGGCGTGCCAGCGCCTCGTTGTCGAGGCGCGCCTTGGCGAGCGCCTCCTGGCTGCTGGCCAACTGCGCCGCCGTGAGCTTCAGGTCAGCCGCGACGCGTCGCAGCTCCTCGGAGAGTCCCTCCTGTCCCTTGAGGCGCACGACCTCGCGTTCGGCGGCACCCAGCTTGAGGCCGAGCAGCCGCAGCTCCTCCTTCATCTCGCCGTTCTGCTTCGTGAGGGCGGCGTTGCTCGTCTCGATGGCCGCAATCTTCGCCGCCTCGCCACGGGCGCGCTCCAGCGACTCCGTCAGGACTTCGACGCGGCTCTGGAGGGCCTTGCGCTCATCGGACAGCCGTCCGATGGTGACATACTGCTCCTTGGTCAGCTTGGTCAGCGCCTGCGCGTCGAGTCCGCCGGTCTGGTCGCCGACGGTCTGCCCCAGCTTGTCAATCTGCTCCTTGCAGTAGCCGATGCGGTAGTTCAGGAGCGCGGCGTTCCAGGTCGGGTACTTGCGCCGGACGCGCTCAAACGTCTCGAGTGCCTCGCGGTAGTAGCGGAGCGCGTCGCTGCCCTTGCGTGCGGCCTGGGCGGCGTCGGCATCCTCCATGCGCTTGTAGCCGACCATCCATTCCGCGCGCGCCGAGCTCTGCTGCGACCACGCCAGCCCCGGCCACAGCAGCACCGACAGCGCCACCACCGACCACGCCAAACGCAAACGTCCCTTCATCGCCTTTCCCCTCGTGTTCCTATGCCAAACATGCCTGTCCATTCTCGAATGTCCGTCTTCTCCTCACTTCACACCGTAGTAGGTGTCCAGGACGCCATCCCGGCTGGCGCCGCCGCGCAGGGCCGCCTCATACCAGCGTCGTCCCTCGGCGCGATGCGCCTCGCCACGCTGCGCGAGCAGCGCGGCCAGACACAGTTGCGCCTCGCTGGCTGTCGGCGACAGCGCCACGGCCTGCCGCAGGATGCGTTCGGCCGCCTGCGGCTCGCCGGTCTGCAGACAGGCCGCGCCCAGCGTCGTCAGAGCCGCCACATCCTCGGGGGCGCAGGCGACGCCCCATGCCGCCAGGGCGAGCGCCATCCGAGGCTCGCCCTGCGCCAGGCAGGTTCGCGACAGCCCCGTCCACAGCGGCAGCAGCGCGCGTCCGCGCTCCAGAGCCGCCGCGCGCCACTGTGCGGCGTCCTCCCGCGAGCCGTCGCGTTCCTCCCAGTGTGCCGCCAGCAGCGCCTCCACGAGACCGCTGCCCGGCGCAGCGGCGGCCGAGGTCCAGAACCGCACGCCGGCGGCGCGGGAGACGCCCTGGGGTATCGTCAGTGGTCGGAGTCGGAATTCGCGTTCCCATTCGCCGCTGGTGGCGGTCAGGGCTTTTCGCTGTCGTTCCATCTCGGCGCGGAGCCGTTCGGCCTCCTGGTGTGCGGCCATGGCCCGTTCCTCCTGCTCGACGCGCTCGGCGAGGGCGGTGGCCAGCGCCTGACGGAGCTTTTCGACCTCGCCGTCCGCGGCGGCGCGGCGTGTCTCCTGGCGTTCCAGACGCGCCTTGGCCAGCGACACCTCGGCCAGCTTTCCGCGCAACTGCGAGGCCTCACGCTCACGCATCGTCGCGGTCTCCTGTGCGGTGGCCAGCTCGGCGCGCAGCGCCGCCGTCTCGCGCGTTCGCCGCGCCTCCAGGTCGGCCAGCCGCCGCTCCAGGCTCGCCGTGCGTTCGCGCTCCGTCTGCAGATGCTCGCGCAGCGCGTCCGTGTCCTCCGGTTGCGTTCCCGCCTTCGCCAGCTCCGCCTCGCACTCCGACTGCTTCAGCCGACAGTACTCCAGCCGGAACGACACCAGCTCCGGACGCCATTCCGGATGCTCACGCTGCAGCAGCGCAAACCGCACGGCCGCCTCGCGGTATCGCGTCGCCGCGCCCGCGAAGTCGTCCGTCTGCCAGAGCCGTCCGCCCTCCTCCATCAGCAGATACGCCGATGTCCACCGCTCGCTGGCCTCCGGCGCCGTGACCTCGAGCGCCGACGACACGGCACAGCCCAGCAGACCGCACACCAAAATGCCGCGGAACCCAGCCCATATCCGCCGCCGTCCTTGATAATGACTGCCCTTCATGCTATATTGACTAACCCCTATTGCATACATATTTTTAATGACGTCACTGTGCACGTCCTCAACTATAATAGCTAAAATCAGATTGGCAACAGGAAACGACCAAGATGCAGCAGAACGACATTCTCCAGGACTTCGCCAAGACCGGAGCTCTCCTTGAGGGACACTTCCTCCTTCGCAGCGGCCTCCACAGCAACCGCTACTTCCAGGCCGCCCTCGTCCTGCAGCACACCGTCATCGCCGCCAAGCTCTGCGCCGAACTCGCCGCCAAGTGGAGCGACCAGGCCATCGACACCGTCATCTCCCCCGCCATCGGCGGCATCGTCGTCGGACAGGAGGTCGGACGCGCCCTCGGCGTCAAGGCCATCTTCGCCGAGAAGGACGACAACTCAAACCTCGTCCTGCGCCGTGGCTTCACGCTCAAGCCGGGCGAGCGCGTCCTCGTCGCCGAGGATGTCGTGACGAAGGGCGGCCGTGTCCAGCAGACCATCGACCTGGTCCGCTCGTTCGGCGCGACGCCCGTGGGCGTCGCCGTGCTCGTCGACCGCTCCTCGGAGCCCATCGACTTCGGAGTCCCCTTCCAGGCACTGCTCAAGCTCGACCTCCAGACCTATAGCCCCGACGACTGCCCCCTCTGCCGCCAGGGACTCGCCATCGACCATCCCGGCTCCAAGTGAGCGGGTGTAGCTTGCTTCTTTTCCTCGGCATTCGTGCCGCGTTCGTTTTTTCGTCCACCCATCACGTCACCCACGTCCGCTCATGATACAATGGTTTCTCAAAAAGCTCTTCGGCAGCCGCAATGACCGCGCGCTGAAGAAAATCCGTCCGCTTGTGTCACGCATCAATCAGCTTGCCGAGGAGTACCAGAAGCTGACCGATGACGAGCTCAAGGCCAAGACACCCGAATTCAAGCAGCGGCTTCAGAACGGAGAGACCACGGACGACATCATGTGCGAGGCCTACGCGACCGTCAAGGACGCCTGCCGACGCCTCAAGGGGACCTCCGTCGAGGTCACTGGCCATGTCCTCACCTGGGACATGGTTCCCTTCGACGTCCAGATCATCGGCGGCATCGCCCTCCATCAGCGCAACATCGCCGAAATGGCCACCGGCGAGGGCAAGACCCTCGTCGCCGTCATGCCGCTCTACCTCAACGCCCTCACCGGACGCAATGTCCAGCTCGTCACCGTCAACGACTATCTGGCGCGCCGCGACTCCGAGTGGATGGGCCATGTCCTCCGCTGGCTTGGCCTCACCGTCGGGTGCATCCAGAACGAGCAGACGCCCGCCGAGCGCCGCGAGATGTACAACTGCGACATCACCTACGGCACGAACTCCGAATTCGGCTTCGACTACCTCCGCGACATGGGCATGGCCACCTCCAAGGAGGAACTCGTCCAGCGCGACTACTTCTACGCCATCATCGACGAGATCGACTCCATCCTCATCGACGAGGCGAGAACCCCGCTCATCATCGCCGGCCCCGCGCCCAAGTCCACCCACCAGTTCGACAAGCTCAAGCCCGCCGTCGAGGAACTCTACCGCAAGCAGCTCGAACTCATGGGCACCTTCGCCTCCGAGGCCAAGGCCATCCTCGACCGCGACGACCGCACTCCCGAGGAGGAGGACGACGCCTACACCAAACTCGCCCTCATCCAGCTCGGCATGCCCAAGCACAAGCAGCTCATGAAGCTCATGGAGAAGCCCGCCATCCGCAAGGCACTCGAACGCAAGGACGCCGAATTCCATTCCCAGAACAACCGCGGACTCCTCCAGGAGATGAAAAACCGCCTCTACTTCGCCATCGACGAGAAGTACAACGAGGCCGACCTCTCCGAAAAGGGCCGCCAGTTCCTCCGACCCGGCGACACCGAAGCCTTCATCATCCCCTCCCTCCCCGACATCTTCTCCCAAATCGACGCCGACGCCTCCCTCGACGAGAACCAGAAAATCGAGAGGCGCCGCGAGGCACAGGAGGACTTCGACACCAAGTCCGAGGTCATCCACAACATCGCCCAGCTCCTCCGCGCCTACTGCCTCTTCGAGAAGGACGTCCACTACGTCGTCGCCGACAACAAGGTCGTCATCGTCGACGAGTTCACCGGTCGCCCCCAGCCGGGACGCCGCTTCTCCGAGGGACTCCACCAGGCGCTCGAGGCCAAGGAGAACGTCACCATCGAGCGCGAGACCCAGACCCTCGCCAGCATCACCATCCAGAACTACTTCAGGATGTACGAGAAGCTCGCCGGCATGACCGGAACCGCCGAGACCGAGGCCAACGAATTCAAGACCATCTACGGCCTCGACGTCCTCGTCATCCCCACCAACCGCCCCTGTCTCCGCAAGGACTACAACGACCGCATCTACAAGACCCAGCGCGAAAAGTACAAGGCCATCATCGAGGAGATCATCGACTGCCACAAGCGCGGACAGCCCGTCCTCGTCGGCACCATCTCCGTCGAGGTCTCCGAGCTCCTCTCGCGCATCCTCAGCCGTTCCCACATCGTCCACAACGTCCTCAACGCCCGCCACCACGAGCAGGAGGCCGAAATCGTCGCCCGCGCCGGACAGTTCGGCGCCGTCACCATCGCGACGAACATGGCCGGCCGAGGCACCGACATCAAGCTGGGCCCCGGCGTCAAGGAGGTCGGCGGCCTCCATGTCATCGGCTCCGAGCGCCACGACTCGCGCCGCATCGACCGCCAGCTGCGCGGACGCTGCTCCCGTCAGGGCGACCCCGGCTCCTCGCGCTTCTACGTCTCCTTCGAGGACAACCTCATGCGTCTCTTCGGCTCCGACCGCATCACCTCCTTCATGGAGCGGCTCGGACTCCAGGACGGCGAGGAACTCGAGCATCCCTTCCTCAACAAGACCATCGAAAACGCCCAGCGCAAGGTCGAGGAGACCCACTTCGCCGCCCGCGAGCGCACCCTCGAGTACGACAACGTCGTCAACTCCCAGCGCTCCGCCATCTACGAGCAGCGCAAGAACATCATCATGACCGAGAACCCGCGCGAGCTCGTCCTCGACTACATCTACACCACCATCGTCACCCGCTGCGAGGAGATCTTCGTCTCCAGCCGCAAGGGCGAGGCCCCCGACCTCAAGCCCCTCCAGGACTGGCTCATGCAGACCTTCCCCGTCTCCATCCCCGAGACCACCTTCACCGACCATCTCGACTCCGCAGAAAGCCTCGCCAAGGCCATCACCGCCGTCATCGAGGAGGCCTACACCACCCAGCAGGGCCCCGAGGACAACGAGATGACCAAGCTCATCGAGAAGAAGTTCATCCTCCTCGACAGCCTCGACCAGCTCTATCTCGAGCACCTCGACAACATGGACGCCCTCCGTCAGGGCGTCCAGCTCCGCTCCTACTCCGGCAAGAAGCCCATCGACGAGTTCAAGCAGGAGGCGTTCCACATCTACTCGCTCCTCATCTCCTCCATCAACGAGGCCGTCTGCCAAAACGCCTTCCGCTACTCCGCCGTCGCCATCGCCCAGCACTACATGGAGCAGCAGCTCTTCGCCATGAACGCCCAGGCACAGGCTTCCCAGGAGGCCCTGCCCGAGTCCGCCACGCCCGAACCGCTGCCGCCCATTTCCGAGACCTCGCAGGAGCGCGAACGCCAGCGCGCCAAGCAGCAGACCATCCACGAGACCTCCGCCGACCCCTTCGCCGGCTACGACGACCAGGGAAACCGCATCGGCGCACCCGAACCGCAGCGCCCAGGCGTCACCATCCGACGCGAAACACCAAAGGTCGGACGCAATGACCCCTGCCCCTGCGGCTCCGGCAAAAAATACAAGAACTGCTGCGCACGAAACCTCATCTGACGCCACCCCAACACAGCCCCTGCTCGCACGCTTTCCCCACAACAGCTCGACAGGGGCTTTCTTGACCATTTGCCTTTTCTGCGCCTTTGGCGCCTTTTGTGGATTAGAAAGTTAGCAGTTGTGGATTAGGAAGCATCTTTCATGCAAGCCGAAGACTTTGCCGGAACGGTGTTCCGCATCGATTTGAGAAAGAGACCCCGTGCGTCGTCGTCGTCAACGTGCGAGGCGGCGGAGCCGCTGCTGACGTTGCCGCCGCCGCCGTCGTCCGTGTCGCTGCTGCTGGACGTGCCGTCCAGCCAGGCGCCGGAGACGTCGCGACAGGAGGATCGGCGACCGGATGTCGGGGCGGAACGCGATGTCCGCGAACAGGACGTTGCCCCTGCGGAGACGGCGGCGCGGCGACCGCAGCTGTCCGCGCCGAGCCTTTCCCGGACGCTGCAGTGGCTGCGCGAGTCCAGCAATGCGCTGCTGTGCGTGCTGAACCTGTTTGTGGGCATTCCGCTGGGGAGCATCATCGCGATGACCCTGCTGGCCAGCGGCTTCTGCTGCCGGCGCCAGGGATATCCCCGAGCCGCGAAATGGCTCTACAGCCTCTGCTTCGTCGTCAATGTCCTCTCCATCACGGTTTCGGTCATCACGTTCATGAACTCGGACTGACGCCCTCAGCCAGCCCGCCAGGAGGAACCCGAACATGCTCTGCAATCGCTGTGGCCATTCGATACCCGCCGGTGCCAGCGTCTGCCCGCATTGTCAGGCGGACGCCCAGCCGCCCTCGACGTCCTCGATGCGCCCCACGTCGCTCAAGCCGCCCTCGTTCAGCGGCGGCTCGTCGTCGTCGTCTTCCGCCACGTCGCCGTCCCAGCAGCCCACCTCCTTCCAGTTCTCCTGGAACACCCCCAAGCAGGACGAGGGCTCGAAGCCCACGTCGCCCACACCCTCCTTCCAGTTCTCCTGGAACCAGCCGAAGCCAACGTCCGAACCCAAGACCGAGACGCCACCACCCGCGCCGCCTACACCTACGCCCGCGCCTCCTCCTCCGCCGCCTGCGCCCGCGCCTGCGCCGCCTCCTCCGCCGCTTCCGCCACCGCCAGCGCAGAGGTCGATGGGCAACGACGACGAGCCGACGACCGACCAGAGGCCAGCCGTTGACGACAAGCCCCACGCGCCGGCATCAGACCGTCCGCCGCGTGTGCTGCGTCCGGCGTCGGAGGTGTTCGACGACGGGGAGGACGTGCCGAAGCGTCCGCCGCGTGTGCTGCGTCCGGCGGCGGAGGTCGAGTCCGAGGAGGACGACGAACCCTACGCGCTGTCGGAGAACAAGCCTCCGGAGCGTGACGTGAAGGATTTTGCGCCGCAGCCAGCGTTCCGGCCATCGGATCCTGACGGTGCGGAGCCGCCTCATGCCTCCAGGGGGTACCTTATCTGGAGCATCCTCAACTTGCTCTGCTGCGCGAACCCTCTGGGCATCGTCTGCAGCATCATCGCCATCATCCTGTACTGCAAGGCCAATCTGCACTTCCAGCAGGGCAACATCGCCAGCGGCATGAGGCTGAACGACCAGACCATGATGGCGAACATCATCGCCACCCTCCTGAACGTCCTCCTCATCATCTACGCTATAGCCAAAGACTACATCTACGTGACACCATGATGAACGCAAACGACACCTGCAAGCTCCAGAAGGGCATGGGCATCGGCGGCTGGCTCACCAACTACAAGCGCTTCAATGTCCTGCCGCTGTCCCAGCGCCTTGTCCTCACCATCGGTGACTTCGAGCACTTCGACTCCTACATCACCCAGTCCGACATCGACTACATCGCCTCGCTGGGCCTCGACCACATCCGCCTGGGCTTCGACCAGCTTGTCCTGGAGGAACGTCCCGGCGTCTACCGCGAGCGCATCCTGGCGCTGCTGGACCGCTTCGTCGGCTGGTGCCATGCGGCCGGCCTCACGCCTGTCCTCAATCTCCACAAGGCCATCGGCAACTACTGCGACATCCCCGAGGACGTCACCCTCTTCGACTCCACCGAGCTCCAGGATCGCTTCGTCGACCTCTGGCTCGCCCTCGAACGCCATTTCGCCGGCGCACCCGACGTCATGTTCGAGCTGCTCAACGAGGTGCGCGGCAACGCCGCCGACGCCTGGAACCAACTGGCCGCGCGCACGCTGGCCGCCCTCCGCGCCCTGAACCCCACCCGCACCGTCATCATCGGCACCGCCAACTGGAACTCCTGCGGCGACCTCGCCAGGCTCCAGCTCCACGACGACCCCAATGTCATCTACACCTGGCACTTCTACTCGCCCTTCGAGTTCACCCATCAGCAGGGCGTCCTCCAGGCCGCGCCGCTCTTCTACAACCGCAAGATGCCCTATCCCGGCGACGCCGAGCGCTACCGCGACTTCGCGCGAACCGTCCACCATCAGGACAACGCCTATTCCGGACTCAAGACCATCGACATCAACTGGATGCGACAGGCCACCCAGCCCGCCTGGGACTTCCAGGCCCAACACCCCGACAAGCAGGTCTGGTGCGGCGAATTCGGCACCATCCGCCATATCCGCACCGAGTACCGCGAAAACTGGATGCACGACCTCATCAGCCTCCTCCTCGAACACCATACCCCCTACTGCGTCTGGAACTACCTCTCCACGCCCAACGACGGCAACCGCTTCTCACTCGTCGACGACGACCACCGCACCATCGTCTCCCCACGCATGGCCCGCATCATCCGCGGACAGCTCGACTGACGACGCACTCCCTCCCTCCCTCCAACCCAACCCCATCGCGCCACCACCATGTCAACCTGGAAGAAATTCGAAGGCAATCCCGTTCTGGGCAACAGTGACCTCGGCACCTGCTTCGACGTCAATGTCATTCCGCAGGACGACGGCAGCTATCTGATGTACTTCTCGTGGCGTCCGAAGAAGTCAATCGCGTGCGTGCGCTCGACGGACGGCATCCACTGGTCGGAGCCCACCATCGTGCTGGAGCCCGACCCCAGCTCCGGCTGGGAAGACCAGCTCAACCGCACCTGCGTCATCCGCCATAACGGACTCCACTACATGTGGTACACCGGACAGGCGCGCGGCTTCTCACGCCTCGGCTGCGCCACCAGCATCGACGGACTCCACTTCACCCGACTCTCCACACTCCCCGTCATGATACCCGAATTCCCCTGGGAGAAGGAGTCCGTCATGAACCCCTATGTGCTCCGTGACGACCGCACCGGCCTGCTCCGGATGTGGTACGCGGCCGGCGAGACCTACGAGCCCAACGCCCTCGGCTACGCCGAGAGCAACGACGGCATCCACTGGCGCAAGTCGCCCCTCAACCCCATCTTCGTCAAGGGAACCGACGCCTGCGAGCGCAACCGCGTCGGCGGCTGCGAAGTCCATCAGCTCCCCGACGGCACCTACGCCATGTTCTACATCGGCTACGAGGACATCCACACCGCGCGCATCTGCCTCGCGTTCTCCCCCAACGGCATCACCAACTGGACACGCTCCGCCGAGAACCCCATCGTCGAACCCACGCCCGACAGTTGGGACGCCAACGCCTGCTACAAGCCCTCCGCCGTCCGCGACGAGGCCCACAACCGCTGGCTCCTCTGGTACAACGGACGCAGAGACCACAGCGAGTACATCGGCCTCGTCGTCCATGACGGCCTCGACCTGCGCTGACGAACCTGCCCTCCATCTCGCACCCCATCCTCCACATACACACACATTTCCTCACATAACGGCATCCCCATGAAC
>CALZPA010000097.1 GCA_945827525.1 uncultured Lentisphaeria bacterium | reverse complement strand
AGGCCAAGAAGGCCGAGGACGCAAAGGCCGCCGAAGAGGCCAAGAAGGCCGAGGACGCAAAGGCCGCCGAAGAGGCCAAGAAGGCCGAGGAGGCCAAGAAGGCCGCCGAGGAGAAGAAGGCCGAGCCCGCCAAGCCCGCAGAGCAGAAGAAGGCCGAGCCCGCCAAGCCCGCAGAAGCCAAGCCCGCAGAGGAGAAGAAGTAAGGGGCGACCGTCAGCGACTCAGAGGCGCCAGACAGCGTTCCGTGCGGAGGTCGGAGACGGCAGCCGTCCGGGGCCAGAAGGAAGCCGGCAGAATGTCCTTTGTGGACGTTCTGCCGGCTTTTTGTCAAAAAAAACTGGAACGTCTCTTGTTTTTCGCCGTGAACTTTGCTATACTACGATTGGACAGCGCAAGTGCGGCGTTCCTCGCCGCGTCGGGCTGTGCGACACCGTAGTCACCCAGAACATCAGGACAGCATGTACACCACCACCGCCACCATCCAGAACGCCTACGGCATCCACTGCCGACCCTCCGGAGTCATCGCCAAGGCCTTGAGCGGCTACAAGGGGACCGTCACCGTGACGAACCAGGCCGGCAGCGTCGCGAAGCCGACGAGCGTGCTGTCGCTGCTCTCGCTGGGTCTGGCCTGCGGCGACAGCGTGACCATCAGCGTGGAGGGGCCGGACGAGCAGGCGACCGCCGAGATGCTGGCGGAGCTGTTCTCGCGCCACTTCGACTTTGAGCGTTAGTTCGCGCCCGCGGGCACAACGATCTCCACCCATCCTCCCTCAACCATCAGCCGCAGAGGAGTTTCGATGAGCAACGCGCACTTGCCTGACATCATGCTGGGTAACTGGATCTGGGTCTCGTCTGAAAGCACTGGCGAGCCCGAGCACGCGCTCTTCCGGCGCGACTTCATCCTGGACACGCTACCTGGCTCGTCAGAGCTGCTGCTGGCGGCGCACTGCGCCTGCAAGGTGTTCGTCAACGGGCGCTTCTTCACCTTCGGGCCGCCGCCGCATCCCATCGGCAACACCTACCTGTGCAGCTACGACATCACGCACCTGCTGCAGCTAGGCATCAACTCCATCGCCATCCACGCCTTCTACCACAACGTCGCGACCACCTCGCACGCGCGGCGCTCGCGCGGCCTCTGGCTGCAGCTCGTCAACGACGGCGCCCCCATCCTCTGGTCGGACGAGACGTGGCTGACGATGCAGCTGGACTGCTACGCCATCACCGACCTGACGGCCTCGCCGGCGGAGGGCGCCGTCGAGATCCTGGACCACAGCCTGTTTCCGCGTGACTGGCTGAACCTCACGCAGCGTCCGCTCCAGGCGAGCGGCGCCCAGGAGCAGGACTCGCTCGTCTGGCAGCCGCCCGCCGCCGTCTGGACCGCGCGCGAGGACGGAACCACCTTCGAGCCCGCCCCCGCGGACATCCCCGCCTACGAGCAGCGCCAGCCCCTCGACATCCTCGCCCGCGCCAGACTCAGCAGGCGAAACGAAGTCCTCAACGTCTCCTTCGTCGACATCTTCAACCGGAACCGCCAGCCCGGCTTCTACGCCGCCGAGACGTTCGTTACCTCCCCCGACGACGCGCCGCAGATCATCTTCTGCTTCTCCGCGACGCCCTACAAGCTGCTCATCAACGGCGTCATCGTCGCCGAGCGCAACGTCCCCCCCAAGCACCACCGC
The DNA here is from genome assembly GCA_945827525.1 of uncultured Lentisphaeria bacterium. GTDB lineage: Bacteria > Verrucomicrobiota > Lentisphaeria > Oligosphaerales > Oligosphaeraceae > CAAGGB01. Next base: position 10,995 of record CALZPA010000097.1, on the reverse strand, counting down.
TACTCCTTCACCAACACCATCCCCGAGGACTTCGCCCGCCTCGACAACAGCGAGGACGCCATCGAGACCAGCCTCACCAGCGGCGTCAACCACATCGTCGTCGTCAAGTGGTGCGACACGCCCTGCTCCAACTTCACCCTCATCTTCGCCAACCGCCACCTCAACGAGCTCCACCACCGCCGACAGGCCGCCGACGGCTCCCAGGCCGGCTGGAGCGTCGCCGGCCCCGTCCGCACCCCCTTCCCCCTCATCGGCCCCAACTTCTCCCTCAGCCAGCTCCCGCGCATCGCCACCTCCGACAGTGTCAACACCTACCGCGACACCGCCGCCATCTCCCTCGGCGGCGAATTCCTCCCCGACCCCGAGAACGCCAGCCAGACCACCCTCCCTATCCAGCTCGCGGAGGGACAGTCCGTCGTCGTCGACTTCGGCAAGACGCTCTACGCCATCCCCGAGGTCACGCTTGCCGGCCAGCACGGCGACGTCCTCGACCTCGTCGCCGGCGAGCATCTCGCCGGCTGCGAGGTGCTCGCCCTCGAGAACGGCACGCGCCGAAACACCTCCACCATCATCCTCGACGGCAACCGCCGCCCCTTCCCCTGGCTCCTCAACGAGAACAAGGGCTTCCGCTACCTCATGCTCGTCGCGCGAACGGCCCGCACCGTCATCACCGTCCACCAGGTCTCCGCCCACGTCTCGCAGATGGACCCCAAGACGCCCGGACGCTTCGAGTGCTCCGACGAACTCCTCAACCGCATCTGGCACACCGGCGTCAGCACCCTCAACACCACTTTCCAGGGACGCTTCCTCGACTCCCCAACCAAAGACCAGACCCAGTGCATCCCCGAGGCCATGCGGCAGGCCGCCGCCGCCTGCGCCACACACGGCGCCTTCCGCCAGGAGGCCGAGGCCATCAGCGCCTTCGCGCGAACCCAGCTCGAGACCGGTGACCTCAACGTCCTCACCCCCTCCGCCTTCTACCAGACCATCCCAGACTTCTCACTCCTCTGGCCCGTCTGGCTCCAGAAGCACCTCCTCCAAACCGGAGACCAGCTCCTCGCACGGCAGCTCATCCCCAACCTCACCCACCTCCTCGACTTCTACAACTCCATCGCCACCGAAAACAACGGCCCCCTCGGCAACGTCGCCGAAATCCTCGGAAACCCACCCTACCTCGACCTCGGCGACATCGACACCGCCGGCATCTCCACCGGACTCAACGCCATCTACTGCCGTGCCCTCTTCGCCTCCGCCTGGATCGCCGACTTCTGCGAATTCCCCGAACTCCAAAAGCAGTTCCACCGACGCGCCGCCAAGGTCGCCGTCCAGATCCGCAAGCTCGCCTGGAACCCCGACTTCAACCTCTACGCCGACTCCTTCGCCAACGGACAGCCCTCGCCCTTCGCCTCCTGGCAGACCAACGTCCTCGCCATCTACGGCGGCATCGCCACCCCCGAGCAGACGCCGCTCATCTGGAGCCAGCTCTTCCTCGACGACCCGCCCTACGAGGCCCTCGCCGCCGGAGACGCCAACAACCCCTACTTCAAGGCCTTCATCCTCGACATCGCCGCCGACGACCCCGAACACCGCGTCTGGGCGCTCAACCTCATCCGACACTACTGGGGCTCCATGCTCGACGCCGGCGCCACCACCTGGTGGGAACTCCACGACCCCGAGAACCCCGCCGGAACCTCACGCATCTGCTCCCACTGCCACGGAGCCGCCGCCATGCCCAACGCCTTCCTCCTCAACCACGTCGCCGGACTCATCCCCGCCGCGCCCGGCATGAACACCTTCTTCTTCAACCCCATCATGGTCGGCATCGACTGGTGCCGGGCCACCGTCCCCACTCCCCTCGGCCCCGTCTCCGTCTCCTGGGAACGAAAGGTCAACCACACCATCGCCATCGCCATCTCCGCCTCGCATCCCATCGAGATCATCCCCATCCTCTCCACCGACGACGCCCAGAACGCCATCTTCTCCGTCTCCGACAACGTCACCATCCTCGCGCAGAACGACAACCCCGAACCCGAGGCCTAGCCTAACCGCACACACGCCCAAAACAAAACGCTTTTTTGCCCACCGCCAGTTGAACTTCCCCGTTGACGGATTATGTTAAGGGCTTTACCGAGTTTACTTCATCTCTATATTCACGTCCGTTCCGCGGGCGGCACCTCGCAGCCATTCCGGCATCCCAGGGAGTAGCAACAACTATGTACGCAATCATCAAAACCAGCGGCAAGCAGTACAAGGTCGACCCCGGTACTGAAATCGAAATCAACCGCATCGCCGAAGAGCCCGGCGCCACCGTCACCCTCGACGACGCCGTCCTCCTGATCTCCGATGACGACAAGCTCACCGTCGGAACCCCCACCGTCGCCGGCGCCACCGTTACCCTTGAGGTCGTCGAGCACCTCCGCGGACCGAAGCTCATCGCCTTCAAGATGAAGCGCCGCAAGCGCTCGCGCGTCAAGAAGGGCCACCGCCAGGATCTCACCAAGGTCGTCGTCAAGGCCATCAACGCCTAACAAGACGACACCCACGCCTGGCCAGGCGAGCGTGACGTGAGCGTGTGCGTGCACGCGCAACCCACGCCCCCCAGCCCCCACACAAGCAGAAGCGCGAACCTCCGACGCCACCACGGCACCCAGGTTTCGCGCTTCGCTTTTCTGTCGCTCCAACCATCCCCTCCCAACACCCACCCAGCACCATGCAAAACGCCATCGACATCCTGCGCGAACGCGGCTTCCTCTACCAGCTCACCGACGAGGAGGCATCCCGAAAACTTCTCGGCGAGGGGCCGCAGACGTTCTATGTCGGCTTTGACCCCACCGCCGACTCGCTCCATGTCGGGCATCTGCTCCCCATCATGGGCATGCGCTGGCTCCAGAAGTGCGGCCACCGCCCCATCGCCCTCGTCGGCGGCGGCACCGGCATGATCGGCGATCCCACCGGACGCACCGCCGCCCGCAAGGTCCTCACCGTCGAGGACGTCGACCACAACTGCAGCGCCATCCACCAGCAGCTCTCCCATTTCCTCGACTTCTCCGACGGCAAGGCACTCCTCCTCAACAACGCCGACTGGCTCCGCAACCTCCACCTCATCGACTTCCTCCGACAGGTCGGCTCCCTCTTCTCCGTCCCCCACATGCTCGCCCAGGAGTCCGTCAAGTCCAGGCTCGAGAACGGCATCACCTTCCTCGAATTCACCTACCCGCTCCTCCAGGGCTTCGACTTCTACACCCTCTTCAAGGACTACAACTGCCGCTTCCAGTTCGGCGGACAGGATCAGTGGGGCAACATCACCGCCGGCACCGAGATGACCCGACGACTCGCCCAGGGCGAGGTCTACGGCGTCACCTTCCCCCTCTTCCTCAAGTCCGACGGCACCAAATTCGGCAAGTCGGCCGGCGGCGCCGTCTGGCTCGACCCCAAGAAGACCACCCCCTTCCAGTACTACCAGTTCTGGCGCAACGTCGACGACGCCGACGTGCAGAAGATCCTCGGCTACTTCACCGCCCTCCCCATGGACGAGGTCCGCGCCCTCGGCTCCCTCCAGCCGCCCATGCTCAACCGCGCCAAGGAAATCCTCGCCTACGAGGCCACCGCGCTCGCCCACGACCACGACACCGCCATGCAGGCCTTCGTCGCCGCCGGCTCCGAATTCGGCTTCGCCGACCCCGACCACACCATCCCAACCTCCTCGCGCATCGCCGAGACACCCGTCATCGACCTCTCCGCCTCCCTCCCCACCACCGAGGTCACCCAGGACGAGCTCGACGCCGGACTCCCCGTCTTCGCCCTCCTCGTCAAGGCCACCCTCTGCAAGTCCTCCTCCGACGCGCGACGGCTCATCCAGGGCGGCGGCTGCCAGCTCAACGACACCAAGGTCACCGACGTCAAGCGCATCATCGCCGCCGACGACTTCGGCACCGACGGTGCCTTCGTCCTCAAGGCCGGTAAGAAGTCGCGCCGGCGCATCGTCCTCGTCCAGAAGAACGCCTAACCCCACACTGGAGCCACGCCCGCACATGATTGACCAACGCGCCGCCATCTCGCCCAAGGCCACCCTGGGCCACAACGTCTCCGTCGCCCCCTTCGCCGTCATCGAGGACGATGTCGTCATCGGCGACAACTGCTCCATCGGCCCCTACGTCCACCTCTCCGGACACACCACCATCGGCGCCAACACCGTCATCCACGCCGGCGCCAACATCGGAGACCTCCCCCAGGACCTCACCTACAAGGGACAGCTCAGCTACACCGACATCGGCGAGAACTGCATCATCCGCGAATACGTCACCATCCACCGCGGCGCCAGCGAGGGCTCCCACACCGTCATCGGCAACCACGTCATGCTCATGGCCTTCTCCCACATCGGCCACGACACCGTCATCGGCGACCACGTCGTCATCGCCAACGCCACCCTCCTCGCCGGACACGTCACCGTCGCCCCCAACGCCTTCATCAGCGCCAACGTCATGATACACCAGTTCGTCCGCATCGGACGGCTCGCTATGATCGGCGGCGGCAACGCCATCGTCCAGGACATCCCCCCGTTCTGCCTCTACCAGTGGGACTCCGTCCAGGGTCCCAACATCATCGGACTCCGCCGCGCCGGCTGGAACGAAATCACCCGCAACACCGTCCGCGCCGCCATCAAGACCTACTTCTTCGAGGGACTCGCGCGCCCCGCCGCCGTCGCCAAGATCCAGGCCGACTACGAGCCGCTCCCCGAACTCGACGAATTCCTCGAATTCGTCAAGACCACCAAGCGCGGCATCGCCCCCGGACACCAGGCCAAGCACAGCGGCTCCGAGGCCTGACCCTCTCGCTCCCACCATGAAAGACGCCTGACAGAAATTTCGGCCGCGCCGTCAATATTCGGCGCGGCCGCTTCGTTAAACTCTTGACCATCTTTTTTTCTTCTGTCGCGGGCCTCCGCGCCCCACGAGAACGCACCACCGCCCCCCACACACACGAGCAAAGGATCCACCATGAAACGCCATCCCTTCACGCTGATTGAGCTTTTGGTCGTCATCGGCATCATCGCCATCCTGGCCGCCCTGCTCCTCCCCGCCCTCCAGAAAGCCCGCGAATCCGCCAACCAGATCGACTGCATCAGCCAGCTCAAGCAGATCGGACTCGCCATGACCATGTACGCCAACGACAACAAATCCAATCTCCCCGTCTACTGCTACAACACGGGCAAAAACGCAGAAACCAAGGACATCACGGACTCCCACAACTCCAGGGGACTCTACTACCTCGGCTTCCTCGACTACCTCAAGACCCCCAAGGTCCTCATTTGCCGTTCCTCCAAGAACTCCCCCTTCGACAACTTCAAGAATGAACCTGCTACCTATACAGACACGGCCGACGGTGCCAAGGGCGAGAACAGCAGCTATCTTTACTGCGCCGGCTTCAACACCGATGACCTCACCCCCGACATCGCCTACGTCCGCGACAAGAACCTCAACCACGCCAAGAATTCCGGCGGCAAGTACCTTGGCGTCGGAAACGCTCTCTACGGCGACGGCCATGCCGAGAAGGCACAAAGCCTCAAGGGAACCGACTGGTTCGCCGTGGATGACTACCTCGGACATTCCGACGAAAACCTCAAGGATGCTCTCGGCGACGATTTCGCAACCTACAAGAATTATCTGTGGCACAATGAAAAGCCGCCAGCAGATGAAAACAAGTGAGTCTGCCCTCGCCCTCCCCATCACGAGTCGCCGCATCCTCCTGCTGACGGCTCGCTGATAACTGCCTCCCTCCCCCGCCGCCGTCGAGAACGCGGCGGGGGATTTTCGTCTCTGTCACCTGACCTGCCCGTTCCGCCATGAAATCCGTCTGCATCCCCGCCACGCCTCCCGTCGACATCGCCGAGTTTCTGCCGCTGGTGGATCACCCGCACTTCCAGCGTCTGCGCGAGCGGAAGCAGCTGGGCATCAACCACCTGGTGTTTCCGGGTGCGGTGCACACGCGCTTCGAGCACACGCTGGGCGTGCTGTCGCTGACGCAGCGCCTCTGCCGCCTCCAGGGCCTTCCCGACGGCGACGCGCGGGCGCTGCAGGCGTTCGCGCTGCTGCACGACATCGGCCACGGGCCGTTCTCGCACCAGATTGAGCCGGTGCTGTCGGACAACCACCACGACGTCGGTCTGCACCGCATCCGGGAGATGGCGCCGGCCATCGCGGCGTGCGGCGTCGACCCGGCGATGATGGGCGCGATGCTGCGCCGCGAGCTGCCGCTGGCGCGCTGGGTCGCCGACCGCAACCTCGGCACCGACAAGCTGGACTACCTCATGCGCGACGCCCTCCACATCGGCTTCTTCGGCACCCCCGACATCCTCAAGCTCCAGTTCAACACCCTCATGCTCCCCGACGGACACCTCGCCTTCGAGACCAAGTACATCGAGGACCTCAAGCAGCTCCAGAAATTCTACTCCTACCTCCACCAGCACGGGTACCTCAACAAGACCACCCTCATCGCCCAGCGGATGCTCCAGCGGGCCATCCTCGAGGAGCTCCTCGAGACACGCTCCGACGGCGCCGACCTCTGGGACATGACCGACCACGAGCTCCTCGCGCGCCTCGCCCACCTCAACTCCCCCGTCGCCCGAACCCTCGCCGACCAGCTCGCCCAGCGCACCCTCCAGAAGACCATCCTCGTCCTCAAACCCGCCGGCTACAGCTTCGTCGAGCCCCAGAACGGCAAGAGCCTCGCCATCATCGAGGCCCCGCACCACCTCCTCGAGGCCTTCAGCAACGACTACGAGGACCAGCGGCGGCTCCGCGACCTCGAAAACCGCCTCGCCGACCACTTCCGCTGCCGACCCGGCGACATCCTCGTCTCCAACATGCCCTTCTTCCGCAAGCTCCTCCCGCAGGATGTCCAGATCGTCTCCCGCCCCAACGGCACCCCCTTCTGGCTCCTCCAGTCCGACACCGAGCACCGACACTCCCTCGAGGCCGACTACCTCCGCGCCTTCGCCATCCGCATCACCTGCTCGCCAAACCTCCGGGACACCCTCGCACCCCACGCCGACGACATCGCGCAGCTCCTTCAGCTCCCCACCACCTGAAACTTTCTGACAACTCGGAACAATTGCAGGATTTTTTCCGTCTGGCGTTTGACAAAGGCACTTTGCCGTCTAATTTCTTGCGTTGGAAAACAATCAATAGCCTTTTTCTGTCCCCTATCCGACCAGCCTGAAGCATCACCCCATGGAACTGTCACGCCTGCTGCCCCCGTCCCACCTCATCATGAACCTGCGCGGCGACTCGCCCGAGACCATCATCCGCACCCTCTGCCAGCCGCTGGCCGACGAGGGAGCCATCACCGACCTGGACGCCTTCGTCACCAAGGTCCTCGAACGGGAGCAGATCTACACCACCCAAATCCTCGAGAACGTCGCCTTCCCGCACGCCCACGCCGAACAGGTCCGCACCATCTCGCTCGTCATCGGCCACACCGGTCCCGAGGGCATCACGTTCGCGCCCAACACCCCCGGCAAATGCCGGCTCTTCTTCCTCATCGCCGTCCCCGCGTCCGCGCCCGAGGCCCATCTGGAGCTGATGGCCAACCTCGTCGACCTCGTCATGTCCAGCAAGCTACAGGAACTCCTGGACGCGCAGTCACCGGAGCAAATCCTCAATCTCATCGCGGAGTACTGACCCACCCATGTCCATCACGTTCCTCTTCCCCGAAGGCCGCCCCAAGGCCCTCACCCTCTCCTATGACGACGGCAACGAGGCCGACCGCAGGCTCGTAGACATCTTCAACCGACACCACCTCAAGGCGACCTTCCACCTCAACTCCGCCCTCATGGGAACCCCCGGACGCATCCCCGCCGCCGACATCCGCGACCTCTACCAGGGACACGAGATCTCCTGCCACGCCGCCACCCATCCCTTCCTCGAACGACTCGCCCCCGGCGAGGCCATGCGCGAAATCTGGAACGACCGGCTCGCCCTCGAGGACCTCGCAGGCTATCCCGTCACCGGCATGTCCTACCCCTTCGGCACCTACAACGCCCAGGTCATCGACCTCGCACGCAGCGCCGGCATCGTCTACTCCCGCACCACCCAGGCCACCCAGCGCTTCGCCCTCCCCGACAACTACCTCGCCTGGCACCCCTCCTGCCACCACCGCGACATGCTCAAGCTCGCACCCGCCTTCCTCGACACCAAGTACGCCTACTCCGTCCTCTACGTCTGGGGACACTCCTTCGAATTCGACCGCAACGACAACTGGCAGGACATGGAGCAGTTCGCCGAACTCATCGCCGACAGGCCCGACATCTGGTACGTCACCAACATCGACCTCTACCGCTACGACCAGGCCGTCAAGGCCATCGCCGTCTCCGCCAACGGCAGACTCCTCCACAACCCCTCCGCGCTCACCGTCTGGTTCCGTGAACGCGACACCAACCAGATTCGCTCCATCCAGCCCGGACAGACACTCGCGCTCTGACGACCGGCCATTTCCACAAACGGCAAGGGGGGCGTCCCAGAAGACGGGACGCCCCCCCCTTTTTTGCCGCCTTCGCTCGGCGGCTATTCCCGGGCGGCTAGGCGCCGCACGTCTCCTCGGCGGCGTCCGCCTCGCCCTGGCGCAACCGACGCGCCAGATAGAGGAACGGCGTGTCGCACAGCGCCGCCAGCAGCTTCAGCAGGAACGTCGTCACCACAATCGACCAGAAGACCTCGGCGGGAAAGACGCCGACGAACGCGACCGTCGTGAAGATCATCGTGTCGAGCGCCTGGCTGAGGATGGTCGAGACGTTGTTGCGCACCCACAGATGGCGCCGCTGCGGCAGCCGCTCGCGTATCCAGTGGTAGCAGGTCACGTCAAAGAGCTGGCTCACCGCATAGGCCGCCAGCGAGCCGGCGACCACGCGCGGCATGAACCCAAACAGCGTCTTCAGGCTCTCGTGCGCAAAGTCGTCCGCCGACGGCACAAACCACAGCGACATCGTCATCACCAGCACCGTCGACAGCATGGCGACCAGCCCCAGCAGCACCGCCTGCCCGGCCGCCTTCTTGCCGTGCATCTCCGACAGGATGTCCGTCGCCAGGAAGATGCTCGCGTACATGGCGTTGCCGAGCGTCGCCGTCATGCCGAACAGCTCGACCGTCTTCGTCACCTGGATGTTGGCCAGCACCGTCGCGATGCAGATCCACGCATAGACGCCCTGCTTGCCCAGGAAGCGCCACAGCAGCAGCACCAGGCCAAAGTCCACAGCCATCTCCAGAAACAGCAGCATTTCGTTCATGGTCATCGTCTCCGCATGGGTCGTGAGGGGTCGTCGTCCGGTCAGCCGAGGAGGTTTCGGCTGGGGATTTTGGGGTCGAAGGTGTAGCTGATGCCGAGGCGGCGCAGGCCGGCCTCGTCACCCGGGGTTGGGATGTGGGTCAGGTGCATGTCGCAGCGCGTGAGGGTGCCGATGGTGTCCATGGCCTTCCTGGCGTAGAGGTCGCGCGTGGCGCTGACGACGAGGGCGATGAGCGTCTCGTTGAGGTCGAGCCCCGCGTGGTGGGAGGTGTTCAGGCCCTCCTTGAACGCGGCGACGGACTCGAGGATGTCGGGCAGCAGCAGATGCTGGCTCTCGGGCACCTTCGCCAGATACTTGATGGCGTTGAGCACCATGCTGGACGACGAGTGCATGAGCATCGAGTTCTTGCCCTTGATGACCTTGCCATCGGGCAGCTTGATGGCGGCGCCGCAGAAGATGCCCTCGTTGCCCTTGCCCTCGGCCTCGCACTCGCGCGCCGCCTCCGAGGCCGCGACCACCACGTCGCGCGTCCGCGGGTCGACGCCCGCACGCGAGCAGATCTCGCCGATGCGCTCGACGGTCTTCTGGTCGCCGCGCCCCAGCGTGAAGTCGGCGCAGCACTGGTAGTAGCGCCGCGCAATCTCGAGGCGCGAGGCCGCCTGGACGGCCGCGTCGTCCACGATGCCCGAGGCGATGCAGTTGACGCCCATGTCCGTGGGCGAACGGTATTCGCACGGCTTGCCGCTGATGCGCTCCAGCATGGCCTTGAGCAGCGGGAACGCCTGCAGGTCGCGGTTGTAGTTGACGGCCATCGTGCCATAGGCCTCGTAGTGGAGGTAGTCGATGGCGTTGGCGTCCTGGAGGTCGGCGGTCGCCGCCTCGTAGGCCACGTTGACGGGGTGGTTCAGCGGCAGGTTCCACACGGGGAACGTCTCGAACTTCGCGTAGTGGGCATGGCGCCCGAGGCTGAACTCATGGTAGATCTGGGAGAGGCAGGTGCCCATCTTGCCGCTGTTCGGGCCCGGCCCGGTGACCACCACCAGCGGCTGCGTCACCTCGATGTACGGATTCGCGCCGAAGCCGTTCTCGCTGACGATGTGGTCGAAGTTGTTCGGGTACCCGCTGATCTCGCGGTGCAGGTACACCTTCAGCCCGTGACGCTCCAGACGCGCCTTGAACTCCAGCGCCGACGGCTGGCCGTTGAACCGCGTGATGACGACCGCCGTCACCCCGACGCCCCGGCTGCGCAGGTCGTCTATCAGCCGCATCGCGTCGAAGTCATAGGTGATGCCCAGGTCGGCGCGGATCTTCTTCCGCTCGATGTCGCCCGCATGGATGCAGATGATGATGTCCGCGCTCCGGCTCAACTGCTCCAGCAGCCGGATCTTCACGTCCGGGTCGAAGCCCGGTAGCACCCGCGCCGCATGGAAGTCGCCTATCAGCTTCCCGCCAAACTCCAGATACAGACGGCGCGAGGCATCCTTGCCCACACGCTGCAAGATCTTGTCCCTCTGCTCGCGCAGATAGATGTCGTTGTCAAATGCCATCCCCATCCGTGTTTCCTGTCTGTCTGTCTGCTGTCCTGCCGTTGGCCTGCCCGGGTCGGGCAAAGAAAAGGCGCCCTGACTCAGTCGCATACGACGAGCAGGGCGCCAGTAGATTGGCATCTCCAACCAGAGTCGAACTGGTGTTGACGGGATGAGAACCCGTTGTCC
>CALZPA010000096.1 GCA_945827525.1 uncultured Lentisphaeria bacterium | reverse complement strand
CCGCCGAGCGAAGCGAGGCGAGAGAAAAAAACGCCGACAAAAACAGGAAAATTCATGACTCCAGATGATAGCTTATGACAAAAACTTGACTTTTCTCCACTCACAGGCTACACTAACTTTCGGGGGGGGGCCCCCAGAGAGGCGCCTGCGGCAGGCGGCGGATTTGGCGTGTTTTGTCATACTTTGTCTTATTTTACACCAATTTTTTCATAATTATCCCCCCAAAAAACATTCACGAATCATGATGCGCACTTCGCTTTTGCTCTCCACGTGTTGCCTAGCGGCGGCCATATCGGCTCGTCAGGTGTCATCGTCTCCGGAACGAACAGCGATTGTCCTGGGAGGTGGTCACGCGGCGGTGACGGCGGCGGAGACGCTGCGTCAGGCAGGTTGCCGCACCTATCTGGTGGACTACCGGAACCATGTGGGCGGGCAGTTGGTCGAGTCCAACCACTCGTGGCTGCTCAACGGGTCGACGGGCGAATCGACGCCGCGTCCGATAGGCGCATTGCAGAAGGAGCTGTTTGCGCGGGTGATGGACAGCGGTGCGCAGCCGCTGTTGCTGGCGCACTGCGCCGGACTGCTGGTCGAGGATGGCCCGCGCGTCGTCGGCGCGGCGCTGGCGACGAAGCATGGCGTGCTGGCGTTGCGCGCGGATATCGTCATCGACGCCTCTGAGGAACAGGTGTCCTCACGGCATCTCATGGGTTTGCCGGAGACCTGGACGGAGACGGCGGAATACAACATCGAGCTGGATCGCGCCAACCTGTACACGGGGAACTCCATCGCCATTCCCGACGGCACGGCCTCCATCCACCGCACCATCAAGAGCGGCACGCTCAGCCTCTCCTTCGCCCAGGACATCCAGCGCCAGCGCGACGACTGGCTCCAGCGATCGGAGCTGGAAAGGACGCTCCGTCAGCGCGCCTGCGCCATCGTCGCGTTTCTGCGCGAGCATCAGCATGGCTTCGCGGACGTGAGCCTCGCGCGCGTCGGCGCCGCCCGTCTCATCGCCCCCGAGCGTCCCCTTGACCAGGCCTACGGCGGCCTCTGCCGCATCCCCGCGCAGCTTCCCCTGAACGCAACCACCGCCGATGTCCGACAGCTCGAGCGGCGTACCGAGCAACTGGTCACGGACTTTCTCCAGCACGTCAGCGCCCCCGCCCCCTCGCCACACCCCGAGCTGTTCAGCCATGGTCAGCGCCTCGCCTGGCATCCCCGCGCCGACGTCCCCTCGCCGGGCTTTGGGCTGGCGCCCATCCGCGTCACGGCGCCACAGCGCGCCGACTTCCAGGTGGTCGTCGCCGGCGGCGGCACCGGCGGCACCGGCGCGATGTGGGCGCTGGCCCGCCAGGGCATCCAGGCCATCACGGTCGACCTGCTGCCGTTCATGGGCGGAACGACCACGGGCGGCGGCGTCTCCGGCGCCTGGCACGGCTTCCAGGGCGGCGCCTACAAGGACTATGTGACCCAGCGAAACCAACTCGGCAAAAAGCTCCACTGCTCGGCGTTCCTCGCCGCCGTCGCCCTCTGGGACAGCATCATCCTCAACCCCGAACACCGCCAGACCTTCCTCGGACAGGCCATCGTCTGCGACGCCGACTTCGCCGACCGACGACTCCACAGCGTCACCGTCTACTCCGAAAACGGCTTCCGCTCCCTCCACGCCGACTTCTTCATCGACACCACCGGAGACGCCGACCTCGTCGCATACGCCGGACTCCCCTTCACCCTCGGCGACGACGACACCGGCTGGCTCCAGAGCTCCTCCTGCTGGGGACTCGAAAACTGGTCCAACAACGACTTCCAGGGCAACCACTACGCCAACGACTTCGATGTCGTCAACCCCACCGACTACCCCGACACCATGCGCGGACTCGCCCTCGCACACCGCAAGAACTCCGACTTCCACATCGCGCCCATCTACACCCAGCGCGAATCGCGACGCCCACACGGCCAATACCACCTCACCATCCGCGACATCCTCACCCGCCAGTTCCGCACCGACGCCATCGCCGTCGCCTCCTGCCTCTGCGACACCCACGGACGACTCTCCCTCGACCTCACCAGAGCCTTCCTCTCACCCTCCGCCTACTCCGCCCTCGACCGCGAAATCCACGTCCTCCTCCCCGTCGGTACCTTCCTCCCGCAGAACACCGACAACCTCCTCGTCGCCGCCAAGGCCCTCTCCGGCGAACGCGACGCCACCTCCCTCTGCCGCATGAACCCCGACATCTGCAACGCCGGCTTCGCCGTCGGCTCCGCCGCCGCACAGCTCGTCGCCACCGAACGAACCTCCACCGCACAGCTCGACCTCAAGGCCCTCCGCACCAGCCTCGCCCACATCGGCGTCCTCCCCGACTGGGCACTCACCCCCGAGACGCCACCCTGGAACCTCGACTTCGCCCGCCAGCGACTCGAGCAGAAGGACATCCTCCCCGCACTCCTCATGCCCCCCGACGACATCCTCCCCGTCCTCCGCGACCTCCACAAGACGAAGAACTACCGCTCCACCGAGGCCGCCAACGCCCTCGCCTGGTTCGGAGACCCCTACGGACAGACACACCTCCTCAATTATGCCCGCTCCATGGCCAAGAAAGACCTCGCCTACGTCGTCGACCACGGCGTCAAGGGCTTCTCCGTCTTCAACGTCAACGGCAAGGAATTCACTGCCACCGAACGCAACAACTACGGCTTCCCCAAACTGGGTGCCACCGAACCCGGACGCGCCCAGGGCTCCCTCACCAAGGCCATCATGCTCCTCGCCAGACTCGACACCCCCGAGTCACTCGCCTTCGTCCTCGACGTCGCCAGCCGCGCCAGCGCCGGCGGCGACTCCCTCCGCACCGGCACCACTCCCTACGCCATCGCCCGCACCGACTCCATCATCACCTACGCCCACAACCGACTCTGGGCCATCGCCGACTTCTTCCGCCGACGCCCCACGCCACAGGCCATCCCCATCCTCGAACGACTCCTCAACACCCCCAACATCGGCGGACACCACCTCGACCACCCCTGGAACGACGTCCCCCCCTTCCAGCTCACCTACCTCGAAATCATGCTCGCCGACGCCCTCCATCGCTGCGGCGGCTCCGTCGGCACCCAACGCCTCCAGCTCTTCGCCTCCGACGCCCGCGCCGTCTTCCGCGACATGGCCAGACGCTGCCTCCAACAGCCCGCCCGCACCCCATAACCGTCTGCATACCCCTCCAGACCACACCACGGCATCACCATGAAAATCGACAACAAATCCATCCTCTTCACCGACATCGGCGTTGTCGACGTCCAGACACAGCCCCTCGACATCCCCGACACCCTCCAGCGCGACGACCTCCTCCTCCAGACCGAATACACCCTCATCTCGCCCGGCACCGAGATGGACTGCCTCATGGCCCGCATCGCCGACAAGAGCTTCCCCAAATGCCTCGGCTACAGCGCCGTCGCCCGCGTCCTCCGCCGCGGCGCCGAGGCCACCGACTTCCAGGAAGGCGCCCGCGTCCTCGTCTACCACAGCTCACACCGCGCCTTCCTCATCAAGAACAAGGCCGATGTCGTCAAAGTCCCCGACGGCCTCCCGCCCGAGGAGGCCATCTTCGCCGTCACCGGCTGCATGGGACTCCAGGGTATCCGCAAAGTCCGGCTCGAACTCGGCGAGTCCCTCATGGTCATGGGACTCGGACTCCTCGGACAGGTCGCCCTCCAGGCCGCCGCCCGCAGCGGCGCCTTCCCCTGCATCGCCCTCGACTTCAACCCCCTCCGCCGTGACATCGCCCTCCGCCATGGTGCCGACGCCGCCCTCGCACCCGATGACCCCGACCTCACCGCCAAACTCCGCGACCTCACCCACGGACAGGGACTCAACGCCGTCATCGAAGTCACCGGAAACCCCGAGGCCATCAAGCAGGGACTCGCCCACATGGCGCCCTTCGGACGCATCGCACTCGTCGGCTGCTCCCGCACCCCAACCACCGACATCGACTTCTACAACCTCGTCCACCGACCCGGCATCGAAATCATCGGCGCCCATAACTTCGCCCGACCCAAAAACGACTCCTACCCAGGCTACTGGACCATGCGCAAGGACATGGCCATCCTCATGGAACTCATCCGCGCCGGACGCATCAACACCCGCGACCTCATCACCGACATCGCCAAGCCCGAGGACGCCCCCGCCATGTACCGGAAATTCATCGACCGCGACCCCAACACCCTCGGCGTCATCTTCGACTGGACCCAAGCATAGCCAAGAGCCAACACCCACCATGCGCACCAACCCCATCGGCACCATCTTCCGCACATTCAGCGTCGACGAGCCCCATCTCCTCAAGCTCAGACAGGCCGGACTCGAGTGCATCCAGCTCGCCGGCGCCGTCGAACGATACCTCGATGACCCACAGCTCTCCGACCACCTCTTCACCCTCCTTGACCAGCACCACCTCGCCGTCCCCTCCCTCTTCCTCTCCTTCGAACGACAAACCTGGGCCACCGGCGACGTCGGACTAACCCCCAAGCCCTCCCGCGTCGAACGCATGCTCCTCGCCGCACGCCAGATGCTCTGGGCCGCCAGACGCAACATCACCCTCATCACCTGCCATGTCGGCGACTTCCCCACACCCGGCTCCGACGACTACCGCGACTGGACGCGCGACATGCGACACCTCTGCGCCTTCGCCAACGACAACGGACAGCACTTCCTCTTCGAAACCGGCCCCGAACCCGCCGACACCCTCCTCAACGCCTTCTCCGACATCGGCGCCGATAACCTCGGCATCAACTTCGACCCCGCAAACCTCCTCTACTACAACTGCGACGACCCCGCCCAATTCCTCGCCAAAACACACTCCCTCATCCGCGTCGTCCACTGCAAGGACGCCGTCCGACCCCAACCCGGCGAACCGCACGGACACGAGACCCCACTCGGACAGGGCGACACCCACTTCCAGACCCTCCTCAAAACCCTCCTCGCCCACGGCTACCACGGCCCACTCATCATCGAACGCGAACTCCCGCCCGGCCCCGAACAGGAACGCGACGTCGCACAGGCCGTCACCCTCATCCGCTCCATCCTCCACGAAACACCCTGACCCCACTCCCCGCCGGCCTCCCGACCATGCACGACCTCCAGCTCCCTCAGCCCAACGCCGACGCTCCCGATGACCTCACCGTCATCCTCGCCAACGGCACCTTCCCCACCGCCGACTACCCCACCGCCATCCTCCGCCACGCCGCACACCTCGTCTGCTGCGACGGCGCCGCCGTCCCCTGCCTCCATGCCGGACTCACCCCCACCGTCGTCATCGGCGACGGCGACTCGCTCCCTCCCGAACTCCGCCAGCAGCTCGCCGAACGCTTCCACCACGTCGCCGAACAGGACACCAACGACCTCAACAAGGCCTTCCGACTCTGCCAGCAGAACCATTGGCACAACATCGTCATCCTCGGCGCCACCGGCAAACGCGAAGACCATACACTCGGAAACCTCTCCCTCCTCGCCGACTTCGCACAGCTCAACCCCGCCATCTCCATCGTCACCGACGACGGCATCTTCCTCCCGCTCCTCCACCCCGCCTCCATCCGCTGCCGCCCCCAACAGCAGGTCTCCATCTTCGCCCTCGAACCCAACACCCCCATCCACTCCTCCGGTCTCCGCTGGCCACTCGACGGCCTCGCTCCCTCACGCTGGTGGCACGCCACCCTCAACGAAGCCACCGACTCCACCGTCTCCCTCCGCTTCCCCGACAACCACCCGCTCCTCGTCTTCCTCGCCTTCTCTCATTGACCTCCCACACACCCGCCTCAACAGACTCAATTCCACATTTTTTCACGTATTTTGTGTCTTTTGTGGACTCATTTTTCATGTATTTTGTGTCTTTTGTGGACTCAATTCCCTACTATATGGACTCCGCCAATAGCCAATCAAGGGCATTGATCTTGCGAATGCCCTCAAAGTCCGCGTCCGGATCCTCATCCAAGGTCAGCAGCACCCGGGGATAATGGTCCCTGACCCTGCGGAAGGGCTCCAGCTCCCTGGCCAGCGTCTGTGGGTCGCGTACCGTCGCCGCGACCTGATAGTAGGTCCTCCCTGCGGAGCTCTCCGCCACAAAGTCGATCTCGATGTCCTGGAATTGGCCCACATACACCTTGCATCCGCGACGCAGCAGCTCCAGATAGACGACATTCTCCAGGATATGCCCCACATCCTGGTTCCGGTTGCTCAGCACATGCTGGCGCAGCCCCACATCCACCACATAGTACTTCGCCAGATTCTGCAGCACCTGCTTGCCACGGACATCATACCGCTCGGCCCGGTAAATCATGAAGCTCTCCAGCAGGCAGGACAGATACCGCTCCACCGTCTTCGCGTCTGTCTTCCGCCCCGAGGAGGTCAGAAAGCCAGCTATCCGCCGGATGGACAGCTCGCTGCCCACACTGCCGAAGACGAACTCCGTCACACTCCTCAGAACCATCACCTCCGACACACGCCGACGCTCCAGGATGTCCTTGACCACAATCGTGTTGTACAGGCCATCCAGATAGACATCCAGCTCCTCCCTCATGCCGGTCAGCTCCACCGCATAGGGAAACGAGCTCGTGCCGACATAGTCGCGATACAGACGCGTCGGTTCGCCGCCGCCACGCATCTCCACATACTCCCGAAACGACAGCGGCAGCATCCGTATCTCCACATACCGACCGGAAAGCATCGTCGCCAGCTCCCCCGACAGCAGTTGCGCGTTGGAGCCCGTCATCACCACATCCACCTTCGGACGCATGAACAGACTCGCCACCACCTCCGAAAAACGAGGACAAAGCTGTATCTCGTCCAGCAGAAAGTACGTCATCTCGTCCGCGCTCAGACGCGACGTCAGATAAGCATGCAGCGCATCGCCATCACGCAAGGCACGGTTGTCATAGTCCTCCAGACTCACATACACCACACGCTCCGGTGACACCCCCTCCGACAGCAGCCACTCCTCATACATCCGCAGCAGCACCGACTTCCCACACCGACGCACCCCCATGATCACCTTGATCACCTGACGCCCACACCACCGGCGCAGACACTCCATATACTCCTTCCGCTCTATCAGACGCATCCCCGACACACCTCCATCCTAACCTTTCCTGACCTGCTCAAGACACACGGCACCTGCCTCGGCGACACCTCGCCGTCAGCCCAAAAAACGCTGTCGCCGTGGTCAGCCAACAACCTTTTTCCAAACGCGCCCTACTGTAATCCCTACCCAAGACAAAACAAGCAGACAGAATTCCTCTTTTCTCTGACCTCTGTGACTTTTGTGGACTCAATTCCTCATTTCCCTAGCTTCTGTGCCTTGTGTGGACTCAATTCCTCATTTCCCTAGCTTCTGTGCCTTGTGTGGACATAATTCATCCTGCAGACCGGACCAGCGCAGGGTAGGGCGGTCGATGGCCTCGCGGAGCAGGGGCTCGGGGGCGAGGATCGTGAGGTTGCGCTTAGTCCGCGTCATGCCAGTGTAGACGAGTTCGCGTGTCAGCACGGGCACGAAGCGGTCGGGCAGCACCATGAGAACGTTGTCGTAGCCAGACCCCTGTGACTTGTGGATGGTCATGGCGAACGCGCATTCATGGGATGGCAGCTCGGTGGGCACAAAGCTGCGGTAAACGCCCTCGCGCTCGGAGGGGAAATAGATGCGTCCGCCGAAGCAGACGCCGGTGTCGCCGTTGTTCAGACCGGTGACCTCGTCGTTCCGGGTCACGATAATGGGCTGTCCCGTGTCGTAGGGATGTTTGATGTGAAGCATCTGGCGCAGAACGGCGTTCAGCGTCAGGACGCCATAGCGTCCCTCGCGGACAGCGCACAGCACCTTGAACGCCTCCGTCAGACGATAGGCGGCGTCGACCGATGACGCGGCGCGGCGCCACAGCTGCCAGAGCTCGCCATCGCCGGCCAGCGGCGGCAACAGGCGCAGCGCCGCCGTCATCTCAGCCTCCATGGCCGCCGTGTCCTTGTCCGGCAACGGACGCAACTGGCAACGCCCTGTCCAGCAGCCATCGGCCGACGGTGCGCCCGGCTCCGCCAGCCGCTCCCACGGCAGCTCCGCCGATCCGCCCGCCCCCGACAGCTCCGCCATCCGGAACACAAACGCGCACAGCGCCGCGTTCGCCTTCGACCGGTGATTCCGCACCAGCCGCGTCACCGCCGGACACTCCCCACGCGCCACCGGCCGCGACGCGAACGACGCATACAGCTCCGCCATGATGTTGCCGGCGTCCACCGACGTCAACTGATCCTTGTCTCCCAGCAGCAGCAGCTCCGCGCCCGGCTTCAGCGCCGACAGCAACTGGCTGAACAGTTGCAGCGACATCATCGAGCACTCGTCCACCACCACCAGATCGTAGGGCAGGGGATGATCCGCATGAAAACGCGGCACATCACTCGTCTCGTTGAGCCCCAGCAGACGATGCAGCGTCCAGCCCGACAGCCCCATCAGCGCCGCCGTCACCTCATCCCGCCGAGGCAGCTCCCGCAGCCCCCCAATCGCCCCCGTCACCGCATTGCGCATACGCTGCGCCGCCTTCCCCGTCGGCGCACACAGCGCCACCGACAGCGACGGACTCTCCACATACCGCCACGCCAGAATCAGCGACAGCACCGTCGTCTTGCCTGTCCCAGGCCCCCCCGTGACCACCGACAGCCGACGCCGCAGCGCCTGATACACCGCACGCTGCTGCCAGTCCTCCTCATACGGCGTCCCCGCAAAATACTCGTGGCAGGCGTGTATCTGCGCCGGCGTCACCCAGCTCGCCCGCGGCCCATCCAACTGCATCAGCCGCCGCGCCACATTCAGCTCGTAGCCGCGCAGACGATGCAGATACACCCGACCGCCCACCTGCAGCAGCGGACACGTCTGTGACCCATCCTGCCCGACCGCCTCGTCACCCAGCTCATGCGCCAGCACGCGCCGCTCCCACTCGTCCAACGCCACCCGCAGCGTCACCGACTCCTCCGGCAGTGACGCCCGCACCTGCGACGCCCAAGACGAAACCTCCAGACAACTGTGACCGTCCAGCACCGCGTGCGTCGTCACCGCCGCCAGCACCGCCAGCGCCGACGCCTGCTCCCCCGCATACGCCCCGCGACGAACCACCATCGACGCCATCTGACGGTCAATCTCCCGCGTCAGCCCCTGCTCCGGCGCCCACACATACTCCTTCAGTGCCTCAAAACCGCTCATGCGCGCTCATCCTCCATGTCCTTCTTGCCCAGCAGCCCCTCGACGTCCCGTATCAGCTTCCAGCCCGGACGCGCCGCATACACACCCGTCTGCCCCGCGCTCCCCGGCGACCCGAACCCACGCACAAACAGATACAGACAGCCTCCGAAGACCGCCTCATAGCTCTCCTCCGTCAGCTCCCACTCCGGATGCAGCCAGCGATAGTACTGCACAAACGCCACCGTGTAGATGATGTACTGCAGATGGTAGAAGTGCCACCGCATCTCCTGCTCCAGACACGACTGCTCCTCAAACTCCTGCAGCCGCGCCCCCAGCTGATTCGTCTTCCAGTCCACGATGTAGAACCGCCCGTCCGAGGGATGCTGAACCAGCAGGTCTATCGACCCGTTCAACACCCAGTCGCCGCGTATCGACGCACCCCACGTCTCCGGCATCGGAACCCCATGACGCTCCAGCACCTCCCGGAACTCCTCCCCCGTCACATCGCGGCGCAGATGATACGTGAAATTCCACTCGTGCGCACACCGCTCCGGAAACACCTCCTGCAACCGCCACCCCGGCAGCAGCTCCCGCGTCCGGACATCCTCCACCATCGCCAGAAAAACCTCCTCGCGCTCCGTGCGCCCCTCCGTCCCCGGACGACCCAACTGGCCAAAGCGATCCAGGCAGCCCACAATCCGCTCCCGCTGCTCCTCCGCCGGACGCGTGAAGTCCAGATGCTCAAACATCTCGTGCCAGCACAACCCCGTCCGCGCTCCTCCCAGAAACCGGAAAATCCCCTCGCGCTCCTCATACGGCACCATCACCCACTTAGTCTCCAGACGCAATTCGCCCAGCTCCCCAGGCTCCCTCGACTCCTCATCCTCCCCCTCATCCGTCCCTCCAGACACCGCCTGCACCGGCGACGACGCCACAGCCGCCGCCGATGTCCCCTCGTCCTCCGCACGATGACGGCTCAGCATCGTGAAGCTCGCCTGAAACCACCCCGGACGCAAATCGTCCCGACTGAACGTCACCTCCTCGCACCGACGCTCCTCCAACTCCCCCGACACCGGCTCCACGCCACCATCCAGCTCCAGCACCTCAGACGACGGCAGCAGAAACTCCGGCCGATACGCCACATCAGGCTCCTTCTTCTCCGGCGTCGGCGTGAAGAACCAGCACAGATACCGCGCCCGCGTAATCGCCACATACATCAGCCGACGACGCTCCTCCAAGTCCTCGCGCCTCACCGCCGCCACCTCACCAACGCCCATGTTCACACACCGGCGACGACGCTCGTCATGGTAGATGCGCGACCGTATCGTCGACGTCGCACCCGAAAACTCCGGCACAAACACCAGCGGAAACTCCAACCCCTTGCTCTTGTGGATCGTCATGATCTGAACCGCCGGCCGATCCGACGGCATCCGCAGCTTGAACACATCCTCCTCCAGCTGCTCGCTGTCCACCGTCTCCTCGTCCTCCTGACCCCCAAAACGCCCCAGCCCGCTCAGCCACTCCGACATCTTCCCCTCCACAAACTTCAGCATCCCAGACGGCCCCAACTGCCGCTCGCAGTCCAGCCTGTACAGCGCCTCCGTCACCTGACGAACCTCCGACAGCACCTCCAAACCTCCCCCCACATCATCACGCAGCAGCCGCGTCGCCACCGTCTCCCCCGCCTCGCCCGCGCCCAGCAGCTCCGCCAGCGGCGTGTGCAGAAACAGCTCCATCCCAGACATCAGCGTCACCGACTCCCACTGACGACGAACACGCTCAAAGAACACCATCAGCCGCGACACCTGCTCCGGACGCCCACGCACCGCCGACACCTCCGCCGCCGACAGCCCTAGCCACGACGACCCCAGCAGACGCATCAGCAACTCCCGGTCCCCAGGCTCGTTCAGCACCCGCAGCAGCACATACATCTCCCGTATCAGCGGCGTCTGGAACACACTCGTGTCCTGAACCATCACCGACGGCACCCCCAGCTTCGACAGCGCCACCTGCATCTGCTCACCTATCCGCCGCGAACGTACCAGCACCGCCATGTCGCTGTACTGAACCCCACGCTCACGCCCGTCACGCTCCACCAGACGAACCTTACCTTCCGACGCCAGCGACACCAGCGTCTCCGCCAACTCCTGCACCCCACCGTTCATCCGACCCAGCAACGGCCACTCCGACGGCATCTCCAGCCGACGACCATTCCCCGCCGGACACAATATCCGCGAGAACCGTATCGACTCACAGCCTTCCTCAACCGAAAAGTACGCCCCCGATGACCCGAAAAACGCATTCATCGCCTCGATGTACGCATCCGACGCCCGGTAGTTCACATTCAGCGTATGCCGCTGCAGCCCCCCGCCCTCCTGAACCTCCAGAAACGTCTGCACATCCCCCCCGCGAAACGCATAGATCGCCTGCTGCGGATCACCTATCATGAACAGGCTCCGCTCCCCCGACGACGCATCATCCGCGCCCTCCGCGAAAATCCGCTGAAAGATCGCATTCTGGCACGAGTCCGTGTCCTGATACTCGTCCACCAGCGCACACTGATACCGCTCCCGCAACGCCGACACCAGCGACGGACTCCGCTCCAGACTCTCACGCAGACGCACAATCATGTCGTCATACGTCATGAACCCCTGACGCTCCTTCAGCTCCTCCAGATGCGCCCCCACATACCGGAACGCCTGTTGCCGCACACTCAACCCATACGCCCGCAGCAGCTCCGCGCGCGACTCGTCCAAACGCTCCGGACGCGGACGCCCCTCCAGCTCCGACAGCCGCGCTGCGCCCTCCCAGTTCAGCGTTGCCGACTCGTTGGCAAACGCATCCTTGAGCCCCGACAGCAGCCACCCCGGCGTCACTCCGCACTCCGACAGCAGCCAACGACGCATCGCCAGACGCTCCTTATCCAGTGGCTCCTCGCCCATCCACGCCTGCAGGGCGCGGTCTCCGCTCCCCAGCCGACGCCAGAACTGGCTCAGCAGCCACTTCCGCTGCGCCGTGATGTCCGAGCAAATCTGTACCCGAAACGCCATTCCGCTCTCAAACGCATTCTCACGCTGCAGCCGATTGCACAGACTGTGTATCGTCTCCACCGGTGCCTGGTCAAACGACATCAGCGCCGCCCCCACACGTTCGCGAAACGCCCCCCACGTCTCCTCCGTCACCCGCTCCTCCGCCGGCACCGTGCTCCCGCTCTCAAAGAACGGACGAACCTGCTCGCTCCCCTCCGGCAACGGCTCGTCCTCCCCATACGCCGTCAGACACCGCGCCATCAGTTGCAGAATGCTCCGCACCCGCCCACGCAGCTCCTGCGTCGCCAGCTTCGTAAACGTCACCACCAGTATCCTGTCCGCCGTCACCCCACGCAGAATCATCCGCAAATACAGAATCTGGATATTGTACGTCTTCCCCGTCCCCGCACCCGCAGACACAATGTGCCACCCACTCAACTCACACCCATATGCATCAAATGTCTTCTCGGACATTTTTTATTCTCCTTTTTTTGTTCTCGATTTAGTCGACTCAATCGACTCAATCGACTCAATCGACTCAATCGACTTAATCGATCGATTTTCTCGACTCAATCGACT
>CALZPA010000095.1 GCA_945827525.1 uncultured Lentisphaeria bacterium | reverse complement strand
GGTGGGGTCGTTGGTGGCGTCGTCGCGGGTGAAGGCGAGTCCCTGTTCGGTGACGAGGGGGTCGGCCTCCCAGCCGCCAAGTCCGGGGGCGGCCGTCCCGCGCCGCGGGCCGTCGGAGAGGAGAGCGACAAGCAGTCCGCCCAGCAGCAGCGCCGCCAGGAGTGCGACCAGCGAGGAGATCTCCCACTCGCGCCTGATGCGTTCCAGCAGTTCCCTCATGGCTCACGCTTCCTGTTCGCGCATCAGGGGCTGCGGTTCAGCGCCGGGGACGACATTCTCGGGCCAGCCGAGCGTGGCCAGGAGCCAGTCCATGTTCTGGCAGGCCATGCGCGGCGGCACCTCGGCCTTGCCACGCAGGAAGCTGCGGATGAGCAGCCGGAGCATGTCGGGCGACTGGACCGTGCCCCTCGGCGTGGTGATGGTCATCTGGAAGACGCCCTGCTCGTCCCGGGCACCGCCGATGTCGTAGAGCTCGCCATTGAGGGAGAGCTGCCGGACATTGAACGGCTCGGTCTCGGCATGGGAGGTCTCGATGCTGCAGTCGAGGTCGCAGGAGCGGCCGCGGCAGACGAAGGAGGCGGCGGCGAGGTGTCCGCTGCCATGACGCTCGATGCTGTCAGCGTCGAGGTGTGCGCCCCCGCCGAGCACCTGCGCGGCGGCCAGCAGATGGGGCGCCAGGTCGACCCAGGTCCGCCAGGGCAGCGGCTCGCGGCCGCGGGCGGGGGAGACGAGGCGTCCGGCAAAGTGGGTCAGCGTCTCGCCGGGATGGGCCTCGCGCCACAGCCGCAGCGCCTCCCGCGTGGCCATCACATACTGCGTGCAGACGCCCAGGCAGAGCCCCTGCCGGCGCGCCAGGCGCACCAGCTCCTGCCCGTGTCCGCGCAGTTCGGCGGCGCCCAGCGCGGCGTCGAAGACGAAGGGCTTCTCGCAGAGGACATGGCAGCCCGCCTCAAGCGCCTGGCGGCAGGCGCGGTAGTGGAGAGCCGGCGGCAGACAGACATCCACGATGTCGGGACGCGCCTCGTCCAGGAGCTGTCCGAGGTCGAGGAAGCCGCGTCCGGAGAAGCCGAACTGCCCGTGGAGGGCAGCGGCGGTCTCGGCGATGCTCGTCTCGGAGCTGCCGAGGAACGCGGAGACCTGTGCGCCCTCCAGGCTCCACCAGTTGGCGTGATGGCGTCCGATGCCGGAGGCGCCGAGGACAGCGACCCGAGGGTGTTCGGGCATGGGGCGGCGGCGGACGACGCGGCAGTCGCGGAGTGCCTCCTGGGCCTGCTGGGTCAGGGGATGTCGCCGGAAGCCGATGACCTTCGTGCCATGGAATCCGAAGAGCCGCTCGACGTCGTGCATGGTCAGGGCGCAGAAGACGGGGCAGTCGAAGTCATGGAGCATCTCGCTGAGGGTGTTCTCGCTGGCGTCCTCGGTGACCAGCAGCAACTGCAGGCGATTGCGGACCTGATGCAGACGCTCGCGGCCAACCTCAAGGATGTGCGCCCGGCACATGAACGCACCCAGTTTCTCAAACACTTCCATCTTGTTTCTTTCCTGTCACAACGGGCCCCAAACCTGCCGCGCCCCGCTTCTGCGGACGGCGCGGGCTGTTGATTTATTGTATCGTCACCTTACATTATTGCAACACCCGGCGCCGTCTCCAACGCCCTTTTTCTGTCTTGCCAACCCCCATCCCCCCTCTGCCATGAAACGCCTCTGCCTTCTCCTGCTGCTCGGCGTCCTCACCGCCGCCCTTCCCGCCCAGACCTACTTCGAGGCCAGCGAGACGCCCTCGACCATCATCAACTGCGGCAAGCGCGTCACGCAGGCCAGGGACATCCTCGTCGACGGCCGGCACGCCGTGCTCTGCTCGCAGAACCCCGACCAGGGCGCCTTCATCGAAATCGACATCGGCGGCCCCTCCTTCCGCATGCGCCTCACCGACGCCTACAGCGGACGCACCGAGGCCGAAATCTATCTTCCCGAGGACGCGAACATCCGCAGCTTCAGCCTCCGCCTCGTTGACGCCAACGGCGAGACGTTCCAGCTTCCCTTCCCGAAGAAGCTCACCGGACTCACCGGCTGGCAGACGCTCTCCCTCGACATCGACTTCTCCAAGGAGAACCCGGCCAGCTGGGGCCGCATCTGCAACCGCCGCTACGACAAGCCGCTGCGCTTCTCCTCCGTCGCCGCCTCGCCCGCCGACCCCGCCAAGCCGCGCGCCGTCGCCATCCGCCGGCTCGCGTTCGTGCCCACCAAGGCGCAGCCCGGCTTCGACCTCGACACCAACTGCCCCGTCCATGTCCTCCGTCCCCAGGACGACAGCAGACTCGCGCTCCTCATCGAGAACCCCTGCGACCAGCCGATGACGCTCACCGGCACCCTGACCCTCACCGACGCCTGGAAGCGGCAGCTCCACACCGCGCCGCTCAACCAGACGCTCCAGCCCCGTCAGACGCTCCGGCTCCCACTCCCCGCACCCGACCGCCTCGGCGTCTTCTACCTCGACATCGCCGCCCATGACGGCGTCGCCGACCTCACGCGACGCCTCAGCTTCGCGCGCCTGAACCCCGCCGGCCCCACGCCGGGACGCTCCTCCGGCTTCATCTTCGGCGTCCAGTCCCACGCCCTCCGCTACGGCCCCCGCGAGCAGGAGCTCGACGCGCTGGCCGCCGGCCTCATGGGCGCCAAGGTCTTCCGCACCTCCTCCAACTGGTCCCTCGCGCAGCCCTCGCCCGACAATCCGCCCGACTTCTCCGTCATCGACGCCATGCTCGACCGCTACGAGGCGCAGGGCCTGGAACCCCAGATTGGCTTCCTCAACACCCCCAAGTGGGCCGTCGACCCCAACTGGAAGCCCTTCTCGCCGACCTACGTCAACCGCTTCGGCAACCGCGGCTTCCCCTCCCCCGACCTCAAGCTGTACGGACGCTACGTCGAGCAGTTCATGACCCACTACCGAGGCCGCGTGCGCTTCGTCGAGTCCTGGAACGAGCCGGATCTGCTGTCGTTCGCCAACTTCGGCCCAGACACCTACATCGAGATGATGAAGGTCTTCTACGCAAGCGTCAAGAAGGCCGCCCCCGAGACGCTCATCATGACCGGCGGCTACACCAGCATCCTCCAGCCGTTCCCCTCCCGCTCCACCCATCCCGACCACATGGCCTACACCATGAACGGCGCCAAGGGCCACTATGACATCCATGCGTTCCACGCCCACGGACGCTTCCAGAACTACGCGCCCCAGATCGTCCAGCTCCACCAGATGCAGCGGCGCATCGGCGTCAACGTCCCCTGGTGGGCGAACGAGACCGCCGAGTCCTCCTCCGGACGCGGCGAGACCATCCAGGCCGCAACCCTCTTCAAGAAGCTCCTCTACACCTTCGCCATGAACGGCATCGGCTACAACTGGTACGACCTCCGCAACGACGGCTACGACCCCAAGGAGCCCGAACACAACTTCGGCCTCCTCACCCGCGACTTCTACCCCAAGGCCGCCTACGCCACCTACAACACCCTCGCCACACTCTACGCCCACGCCGCCTTCCTCAAGCCGCTCCTCGTCTCCGAGGACTTCCACGCCTACCTCTTCCAGGCCCGCAACGGCGACCTCCTCATCCCCTGCTGGAACACCCGCGAGAACCTCCCCGGACGACTCCTCACCCTCGCCGGCGTCACCGGCGCACTCTCCGTCATCGACATCTTCGGCAACGAGACGCCCGTCGACGCCGCCCAGGGCATCGCCTTCATCGACTCGACCTCCTGGCCCGTCACCATCCGACTCGCCGGCCAGCGGCACTTCCCCACCCTCCACGGCAACGCCTTCTCCTGCCCCCGGCAGTTCGCCGTCCATCCCGCCCGCGACAACACCCTCGAGCTCTCCTTCGACAACCCCCTTGACAGCCCCCTCGAACTCACGCTCAAGGCCACGCCCTCCGCCGGGCACCGGCTCGTCCAGGACACGTTCGCCGTCACCGTTCCCCCACGCCAGCGCCACACCTTCACCCTCCAGCTGGCCGCCGACGCCCAAGCCAAGCCCAGCCGACAGGCCGCCGTCACCCTCACCCTCACCCTCGCCGGCACCCTCACCCAGACCCACACCATCCCACTCAAGACCATCGACCTCCTCCCCGCCACCTTCGCCGTCCGCTCCGGCGACAGCATCCGCTCGCTCGTCGTCAACGCCCCCGACCTCTCGCACCTCCAGTGGAAAGGCCCGGAGGACCTCTCCGCCGACGCACGGCTCGAATGCCGGGACAACGCCCTCATCCTCGCCCTCGACGTCACCGACGACCAGCATGTCCAGCCCCACCGGGGCTTCAACGTCTGGCAGGGAGACAATGTCCAGCTCGCCCTCCAGCTCCCCGGCCAGCACTCCTGCTGGGAAATCGGACTCACCCATCTCGCCGACGGCACCAGCGAGACCTTCGTCTTCAGGCAGCCTCCCAAGACCCCCGCGGACGTCGTGACGCGCATCCGCCTCACCACCGCCCGCGACGACGCCCACAAACGCACCTCCTACCGCGCCGACATCCCCCTCGACGCCCTCGGACTCTCCCCCCAGGACGCCCGGCAGCCCTTCGCCTTCACCTTCATCGTCAACGACAACGACTCCGACTGCCGCGAGAGCTACCTCTTCCTGACCCCCGGCCTGGGCTCCGGCGCCCACCAGCCCGAACGCTACCGACTCATCGCCATCGAGTGACGCCATCCCACCCAACCCCATCAGCACACCCCCACCATGGACAAGGACAAGCACCCCCTCGCCAGCAAACGCGCCTTCATCTGCGACATGGACGGCGTCATCTACCACGGCAACCACCTCCTCCCCGGCGTCCAGGAATTCATCGCCTGGCTCAAGGAGACCCACCGCCAGTACCTCTTCCTCACCAACTCCAGCGAGCGCTCCCCGCGCGAGCTCTCCCAGAAGCTCAAGCGCCTCGGCCTGGACGTCGACGAGACCCACTTCTACACCTCGGCCCTGGCCACCGCCGGCTTCCTCGCACAGCAGAAGCCTGGCTGCTCCGTCTTCGTCATCGGCGAGGCCGGACTCATCCAGGCGCTCTACCAGGCCGGACTCACCATGAACAACGTCGACCCCGACTACGTCGTCGTCGGCGAGACCCGCACCTACAGCTTCGAGAAGATTGAGGACGCCGTCCAGCTCATCAACAACGGCGCCCTCCTCATCGGCACCAACCCCGACCTCACCGGCCCCACCGAACGCGGCATCGTCCCCGCCACCGGCGCACTCGTCAAGCCCATCGAGCTGGCCACCAACAAGAAGGCCTACTTCCTCGGCAAGCCCAACCCACTCATGATGAAGCACGCCATCCGGCTCCTCGGCTCCAAGCCCGAGGAGACCGCCATCATCGGCGACCGCATGGACACCGACATCATCGCCGGCATCGAGTCCGACCTCGAGACCATCCTCGTCCTCTCCGGCGTCACCGCCCGCGAAGACCTCCCACGCTTCGGCTACCGACCCACCTACGTCCTCAACGGCGTCGGCGACATCCCCAGCCTGGACTGAAATTACCCCCCCCACACCACCCCACACCACACCATGCACGTCCATTTCCTCCGCTACCCCTGGGGCATCTCCTGGGCCGGACTCATGCTCTTCCGCGGCCAGCAGAACGTCCTCATCGACTCCGGCCTCCCCGAAACCGTCTCCCCCTGGCTCGAACAGCAGCTCGCCGACCTCGGCCTCAAGCTCACCGACCTCGACTGGGTCCTCACCACCCACGCCCACGACGACCACTTCGGCGGCAACCCCGCCATCCACCAGGCCTCCCCCCGCACACGCTTCGCCGCCTTCCGCGACTCCCGCGAAACCATCGAGCGCGTCACCGGCATCCCACTCGACCGCATCCTCGACGACGGCGACACCCTCGACTGCGGCGACTACACCCTCACCCTCCTCCACACCCCCGGACACTCCCCCGACTCCTGCTCCTTCCTCGACAGCCAGACCGGAACCCTCTTCACCGGAGACTCCTTCGAGGGACACGGCTCCGTCTACACCCAAACCGCACTCTACCAGAACCCCGAGCTCTGCCTCCAGAGCATCCGGAAAGTCCGCGCCCTCGCCGAACAGAACGTCATCAGACGCATCTGCACCGGACATGACTTCTTCAGCAACGACGGCGACGCCCAGGGAAAAGCCAACGTCCTCGCCTTCCTCGACACCTGCGAAAAGACCATCCGCAACTACGACCAGACCATCCGCACCCTCAGAGCCCAGAACCCCGACATCTCCCCCGAGGCCCTCGGCGAACAGCTCGGAAAGCTCTACGGCATCGAGGACAACCCGCCCATCCCGGAGGCCCCACGCTGGACGGTCCTCGCTCACCTCAACCATCCCATCGACACCACCCACTGAAACACCCCCACCTGCACCATGAAAGACAAAGCACATATCGCCGTCATCGGCGTCAGCGGCCGCGGCTCCAGCCTCCTGGGACTGCTCCTCGAAATGGACGACGTCGAGGTCCTCGGCGTCAGCGACCTCTACCAGGACCGCGTCGACAAGGCCGTCGCCAAAGTCCAGCAGGCGCGCGGCACCACGCCCATCGGCACCACCGACTACCGCCGGCTCCTCGACCTCAAGGACCTCGACGCCATCATAACCCCCTCCTCCTGGACCTCGCACGCCCAAATCTGCCTCGACGCCATGGACGCCGGCAAGTACGCCGCCACCGAGGTCGGCGGCGCCACCAGCATCGAGCAGTGCTGGGACCTCGTCCGAACCTCCCGCCGCACCGGCAAGCCCTGCATGCTCCTCGAGAACTGCTGCTACGGACGCGAGGAGATGACCGTCCTCAACATGATCCGCGAGGGACTCTTCGGCGAACTCGTCCACGCCGAGGGCGGCTACCGCCACGACCTCCGCGACGAAATCGTCTGCGGACACGAGAACCGCCACTACCGCCTCGACAACTATCTCCACCGCAACGGCGACGTCTATCCCACCCACGACCTCGGCCCCATCGCCAAATACCTCGACATCAACCGCGGCAACCGCATGCTCTCGCTCGTCTCCATCGCCTCAAAGGCCGTCGGACTCAACGCCTGGGCACAGCAGCACAAGGGACCCGACAGCGAATTCGCCCACGCGCAGTTCGCCATGGGCGACGTCATCACCACCATCATCAAGTGCGCCCGAGGCGAGACCATCACCCTCTTCCACGACACCTCCCTCCCACGCCCCTACTCCCGCGCCAATCTCCTCCAGGGAACCAAGGGCATCTGGCAGGAAGACCGCCACGCCGTCTCCCTCGAGGGCGTCACCCAGCCCAACCCACAGTCCTGGGACCACCACGCCTGGGAGGACATCTCTCACTACTGGGACCGCTACGAGCATCCGCTCTGGCAGTGGTTCCGCCAGGAAGGCGTCAAGGGCGGCCACGGAGGCATGGACTGGCTCGTCCTCCGAGCCTACGTCGAGGCCGTCCTCAACGGCACCGATACACCCATCGACGTCTACGACACCGCCGCCTGGATGGCCATCACCACCCTCTCCGAGGACTCCTGCGCCATGGGAGGCGCACCCGTCGCCATCCCAGACTTCACCAACGGCGAATGGATACACCGCGGCAAGTCCGCCCCCGGCAAGTACTCCCTCGACAACTGGCTCTGAACCATACGGAGACGCCCCACCATGGACACGGATTTCACCAAACGCTCCTTCCTCACCGGACTCGCCGCTCTCGGAACCGCCGGACTCGCCGCCGCCGCTCAGCCCGACCGCGACAGCACCGCCGCCGACTCCCGCTTCAACGTCCGCGACTTCGGCGCCAAGGGCGACGGCAAGACGCCCGACTCCCAGGCCATCCAGGCCGCCATCGACGCCGCCGCGCCCGTCCATGGCACCGTCTGGTTCCCCGCCGGCAAGTACCTCTGCCACAACCTCAAGGCACATCCGCACGTCACCCTCCTCGCCGACCCCGCCTGGATCTTCCAGGGCGACCAGGCCGGCGCCTCACTCATCCTCGACGACGCCGACTGCGACTGCCTCCTCGACATCACCGGTGCCTTCGGCGTCCGCGTCCGTGGACTCCAGCTCTGCGGAAACCTCTCCCAGAAGGCCGGCAAGACCGTCCACGGCATCTTCCTCAACAACCGCGAGAAATTCAGCCCCAAGGAAGACACCATCGTCATCGACGACTGCAAAATCCAGAGCTTCTCCGGCCACGGCATCTACCTCCTCCGCATCTGGCTCTTCATCATCCGCCACAGCCAGTGCTACGGCAACAGCGGCTCCGGAGTCCAAATCTACGGCTGGGACGGCTTCGTCACCGACAACCAGTTCTCCGGCAACCGCCAGCATGGCTTCGGCTGCGAGAACTGCGGCGCCACCGTCATGTTCACCGCCAACCGCGTCGAGTGGAACGGCGGCTACGGACTGTATCTCTGCGGCGGCGACGCCTGGAACGTCACCGGCAACAGCTTCGACCGCAACTGGGGCGCCGGACTCTGCGCCCTCAACATGCAGGCGACCACCGTCACCGGAAACCTCTTCCGCCGCTGCGGCAAGGACTCCCACCAGCTCTCCGAGGGCGAGCGCTCCTGCCAGGTCCGCCTGGAGAACTGCCATGGACTCTCCCTCTGCTCCAACACCTTCCGCGCCGGACAGGACGACGGCGGCAAGGGACTCTTCACCCCACAGGTCGGACTCATCATCTCCAAGCTCTCACACTGCGTCATCTCCGGCAACACCCTCTTCAACGGCTTCATGGACACCATGCTCGTCGACCTCGGAAACCATGGCCCCGACGTCATCCTCCGCGACAACGTCGGCTGCCCCATGAAGTAGGCCAACGAGACGCCACAAAAGAAGGACGCCTCACTTCCAGCCCGCCAGGCGAGCCGCCGCCAGGCCACGGCTCGCCTGGCGGAGCGCCCGAATGCCCCTCCTCGCGGGTGGCCGTTTGCGCCCCGTCCGGGAGGACATTACATTATGGGCTTTTCCCAGTCCATCATCCACCCACCACGGAGACGAACGCCCATGGCTCAGCAATTTGTGTTCCATATGCAGGACATGTCCAAGTTCTACCACGACAAGCCCGTCCTGCAGAACTTCAACCTCTCGTTCTACTACGGCGCCAAGATCGGCATCGTCGGCGAAAACGGCGCCGGCAAGTCGACGCTGCTGCGCATCATGGCCGGCCTCGACACCGAAATCCAGGGCACCGCCCAGATCACCAAGGGCTGCCGGGCGCTGCTCGTCCCCCAGGAACCGCAGCTGAACCCCGAAAAGGATGTCCGCGGCAACCTCGAGGAGGCCATGGCACCCATCCAGGCGCTCATCGACCGCTATGACCAGGTCATGGAGAAGATGGGCGAGGACATGAGCGACAAGGAACAGCAGAAGCTCAACGACGAATTCGACTTCCTCCAGTCGGAAATCGACCGCCTCGACGGCTGGAACATCGACCACACCCTCGAAATGGCCAGCCAGGCGCTCGTCCTGCCGCCCGACGACGCCGACGTCACCAAGCTGTCGGGCGGCGAACGCCGCCGCGTCGCCCTCTGCAAGGCCCTGCTCGAGAAGCCCGACCTCCTCCTCCTCGACGAGCCAACCAACCACCTCGACGCCGAGACCGTCACCTGGCTCGAGAAGACCCTCCGCGAGTACGAGGGCACCGTCATCATCGTCACCCACGACCGCTACTTCCTCGACCACATCACCCGCTGGATCCTCGAAATCGAGAACGGACGCGGACTCCCCTTCGAGGGCAACTACTCCAGCTGGCTCAAGCAGAAGCAGGAATACCTGCGCATCGTCGAGAAGAAGGAGACCGCACGACAGCGCTTCCTCGCACAGGAACTCCAGTGGATCAACAGCACACCCGCCGGACGACTCAAGAAGAACCAGGCCCGCGTCAACCGCTACGAGGAACTCGCCGGACAGAAATTCGAGCTCAAGCAGGACGACATCTCCATCCAGATACCGCCAGGCCCTCGCCTGGGCGACCGCGTCCTCGAGGCCAAAAACCTCTGCAAGGGCTACAACGGCCGACAGCTCATCCGCGACTGCAGCTTCACCCTGCCGCGCGGCGGCGTTGTGGGCGTCATCGGTCCGAACGGCGTCGGCAAGACCACGCTGTTCCGCATGATCATCGGCCAGGAGCAGCCCGACAGCGGCACACTCACCCTCGGCGAGACCGTCCAGCTCTCCTACGTCGACCAGCACCGCGACGCACTCGACGACTCCAAGACCGTCTACGAGGAAATCAGCGGCGGCAACGAGGAACTCCAGCTCGGCGACCGCCGCATCAACGCCCGCGGGTACCTCTCGCGCTTCAACTTCCGAGGCGCCTCCCAGCAGAAGCTCGTCGGACAGCTCTCCGGCGGCGAGCGCAACCGCGTCCATCTGGCCAAGCAGCTCCGCACCGGCGGCAACCTGCTGCTCCTCGACGAGCCGACCAACGACCTCGATGTCCAGACCATGCGCGTCCTGGAGGGCGCACTCAACGACTTCCCCGGCTGCGCCATGGTCATCAGCCACGACCGCTTCTTCCTCAACCGCATCTGCACCCACCTCCTCATCTTCGAGCCCGACGGACACCTCAGCTGGTTCGAGGGCAACTACGAGGCCTACGAGGAGAAGCTCCTCGCCGCCAACGGCGACTTCTTCCTCCATCGCCGACTCAAGGCCTAACCCCTGACGCCAACGCGCCAGACAGACACCTCGTCGGCTCACGGCTGCATCCTTTTGTCCACCACATACACACAAAAGCACACGCAAAATCCCCGCCTTGGGAAGGCCATAAGCATGACACCGGACACCTTCACCGCTGACCGCGAACACATCTGGCGCAAATTCCATGGTCCCGAGCTGCCCGCCGAAACCGGTCTTCCGTATGGGGAGGTGAAGGCGGGCGCGACCGCGTTCGCCGACCGCCTCGCGGACGTCCCGCGCCCCATCCTGAAGGCCCAGGCGTTCGCCTTTGTGTGCCGCAACGTCCGCATCGACGTCTCGCCGCACGACCTCTTCCCCACCTTCGACTGCTGGGACCGCAATGACCGCCCTCTCACTGGACTGCTGAACCGCTTCATGGCGCACGTGCGGACGCATGACCTGAAGCGCACCCGCGAATGGGACGCGCTGAACGCCAGCAGCGCCGGCAACCAGTGGGTCGACTTCGACCACTCCGTCCCAGACTGGAACTACATCCTCCCCCTCGGCTTCCCCGGTATCCGACGCCAGGCGCAGGCCGCGCGCCTCCGACTCCAGGAAAGCCAGCAGGGACACCTGACGCCCGAGCAGACCGCCTACTACGACGCCATCGACCTCTCCTACCAGGCCATCCTCGAACTCGTCCAGCGCCTCGCCGACCTCGCCCGGACACGCGCCGAAAAATCCGAGCGCTGCGGTCTGGTGGCGGACTGCCTGCAGGCACTGCATGACCGCGAACCACGAACCACCTACGAGGCCATGCAGTTCATCTACCTCTACTTCATGTTCTCCGAACACCTCGACCGCTACCAGGTCCGCTCCCTCGGAAACCTCGACAACCTCCTCCGCCCCTTCCACGAGAACGACCTCCGCAACGGCACCGTCTCCAAGGACGACCTCCGCATCCTCTGGGACTACTTCCTCATGCAGTGGGGCGCCATCGACAACTACTGGGGACACCCCTTCTACCTAGGAGGAACCGACGAGCACGGAGACTCCCGCGTCAACTGGCTCTCCTACCTCATCCTCGAGGAATTCGACAAGCTCGCCATCCCCACACCCAAAATCCAGCTCAAGATCGCCCGGAACACCCCCGACGAATTCCTCGAGGCCGCCCTCCGCATGATCCGCAAGGGCCACAGCTCGCTCGTCTTCGTCAGCGAGGAGCAGTCCTACCGGATGCTCACCGCCGACGGCTGCACCCCCGAGGACGCCCGAACCTGCGACATCCGAGGCTGCTACGAACTCGCGCCCGCCGGCTACTACAACGGCAACACCACCGCCGGCGGACACCTCAACCTCCTCACCCCACTCACCTGGATCCTCACCGACGGCGTCGACTCCCACAGCCACGCCCTCCTCCACCCACAGCTCCTCCCTCTCGACCACATCCGCTCCTTCGACGACCTCTACCGAACCTATCTCGACAACCTCCGCTGGCTCATCGACGACCAGATCGCCAACGCCAACGACTTCGAGGCCCACCTCGCCGACATCAACCCCTCCAACGTCTTCTCCGCCACCGTCCAGTTCAGCCTCGAACACGCCCGCGACGCCTTCTTCAACGGCTGCTTCCGCAACACCTCCTCACTCCTCTTCACCGGACTCGCCTCCGCCGTCGACGCACTCCTCGCACTCAAGGAAACCGTCTTCGACCGCCACGAACTCACCCTCGCCGACTTCGCACAGTGCCTTCGCAACAACTGGGCCGGACACGAGCGCCTCCGCGCCAAAGTCCTCCACTCCCCCAACAAATTCGGCAACGGACTCCACGAGCCCGACGAACTCGCACAGCGACTCGCACACGTCTGCGGCGCCCTCACCAACGGACGCCCCAACGCCCGCAACGGCGCCTGGCACGCCTCCGGACACTGCGCCAAGCAATACGCCGAACTCGGCAAGAAGACCATGGCCACGCCCGACGGACGACTCGACGGCGAGGAGATGTCCAAGAACCTCAGCCCTGTCCAGGGCATGGACCGCAACGGCCTCACCGCACTCATCCGCTCCCTCGCCGCGCTCGACCCCATCGACTTCCCCGGCGACTTCCCCCTCGATGTCATGCTCCATCCCGCCACCGTCACCGGCGACGACGGACTCAACGCCTGGAAGGCGCTCCTCCGCCAGTACCTCGCACACGGACACGCCGTCCACTTCAACATCTTCGACGCCCAGACACTCCGCGACGCCCAGCAGCATCCCGACCGCTACCAGAGCCTCCAGATACGAGTCTGCGGCTGGAACGTCCGCTTCACCACCATGCCCGCCGTCGAACAGGACATGTATATCCGCCGAGCCGAGAATATCCGAGAATGAGCCCTATGG
>CALZPA010000094.1 GCA_945827525.1 uncultured Lentisphaeria bacterium | reverse complement strand
AGTCGATTGAGTCGATTGAGTCGATTGAGTCGATTGAGTCGAGTTAGTCGATTGAGTCGATTGAGTCGAGTTAGTCGAGTTAGTCGATGGCCTTGTGGAGTGCGTCGGCGCAGGCGCGGGCGAGGTCGAGGGCCTTGGCGTGGCGCTGGGCGGTCGTGAGGGAGGCGTCGAGCTGCATCTTGACGAAGGCGGAGCCGATGACGGCGGCGTCGGCGAGCCGCGCGGCCTCGGCGGCCATCTGCGGGGAGGAGATGCCGAAGCCGGCGGCGATGGGGGCGTCGATGACGCCGCGTAGGGCGGTGAGCTGCCGTTCGAGATCCTCGGGGACGTGGTCGCGGACGCCGGTGGTGCCCCGGACCATGATGTAGTAGACGAAGCTGTCGGTGTTGGCGGCGATGAGCCTGGCGCGTTCGGGGGAGGTTGCGGGCGAGACGAGCGGGATGAGGTCGAGGCCATGGCGTTTCAGCGTCGGCGTGAGCTCGCCCTGCTCCTCGTAGGGGACGTCGACGACGAGGAGGGCGTCGGCTCCGGCCTGTTTGGCCTGGGCGGCGAAGGCGTCGGCGCCCAGATGGAAGACGGGGTTGTAGTAGGTGAAGAGGACGATGCCGGCGTGCGGGTAGTCGCGGTGGAGGGTGGCGGTGAGGTCGAGGACATCGGCGAGCCTGGTGCCGGCGGCGAGGGCGGCCTGGGAGGCGGCCTGGATGGTGGGGCCGTCGGCGGTGGGGTCGGAGAAGGGGATGCCGATTTCGAGGATGTCGACGCCGCCGTCGAGCATGGCCCTCATGAAGTCGAGGCTTTCGGCGGGTGTGGGGCAGCCGGCGCTGGCGAAGCCGACGAGCGCTTTCTGGCCGCGCTGGCGCCGGTCGGCGAAGATGCGGGTGATGTTGTTTTCCATGATGATGGCTATGCCTTGTGTGAGTCTGTCTGGTTGGGTTGGGTGTGTGGGGGATGCGGTCAGGCCTTGAGGCTCTCCTCGTACATGCGGACGTTGTCCATGTCCTTGTCGCCGCGTCCGGAGAGGCAGACGATGATGCTCTGGTCGCGGGACATGGTTCGTGCGTCCTTGATGGCCTGGGCGATGGCGTGGGAGGACTCGAGGGCGGGGATGATGCCCTCGAGGAGGCAGAGGCGATGGAAGGCGTCGATGGCCTCGGCGTCGTCGATGGTGGTGTAGGTGGCCCGTCCGGAGTCGTGGAGGAAGGCGTGTTCGGGGCCGACGCCGGGGTAGTCGAGTCCGGCGGAGACGGAGTAGGCGTCGAGGATCTGTCCGTCTGGGGTCTGGAGGAGATAGGACTTGCTGCCGTGGAGGACGCCGATGGTGCCGCCGTTGATGGAGGCGGCGTGCTGGCCGGTGGGGAGGCCCTTGCCGCCGGCCTCGACGCCGACGAGCCGGACGTCGGCGTCGTCGCGGAACGCCTGGAAGAGTCCCATGGCGTTGCTGCCGCCGCCGACGCAGGCGACGACCTCGGCGGGGAGTCCGCCGTTGGTGAGCTGCTGGAACTGCCGGCGGGCCTCGGTGCCGATGACGGCCTGGAAGTCGCGGACCATCTCGGGGTAGGGGGCGGGGCCGGCGACGGTGCCGATGACGTAGAAGGTGTCGTCGAAGGTGGCGACCCAGTCGCGGATGGCCTCGTTCATGGCGTCCTTGAGGGTGCCGGTTCCTGACGAGACGGAGTGGATGGAGGCGCCGAGCATCTGCATGCGCTCGACGTTGGGGCGCTGTCGGCGGATGTCGAGCGCGCCCATGAAGACCTCGCAGGAGAAGCCGAAGCGGGCGGCGACGGTGGCGGTGGCGACGCCGTGCATGCCGGCGCCGGTCTCGGCGATGAGGCGCTTCTTGCCCATGCGTCTGGCGAGGAGGGCCTGGCCGATGGTGTTGTTGACCTTGTGGGCGCCGGTGTGGTTGAGGTCCTCGCGCTTCAGGAAGATGCGCGCGCCGCCGCAGAATTCGGTGAGTCGCTCGGCGTAGTAGAGCGGCGACTCGCGCCCGACGTAGTCGTGGAGGTAATAGTCGAGCTCGCGCTGGAAGTCGGGATCCTGTCTGGCCTCCGTGTAGGCCTGCTCGAGCTGGTGGAGGGCGGGCATGAGCGTCTCGGCGACATACTGGCCGCCATATTGGGCGAAATGGGTCTTCATGGCTGGGTTTCCTTGTGCTGTTGGGTGTCCGCGGCGCGGACCTGCTCGATGAAGGAGCGGATAAGGCTATGGTTCTTGTGGCCGGGCGTGGCCTCGACGCCGCCGGCGACGTCCACGCCGGCGGGACGAGCCGCCGCGATGGCGGCGGCGACGTTGGCGGGCGTGAGGCCACCCGCCAGCAGCAGCGTCGTCTCTCGCGACAGCTTGGCGGCGAGGTCGTGCCGGCAGGGCCGGCCGCCCTTCTCCGCGTCCGCCAGGATGGCGCTGACGTGGGGCGCGAAGGCGCGGGCGCGCTCCAGCGACGCCGCGTCCGTGAGCGCGATGGCCTTCCAGACCGTCAGGCCCGCCGCCGCCAGGCGCGCCGCCGTCGCCGTCGTCTCGCCGCCGTGAAGCTGGATGACGTCGAGGCGGCAGCGCCGCGCGGCGTCGAGCATCCAGCTCTCGTCCGCGTCGCGGAAGACGCCGACGAGCCGGACGCCGGACGGCAGCCTCGGCGCGAATTCGGCCAGCGTCTCGGGCGTGACGAAGCGCGGCGTGCCGGGGACGAGGACGAAGCCGAGGCAGTCGGCGCCGGCCTCGGCGGCGGCGAGGGCGTCCGTCTCGTTGGTGAGGCCGCAGACCTTGACGAGGGTTCTGGTCATCGCCTGGCCTCCCGGTGGGGCGACGCGGTGAAGCGGCGGAGGTTGTCGCCGGGGGCGCCGTGGCGCATGAGCGTCTCGCCGATGAGGAAGGCGTCGGCGCTGGGGAACTGCCGGAGGTCGTCGGGCGACGCGATGCCGCTTTCGGCGACGGTGGCGCAGTCGGCGGGGAGCTGGGCGAGGAGCTGCTCGGAGCGCTCGGGATGGAGGGTGAAGGTGGTGAGGTCGCGGCAGTTGACGCCGATGATGTCGGCGTTGAGCGCGAGCAGGCGCTGGACTTCGGCCTCGGTGTGCGCCTCGCAGAGCGTCTCGAGGCCGAGCTCGTGGGCGCGGCGGAGGAAGTGGGCGAGCGTGTCGTCGTCGGTGAGGAGGGCGGCGATGAGGAGGACGGCGTCGGCGCCGGCGTCGACGGCCTCGAAGAGCTGGTAGTCGTCGAGGATGAAGTCCTTGCGGAGCAGCGGGAGGCGGACGCGCTGGCGGACGGCGCGGAGGACGTCGAGCGAGCCGCGGAAGAAGTGCTCCTCGGTGAGGACGGAGATGGCGGCGGCGCCCTGTCGCTCGTAGTCCTGGGCGACGTCGGCGAGGTCGAGGTCAAGCCGGATGGGGCCCTTGCTGGGTGAGGCGCGCTTGAGTTCGGCGATGATGCGCGGATGCCCGTCGCGGAGCCGGAGGGCGCGGTAGAACGGGTGGGCGCCGGCGCCGGGACGGGGGCGGGCGCCGGCGCAGCGGCGCTCCAGCTCGGGCTGGGGCAGGGCGGCGCGGCGCCGGCCGACGTCCAGGCGCGTCTGGTCGGCGATGCGGCTGAGGAAGGTGGCGTCGTCAGTCATGGCGTGAGTTCCTGATGAGTGCCTGGAGCTTGGCGGCGGCGCGCCCCGTGTCGATGGACTCGGCCGCGCGGCGGATGCCCTCGTGGAGGTCGCCCGCCTTGCCGGCGACGTAGATGGCGGCGCCCGCGTTGAGGAGGACGATGGAGCGGTTGGGGCCGCGGTCGGTGCCGTCCAGGATGGCGCGGGTCGTGGCGGCGTTCTCGGCGGGCGTGCCGCCGGCGATGGGGCCGGCCGGGCCGAAG
Organism: uncultured Lentisphaeria bacterium; assembly: GCA_945827525.1. GTDB lineage: Bacteria > Verrucomicrobiota > Lentisphaeria > Oligosphaerales > Oligosphaeraceae > CAAGGB01. The sequence goes on along the minus strand of CALZPA010000094.1, from coordinate 9,281 downwards.
TCGTCGGCGTAGAGCTCCGGCTGGAGCTCGTAGGTGCGGACGGCGCCGTCCTTGAGCTCGGAGACGCGGGTCGGCGTGTTGATGGAGATTTCGTCGAGGCCGTCGTGGCCGTGGACAACCATGGCCTGCCGGACGCCGAGGTTGCGCATGGCGGTCGCCAGGCGCTCGGTGTAGGCCGCGTCGTAGACGCCGGTGAGCTGCCGGGTCGAGCCTGCCGGATTCGCCAGCGGCCCCAGCAGGTTGAAGATGGTCCGGACGCCGAGGCTGCGGCGCAGCCCCGCCAGCTTGCCCAGCACCGGATGCAGACGCTGCGCGAACAGGAAGCCGATGCCGTCGCTCTGGATGGACTCCTCCATGTCCTCGGGAGTCGCCTCGAGGTTGTAGCCCAGTTCGGCGAGGAGGTCGGCGGAGCCGCAGCGGCTGGAGACGGAGCGGTTGCCGTGCTTGGCGACCGTCACGCCCGCGCCCGCCGCCACGAACGCGGCCGTCGTCGAGATGTTGAAGGTGGCCAGGCCGTCGCCGCCCGTGCCGCAGGTGTCCAGCGTCTCCAGCGAGCCGCAGTCGATGAACACGCCGACGCGGCGCAGGAACCGGGCCGCGCCCGTGATTTCGGCGACGGTCTCGCCCTTCATGCGGAGCGCCGCCAGCAGGGCGCCGATCTGCGCCTCGGACTCCTCGCCCGAGGCCAGGTGGGTCATGATGTCCTCCATGTCACGGTCGGTGAACGACTTGCCGGCGAGGACGTGGTTGAGTTCGGTGGTCAGCATGAGAGGGTGCTCCTGTCGTGGACGAGGGTGAGGAAGTTGCGCAGTTGGCGCTTGCCGTTCTGCGAGAGGATGGACTCGGGATGGTACTGGATGCCTTCGAGCGGACGGCTCGTGTGCCGGATGCCCATCAGCTCGCCGTCCTCGCTGTGCGCGGTCGGGACGAGGCAGGCGGGCAGACTGGACTCGTCGATGGCCAGCGAGTGGTAGCGGACGGCCTGGAACGTCTCGGGAAGCCCCTTGAAGACGCCCTGGCCATCGTGGGTGATGGTCGAGAGCTTGCCGTGCATGAGCCGCCTGGCATGGATGATGCTGGCGCCGAACGCCGCGCCGATGGCCTGGTGCCCCAGGCAGACGCCCAGCATCGGCATGTCGCCGCCGCGCCGGATCAGGTCCAGCATGATGCCCGCCTCGTCCGGACGCCCCGGCCCCGGCGAAAGCACCACGCCCGCCGCGCCCGAGTTCAGCACCTCCTCGACGCTGACCTCGTCGTTGCGCCTGACGACGACCTCCGCCCCCAGCATCTGCAGGTACTGGACGAGGTTGTAGGTGAACGAATCGTAGTTGTCAATCATGTAGATCATGGCTGTGGTTCCCTTCTGTCGGTCGGTGTGCTGGTCAGAGGCTGAGGCCGTGGTCGGCGAGGCTGAGCGCCTTCATCAGCGCCCCCGCCTTGTTGAGCGTCTCCTGATACTCGCTCTCGGGGATGGAGTCGGCGACGATGCCGGCGCCCGCCCCCAGCGAAAGCGTCCGGCCGCTGATTTCAAGCGTGCGGATGGTGATGGCCAAGTCCATGTTGCCCGTCGAGCTGAAGTACCCGACGGCGCCGCCGTAGGCGCCGCGCGCCTCCGGCTCCAGCTCGTGGATGATCTCCATCGCCCGGATCTTCGGCGCACCCGAGAGCGTCCCCGCCGGGAACGACGCCGCCACCAGGTCAAAGGCGTCATACTGCGGCTGCAGTTGCGCCTCGATGTTCGACACCAGGTGCATCACGTGCGAGTAGCGCTCCACCTGCATGAAGCTCCGCACCTGGACGCTCCCCGGCATCGCCAGCCGACCCAGGTCGTTCCGACCCAAGTCCACCAGCATCAGGTGCTCCGCCTTCTCCTTCGCGTCCGACAGCAGCTCGTCCGCCAGACGCTCGTCCTCCTGCTGCGTCTGGCCGCGACGGCGCGTCCCAGCAATCGGCCTGACCGCCGCCACCCCATTCTCCAGCTTGACCATCGTCTCCGGCGACGACCCAATCAGGATGCGGTTGCCGTTCTTGATGAAGAACAGGTACGGCGACGGATTGATCAGCCGCAGCGCACGGTAGATGGTGAACGGATGGCGCGGCGCCGGCGCACGGAACTTCTGCGCCGGAACCACCTGGATGATGTCGCCCGCCACAATGTGCTCCTTCGCCCGGCGAACCATCTCGCAGAACGCCGCCTTCGTCATGTTCGGCTCCAGACGCGTCTCCGCGCCCAGCGCCGTCTCCGGCTCCAGCTCCTGCTGCGGCAGCGGCGCCGTCATCTTCTCCCGGATGCGGGCGATGCGGCTCTGCGCGTCCCCATACGCCGACTCCGCGTCACGGTAGTCGCTGCGACGCACCGAGACCGCGATCATCACCGTGTGACGCACATTGTCGAAGATGATCATCTCGTTCGTCAGCATGAAGATGGCCTCCGGACGCTCCTCCGCCGGACGGTGCAGCGGCAGACGCTCGAACTCGCCCACAATCTCGTAGTCCATGCTGCCGACCGCGCCGCCAAACAGGGGCGGCAGACCCTCCACGGGCACCGCCTGAGCCTCCGCCATCAGACGACGCAGCTCGAAGAACCCCTTGCCGCGCTCGCCCAGAGCCTCCTTCGCTCGCCCAGGCTTCGCCAGGTACGCCTGCCCGTCCTCCACCGTGAAAATCCCATACGGGTTCAGCCCGATGAACGAATAGCGGCCAAAGCGCTCGCCGCCCTCGACACTCTCAAACAGGAAGACGTGCTTGTCCTCCGCAAATCGCCGCAGCACCGACACCGGCGTCTCCAGGTCGGCCAGATACTCACGGTACACCGGCACGTACTGGCGGTCGTCGCCCAGCGTGCGGAACTGCTCAAAGGATGGTTTCATCGTGTCACCTCGTGTGGTCTTTGGGAGAATGGGATATTGGAAACTGGGTTTTCGTCAGATGGCCTGAAACGGGAAAAGGCCGCTTCCCGGCGGGGAAGCGGCCTTGCTGCGGTGGCGCCCTTCGTTCAGCTCTCGTGGTGGGCGTGCGTTGCCAGGACGGTATTCCCTGCCGGAATGTCGCCACGCCACCACCAGATGTCGTTGAACTTGCTGTTGCCCATCGAGGACTGCCTTGCGCTGCTGTGTGTCTATTTCGAACTCAAAAAAAAAGACCGGGCAATCTGTCTTGCTCGGTCCGTATCCTGTTGCTTCTGCCTTGGATGCCGCTCTGCTCTGCGGCGCAACGGGAGAGGAGGTCACGAACCTTGCGGAACGCGCCACCAGCACCAGAAGCTGTCATGTCCAAGAAGATAGGCCAACATGTCGTCGTGTCAGATTGAAGATCGGTAATCTCAGAAAACTACGTTGCCACTAATTTATCGCGACATCGACCGGTTGCAAGCCAGCCAGGGAAAATTTTTTGCGGGCAAACGTCGCCGTGCCGTTTGCAAAACGGCTCTGATATGCTAATGTTTTATCGTATTTGAGACGCCAGGCCGTCAGCGGACGTGTTCGCGGGGGGAGCGTCAGGAGTAGCAGGAGCATGGCATGACGATGATGTGGAGTGGCTGGGCATGAGGCTGGAGTCTTTGCGGCTGAAGAATTTCCGTGCGTTCCGGGACGCCAGGATGGATAACATCCCGCGGTTCAGTGTCCTGGTCGGCGCGAACGGAACCGGCAAGAGCACTCTGTTCAGTGTGTTCGGCTTTCTCCGGCAGGCCATGGCCACCAATGTCAATGTGGCTCTTGCCATGCTGGGAGGCCCTAGAGGCTTCGCCGAGGTGAGAAGCCGCAACGCCACCGGTCCCATCGAAATCGTCATCAAGTTCCGCCAAGGCGATGACGCTCCCCTGGTCACTTACTGTCTTCAGTTGGACGAGCACGACGGCAAGGCCTATGTGGCGAGGGAAATCCTCAGCTACCGACGCGGAAGCCATGGCCAGCCCTGGCATTTCCTCGACTTTACGGATGGCCACGGCGTCGCCATCACCAATGAGGCGGCAACGCACGCACAGGATTTCGACGAGAAGAGCCTCCAGCGCGAGCAGCAGATGCTCAAGGCCAATGACATTCTGGCCATCCGGGGACTCGCACAGTTCGCGAACTTTCCCGTCGTCGTCGCGCTGGGCAGCATGATCGAGAGCTGGTATGTGTCTGATTTCCACATCGACAAGGCGCGTCCCGAACGGGAGCTGGCCTACGCCGAGCATCTGTCCCGCGAGGGCGAGAACCTTTCCCTGGTGCTCCAGTACCTCCATGACAGACACCGACCCATCTTCGACCACATCCTGCGCCAGTTGAGCCGACGTATCCCCGGGCTGTCGCAGGTGGAGGCGAAGACCACCGAGGAGGGACGTGTCCTGCTGAAATTCCGCGATGGCGCCTTCGAGGAGCCGTTCCTGGCGCGCCATGCGTCGGACGGCACCATCCGGATGCTGGCATACCTGGTGCTGCTGAATGATCCGGCTCCCTATCCGCTGCTCTGTGTCGAGGAACCCGAAAATCAGCTCTACCACTCCCTCCTGGAGGAGCTGGCCGAGGAATTCCGCGATTATGCCCGCCGAGGTGGCCAGGTGATGGTCTCCACCCATTCACCCGATTTCCTCAACGCCGCCCAGGCTCAGGAGGTCTTCCTGCTCGTGAAGAAGGACGGCTACACCACTATCCGACAGGCCTCACGCGATAACCAAATCCAGGCCTATATGCAGGACGGGGACAAGATGGGCAGCCTCTGGCGGCAGGGACTCCTGCAGATGAACGAAACCCCTTGACCTAAACTTAATAGCTTCATGGAGAAAGACGCATGAGAACGCTGGTGTGTCGCGGACGCCATCTGGCCTGGGATGACGGCAGCCCCTTCTTCTATCTTGCCGACACGGCCTGGGAGCTGTTCCATGCCCTCACCCGTGAGGAGGTCATCGAGTATCTCGATGTCCGGCAGCGCGAGGGCTTCACCGCCATCCAGTGCGTCCTCCTTGCGGAATTCGGCGGCCTCACCCAGCCAAACGCCTACGGGCACCTCCCGCTCGCCTGCGCCAACGGCCTCCCGGACCCCACCCAGCCCCTCGCCGACGGCGACGACACCTACTGGACGCATGTCGACTTCGTCCTCGACGAGGCCGCCAGGCGAAACCTCTTCCTCACCATCCTGCCCACCTGGGGCGACAAGTTCAACCGGCTCTGGGGCGAGGGCCCCGAAATCTTCACCCCCGAGAACGCCGCCGTCTACGGCGCCTGGCTCGCACGGCGCCTCGCCCATCGCTGGAACGTCATCTGGATGCTCGGCGGCGACCGACCCCTCGAACCACGACACCGCCAGATCATCGACGCCATGGCACACGCCATCCGCCAGCACGACCACGGCAACCACCTCATCTGCTTCCATCCGCCAGGCGAGCACAACTCCACCGACTACCTCGCCGACGCCGACTACATCGACATGCACTGCTCCCAGACCGGACACGCCGTCGGACAGTGCTACGCCTCCGACCAGGTCATGCGCACCATGGCCGCCGCCACACCCAAGCCCTATTGGGACGCCGAACCGCGCTACGAGGGCCATCCCGCCTGCTTCAACGCCTCCCTCGGACACTTCTGGCAACAGGCCGATGTCCGACAGAACGCCTGGTGGAACGTCTTCGCCGGCGCCTGCGGCCACACCTACGGCCACCACTGCGTCTGGCGCATGGTCCGTGAGCCCAGCGACTACTTCCCCTGCACCTGGCAGGAGGGCCTGCGGGCCCCCGGCGCCGACCAGCTCCGGCACCTCGTCCGACTGCGCCTCGAACACGAGCCCTTCGATTTCCGCGAGGCGCGCGACCTCCTCGTCGGCGACACCTACGACGGTCAGGCGCACCTCGCCGCCGCCCGCGCCGGACACCGCGCCTACGTCTACTCGCCCCTGGGACTGCCCTTCACCGTCGACTGCCACGGCTTCTCCGGCAAGGCCCCCCTCCGCGCCTGGTGGCTCAACCCACGCAGCGGCGAACGAACCCTCTTCGGCGTCTATCCGCCATCCGGACGCCAGACCTTCGTCCCCCCAAGCCAGGGCAGGGGACACGACTGGACGCTCATCCTCGATGACCGCGACCCCGCGCACGGAGCATGACCTGCCTCTCTTGGCATAACTATCTAGTCTCCAATCACCAACAACCACAAGGAGTCCCCCACATGAACCCAGCTCAGCGAACCCGACTCATGCTGCTGGCACTCGCCACACCCCTGCTCGCACTGGCACTCCAGTTCCCCACGCCACAGGCCTTCACGGAGCCTGAACGCTGGAGGCAGAACAGCTCCGGCGACCTGAACATCTCCCGCGATGCCGCCGAGAACGCCATCCGCTTCGACGTCACCTTCAACGACAAGGTCGACAAGTGGTGCTACCCCCAGTTCCAGCTGACGCGCCCGGAGACGCTCAACGGCGCCACCGCCGTCTCCTTCGAGATGAAGGTCCTCCCCGGCAAGACCCCCATCGGCTACAAGACCGCCAATGTCCTCTGCGGCGCGTTCGTCGCCTTCCAGCCGCCCAAGGAGGGCGTCTGGCAGCGCTTCCGCATCGCCCTCCCCAAAGAGAACGACTCCCGTGATCTGAAGTCCATCGCCATCGGCGCCAACCCCACGACGCTCTCCTTCTCCTATCTCCTCAAGAACATCACCCTGGAGGGAACACCCATGAAACGCAAGCTGCCGCCCGCCATCGTCTGTGACGCGCCCGCCACCATCTTCACCCTCGGACAGGACGTCACCCTCAACGCCACTCAGCCCCTCGCCGGACTCGCCTACACCCTCAGGGACTGGCACGGCAAGGCGCTCCTGGAGGCCGCCTGGCCCGCCGACGGCGCCCAGCCCCTCGTCCTCAAGGGACTCCAGCCCGGCTACTACACCCTCGACACCACCAACGAAACCGCCACGAAGCTCCGCCGCTTCTCCTTCATCGTCGTCGTCTCCGAGGAGTCCCGCATGAAGGCCCTCGGCGCCAAGACCGTCGCCGAATACGCCCAGGCACGCCGCAACTCCGCGTTCGCCATCGACTCCGCCCAGAGCTGGGTCGCCCGCCCCGGCAGCTTCGACTGCCCCTACTTCGACGGCGACTCCTATCTCCTCGCCTCCGAGGTCTCGCGCCTCACCGGCATCCCCCACGTCCGCGAACGCCTGAGCTGGGGCGAAGTCCAGAAACGCCGCGACGGCGACATCAGCCTCAGCTACTACCTCCGCAACGCCGAACTGCTCCGCGAACGCGGCATCCTCGTCTCCGGCATGTACCACGACGCGCCCACCTGGGCCGACAAGATCACCAAGCTCCCCCGCGACCTCAAGGCCGTCTACGACTTCGCCAAGCGCACCTCCGAACTCTTCGGCGACCGCATGGGCGACTGGGAATTCTGGAACGAGCAGGACATCGGCTTCGCCCCCGAGGCCGTCTGGGACTACGCCCCCGTCATGAAGGCCGCCTACCTCGGCTTCCGCGCCGCCAGCCGCGACCGCCTCGTCGCCAACGGCGCCATCTGCACCGGCGCCGCCAACCCCTACGTCCACGCCATGTACGACAACGACATCGCCAAGTACACCGACCTCTACAACTTCCACACCTACGCGCCCATCGCCAGCTACGAGAGCATCTTCCGCGACATCCGTGACCTCTTCGCCAAATACGGCATGGACAACCGTGCCATCTGGTGCACCGAATTCGGCACCAACCTCGAGGGCCACTCCGACAGCGACGGCGTCCGCAAAGGCATCAAGGCCCATACTCCCGAACAGGAGATGATCCTCGCCGAATTCTACCCCAAGTCACAGCTCCGCCAGATGTTCCTCGGCGGTAGCCGAAACTACTACTTCGTCCTCCCGCCCTACAATGAGCGGAACGGCGCCAAGGACTGGGGACTCCTCCGCCGCGACGGCTCCGCCAAACCCTCCATCGCCGCCTTCTCAACCGCCACCGCGCAGCTCGTCGCCGCCACCATGCTCGGCGAACTCAACGTCGGCGACGCCTGCCGTGCCTATCTCCTCCAGCAGCCCGACGGCTCCCAGACCGTCGTCCTCTGGGCCCTCTCCGAGGTCGACACCGCCAAGGGCGGCCCCCTCCACATCACCACCGACCACGCCACCGACGTCACCCTCCGTCTCCCCAACGGCCAGTACGCCCTCACCGACATGATGGGCGCACCCTCAACCCTCACCGTCACCGGCGGCGCCGCCACCCTCAAGGCCACACGCTACCCACTCTACATCGCCGGACTCCGCGGTCTCAAGCCCGACACCCCAGCCACCCCCGTCGGACAGTTCCAGCGCTATCAGCCCGCGCCCGACGAGGACATGACCGTCATCATCCGCGCCGACCTCAACCCCGATGACTTCACCGTCGGCAACCGAAAGTCCCGCGCCCAGATGCCCAACACCACCGGACGACTCCGACTCCAGGTCTGGAACCTCTCCGAACAGCCCAAGCGCGGACACCTCAACGTCCAGGGCGCCAGCCTCGAAGGCGTCCCCGACTCCTTCGACCTCCCACCCATGGGCAAGGCCGAATTCGACGCCGTCCTCAAGCCCGACTACCGCTCCAGCAAGTTCCTCGGACACGCCATCGTCATCACCGGAACCTTCAACGGCAAGCGCTCCACACGCTTCTCCCTCACCTGCGACCTCATCGGACTCTTCCTCCAGAACTGCACCCGCCTGGAACTCCCCTGGACCAACCCCGAACTCTGGCGCAAGAACAGCTCCGCACAAGAGCAGACCATCTCCTTCGACGAGGACGAAAAGGCGCTCCGCTTCGACTTCGTCTGGACGGTCGACAATGACCGCTGGGCCTATCCCGAACACCTCCTCAAGCTGCCCGAGGAGGCCTTCGTCGGCGCCCGCTTCCTCGAATTCGACATCAAGACCACCCAGGATAAGGTCGAGAACGACTTCAATACCCAGCTCGTGATGCTCGTCGAGGGCCCCGAGAAGGAGCTGGGCAAGACCCATCACCTCGGCTATGCCCCGCCCATGCAGCAGTGGGAGACACGCCGCGTCACCCTCAATGACCAAGACGGACTCCTCAGCCGCATCCGCCAGATTCGCATCGGCGCCAACCCCAAGGGCCGCCGACTCACCATCTGGCTCCGTAACTTCCGACTCCTCAAAGACCGCTGAGCCGCTGCCTAGGCGCACCAAAAAGCCTCTAGAATCTCTAGAATCTCTAGAGGCTCTAGAGGCTAGAGGCTCTAGAGGCTCTAGAATCTCTAGAATCTCTGGAATCTCTAGAGGCTCTGGAATCTCTAGAATCTCTAGAATCTCTAGAATCTCTAGAATCTCTAGAATCTCTAG
>CALZPA010000093.1 GCA_945827525.1 uncultured Lentisphaeria bacterium | reverse complement strand
GAACATCATGAGCGCGTTCTGGCGCAGGGTGTCCTGGAAGGGCCGCGACTCGAGCATGTCGAAGAGGGGCTGGAGGTGTTCGAGGTTGCCGGTGGGGAAGGCGAGCGAGTAGATCTGCTGGACGTTGACGTTGAAGTGGTAGTCGCAGCTCCATGGCGGGCGCTGGTAGTCCTCGAGCCAGGGTCCCTGGAGGCCGGCGGGGATGGCGTGGGGCGTGGTGGCGGCGGCGAACTTGTAGAGGGCGTGGACGAAGAAGCGGTTGACGAAGGCGTCGGGGGTCTGGAGGGTCGGCTGGCGTGACCAGAAGTCGTCCCACCAGCGGCGGTGGTCGGCGAGGGCGCGGTCCCAGTCGGGGATGTCGGGCTGGGGTGCGTCGGGGGCGTCGGCGAGCTGCGCGGTGATGAGCCAGCCGTCGCCGCGCTGTCTGGCGAGGGCGAGGGTGCCGGGGTCCTGCGGCTGCGGCTGGAACCAGCCCCGTGCGCCGCCGTCGGGACGGCTGACGCTGACGGGCGGCTGGAAGCCGAACTGGGTCCAGAGGTCGCCGAGCCGGTTCCACATGGGGTCGGGCCGGACGTCGAGGACGAGGCGTTCCGGGTCGCTGACGAGGATGGCGTCGTGGCCGATGGGGAGGAGGAGCCGGAGTGCGCCTGCGTGGGTGCGGATGGTGGCGACGGCGGTGCGGTAGTCGAGCGTGGCGCTGACGAGCGGAGCCTTCAGGCGCAGGCTGAAGCGTCCGCCGGGGACGCGGGTGCCGACGAGCCAGATGCGGGCGCCGTGGCGCTGCGGGAAGTCGGGGCCGGCCTGTCGGAGCAGCCTGGCGACCGGCTCGACGTCGAGGGGGTCGCTGGCCTCGACGAGCGACCGGTAGGGACAGGGCGAGACGAGCCGCTCGCTGAACTGGTGGTCCCAGCACTGGGCGAGGCTGATGGCGATGGCGAGGGTGTCGTCCTGGCCGAAGACGAGTCCGCCTAGCGAGCCGTTGGCGAGGGGGATGCCGGCGTGCTGTCTGGTGATGGGGAAGTCGAGCGTGAGCTGGAGGTCGTTCATGGCTGTTTTGGGGGTGTTCCTGGGAGGAGTGGGTGTCCGTAGAGCGAGTCAGCCAGGTCGTGGTAGCGTCGGATGATGCGGAGGAAGCTGTCGAAGCGGTGCCAGGTGGGGGTGTTGCGCGCCTCGAAGTCGTCCATGAGGGTCTGGAGGCGCCGCTGCTTGTCGAGAGCCTGTCGGAACTGTGCGCGCGCCTGGCGGATGGTGTCTCGGAAGCGTGGAATGTCGCCGTTGCGGAGCCAGGAGAGGGCGTGGGCATAGGTCTGGAGGGCGTCGCGGAGGAGATAGGGCGAGGCGAGGCGGAGGTCGTTGAAGCGCCGTTCGAGGCGCAGAAGCCCCTGCGGGTCGTTGTGGTAGTCCTTGAGGATGTCGGGGAGGTCGTCGAGCGGGACGCGCCGGATGGCGGTGGCTCCCTCGACGCCGATGACGGGGACGGTCTCCAGCTCGCGGACGCGCTCCTGGATGACGTCCTCGCCGCTGATCCGCCGCTGTCGCTGGGCGGCGCGGAGGATGCGCCGCTCGTAGAGCGCCTGGAGGGAGTCGCCGTCGCTCCGGAGGGATGCGGTGAGGCGTTCGGCGGCCTGGGCGGCGCTCTCGCCGTTCTGCTCGGCGACGAGGATGTCCTGGACGAGCTGTCCGTGCGGCGTGGAGAGGCTCTCGAGCATGGCGACGAGGAGGTCGGCGTGCATGAGGTGGAGCATCAGAATGGGCTCCTGTTCGGGAGGCAAGGATGACAGCAGCAGGTCGATGCGTGGGAAGTCCTTGCGCATGAACTGATTGCGCGCGATTTCGTAGTCGGGCTCGTAAAAGCCGCTCAAGGCGCGTCGGCCGAAGACGAAGCGATGGGCGAGGCCGTCGGCGACGAGGCTGCGGAAGGGCGCCTCGTCGGGGCGTTTGCCCGTGAGGTCCTCGAGGCGACGTGAGAGGAGCTCGCGCAGGAGTCGTCTGGCGAAGGGGAGCTCGTCCTCGCTGGGCACGAAGAGGACGGCGTTCTGGGGTGCGCCCGTGTCCGGCGTCTCGGCGATGGTGAGCTTGCGCGAGGGGAGCTGGCTCTGGGTGGCGATGGCCTGGTCAAGGAGCCGTGCGCAGCGGATGCCGTAGAAGCCGAGGCTGTTGAGGCGGTCACGGTCGTGGGCGCGGATGACCAGCCTGGCCATGGCGGTGTTGACCTCGTCGACGTAGGTCTGCGCGGCCGTGAGCGCGGTGGCCAGCGCCAGCAGCAGCGGCAGGACGTGACGTCGGCAAGGTGCGTGGGCCATGGGGATGGAGGGTCAGGCCTGTTCTGCCTGCATGGCGGCGTCCGCCTCCTCGACCTTGCGGCGGCGGGCGGCGCGGTCGTCGGCGAGGCGCTGGCGGAGGCCGTCGTCGGCGAGGGCAATCATCTGCGCGGCGAGGAGCCCGGCGTTGACGGCGCCGCCGCTGCCGACGCCGACGGTGGCGACGGGGATGCCGCCGGGCATCTGCACGGTCGCCAGCAGGGCGTCCATGCCATGGAACGCGCCGCCCTCGACGGGGATGCCGATGACGGGAAGGAGGGTGTGGGCGGCGACGACGCCGGCCAGGTGGGCCGCGCCGCCGGCGGCGGCGATGATGACCCTGATGCCGCGCTCGGCGGCGTGGGCGGCGAAGTCCATGACGACGTCGGGGGTGCGGTGCGCGCTCATGACGCGAACCTCGGTCTCGACACCCAGCTTCCTGAGCGTGTCGATGCATCCCTGGATTTTGGGCAGGTCGGAGTTGCTGCCCATGAGAACGGCTGCCTGTGGCATGGTGGTGATGTTCCTTGACTTGTTGGATGGGTGAGTGGGGGACATGGACTCGGCTGTCCGAAAATATGACAACAATAGCCATCCTTTGCCAAAAATCAACACGCGGGACGGGACGGCGCGTCGATTTGGCGGCTGGTGGCGGGGTGGGGCGGCTCAGCTCAGGCGAGTCGGATGGCGAGCTCAGCGTCGGCGTCGGGCTGTGCGGTGCGGCAGGTGACGCAGGCGGTGTCGTCCTGCCAGCTCCAGGCGCCGTCGGGGAGGGGTTCGCCGTTGGCGAGGATGGTGTCGGGCCTCCGGTCGAGGTAGACGGCGAGTTCGAGCTGCCGCGAGCGGTTCATGCCCTCGAAGGCGCCCTGTCTGGGGCGGAGGCGGAGGGTGACGGCGCCGTCCGGTTCGGGGAGGCAGTCAATGACGGTGCGGGCGAGGGCGCCGTCGCGGTAGGCGAGGGAGCAGCCGTCGTCCTCGTAGAGGGTGAAGGAGGAGGGGGTGGCGGCGGGGAAGACGACGAGCCGGAGCCGGTCGCAGAACCCGTGCTCGACATGGGGCTGGACGGGCCACTCGGGGACGATGGCGCCCTCCCGGAGGAGGAGGCAGCCGCCGCGGTCCTGGGGATGGTCGGCGGTGGTGGAGAGGGGACCCTGACGGCGCTGGCGCGTCCAGGCGTCGAGCCAGCGTCCGGCGGGCAGGCGGAGCCGGTCGGTGTAGGCGGTGACGAGGAGCGCGTCGCCGAGCATGTACTGGGTTCGGTCGTGGTCGCCGGAGGTCTCCTGCGGGAAGGCGAGCGGCATGGCTCGCATGACGGGCAGTCCGGTCTGGGCGGCCTGGTGCGCGGAGGAGTAGAGGTAGGGGAGGAGGCGGTTGCGGAGCTGGGCGTAGAAGCGGAAGACGGCCAGTCCGTCGGGCGTGAGGTACCAGGGCTGTCGCCAGTAGCACCAGTTGTTGAGCTGCGCCCAGGTCTGGAGGAAGCCGAAGTGGATGCCCTCGTTGGAGAAGACCTCCATGTCGCAGGAGTGGTTGGAGTGTCCGGAGAGTCCGAGGTTGAGCATGGAGGCGAGCGGCTTGGGGCCGCCGCCGGTGTCGCCGGCCCAGGAGGCGACATACTGCTGGACGCCGGTGAAGCCGGCGGCGGAGTAGATCATGGCGCGCCGTCCGGTGTGCTGCTCGAAGCCGCGGGCCATCTGCTTGCCCCAGAGGAGGGGATAGAGGTTGTGCATCTGCTGGTCGTGCATGCCGTTGCCCCAGTGCCGGTCGGGATGGACGTTGACCTGGTTGGCGCCGTCCAGCTTGAAGCAGCAGGCGCCCTGGTCGACGAAGGGGCGGAGGTGCTGGAACCAGGGCTGTGCCGCGTCGCCGGCGGTGCACTGCGGGTCGTCCGCCTGGGTCTGCTGGCGGAAGCCGTCGAGGTGCTCGTCCTGCTCGAACGCCTCCTGGGGCCTGGGCGTGTAGCCGACGCGGTGGCGCCGGTCGCGGTCGCTGGAGTCGCAGGGCTCGTCGATGGCGGTGGGCTGGAGGGGCTGTGCGTCCGGGCCGAGGCTCTGCTCCTCGAAGAAGGAGAGGTCATAGTCACAGCAGAGCCAGAGGCTGAGCTTGTATCCCTGGCGCTGGAGGGCGCCGAGGAAGGTGGAGTTCCCCTTGGGCGCCCAGGGCGGCAGGTAGAATTTCTGCGGGTGCCAGGCCTTCCGGGTGGAGTAGTCGTAGCGTGTGGACATCCAGCCGGGCTCGAGTCCGAGGATGTCGCAGGGGATGTCGGCGCGTCGCATCTCCATGGCCTCGTCCATCATGCGGAACGCATCGGCGTCCTGGTGGCAGACGTAGGCGAGGGAGTAGGCCCAGACGGGGAGGACGGCTGGGCGTCCGGAGAGGCGGGTGTAGGTGTCGAGGAGGGCTGGCAGCGACTCGCCGGCGAAGAGGTAGTAGTCGGTCTCGGAGCAGGGGGCGTCGCAGACGAGGCGGTCTGGCTGGGCGCAGCCGACGTCAAAGGTGCTGTGCCAGGTGGAGTTGAGGAGCAGGCCCCAGCCGCGCGAGGAGAGCGTCAGGGGAATGGGGATGTAGCTCGTCACGTTGAGGACCCAGATCTCGTAGCGCTGGCCTCGGCGCATGATGGACTCGCGGCTGGAGTCGCCCAGGCCGTAGATGCGCTCGTCGTCGGCCAGCGCGAAGTCGAGCCGGCAGCGGCCTTGCGTCTGGGGGGCGGACGCCATGGCGGCGACCGGACGCCCGTGGTGGGACAGGGCGACGCGGCCGTCCAGCAGGCAGATGTCCAGGCGGCACTCGTCCGTCCGGATGCGGCAGGCGCCCGCCGTGCTCTCCACGTCGAACGGCGTCGCGCCGAAGTCGGCCTCGCGCATGACGCCATAGCGGTTCAGGGGCGACTCCGTCCAGGACGGGGACGCGCTGTGGCGCAGGCGGAACAGGCGAGGCGTCAGCACGTCGACGCGGAGCGCGTCGCCGGTCTGGAGGGAGACCACGAACGAGCGGGATGGTGACGTCGGCGCGCTGTCGAGGCAGCGGACGGCCTGTTGCGGGCGGGTGGACATGGGGCTTGCTGACTCCTCAGTCTTGTCTCGGGGGGCTGGTTGACGGGGGGTGCTGGACGGCGGCGCCGCCATGGGCGTCAGTATGTGTGGGGGGGCGGTCAGGTCACTTGTTGTCCCAGTGGCAGTGTGCGGAGCCGATGGCGTGGCCCTTGGGGAGGGTGCCGAAGAAGCGTCCCTTGTTCCAGGACTCGACGTGTCCGTCGAGGAGGGAGACGACGCAGTTGCCGTTGTGGCGGAGGATGGGTCGCCGGCGCGCGTCCTCGGTGCTGGTGTTGGCGTAGTTCTCGGTGGTGCCGGTGCTGTTGGTGGGCGCGTTCCACTGCCAGTGGGAACCTCCGGTGGAGTTGGCGGCCCAGGTCTCGGGCTGGTTGTTGGTGCAGGCGGAGGCGGTGACGACGGCCGCGTCGGCGAAGCGGCTGGAGCCGGAGGGGTCGACGAAGGAGGCGATGGGGAAGGCGCGGCGTCCGTTAGGGAAGAGGGCGAAGTTGACGGCGTAGCCGCGCTTCCAGCCGCTGGTGGGGGAGAAGGAGGGGCACTGGACGCTCTTGCCCTTGGACCAGTCGGTGTCGCCGTTGGAGGTGTCGGTGAACTTGCCGCCCTGGTAGGGCGCGATGAGGTGGAACCAGACGGCGAACCAGGTGCTTTCGTTGTTGCGGTCATAGCTGATGGGGAAGCAGCCGCCGTTGTCGTCGACGTACATGAGGTCGGCGAGCGCGAGCTGCTTGACGTTGCTGACGCAGGAGATCTGGCGCGCCTTCTCGCGCGCCTTCGACAGGGCCGGCAGCAGCATGGCCGCCAGGATGGCGATGATGGCGATGACGACGAGCAGCTCAATCAGGGTGAAGGCTCTTCTTGATGACGACATGACACATTCCTCCAGGTGGTTGTCTGAGAACTCAAAAAAAGGGGAAAGGCGATGGGGTCTTTCCGCAATATACAGGAGAAATGCGCCAGTGCAAACGTGGCGTTCAGGCGATGATGGCGTCGTCGGGGAGGAAGCGCATCCTGGTGTCGCCGGAGTTGGGCGCGTGGAGGACGATGCGCGGCGTGCCGTTGAGGTCGGTGAAGCGCATGCCGTGTCCGCCGTCCTGGGTGTGGACGGGCGTGGGGAGCTGCTCCCAGGGGCCGAGGACGGAGCCGGAGGCCGAGCGCGCGACCAGCTCGCAGTAGGCGCCGTCGCGGAAGGTGGACCAGAGCATGAGGAGCTGGCCGTCGCGGCGGAAGAGGAAGGGGCCGTCCGTCACGTAGGTCTGCTGGCGGCGTCCGCTGGCGACGATGTGCGGCGCGTCGGAGCCGCGGAAGAGCGTCCGGGGCGGGCCGGCGGGGGCGGTGAGGTCGCGCGTGAGCGGCATGGCCTCGATGGTGCCGTCCTGGATCTGCAGCCACTCGTGGCAGAAGACGAGCCAGGGCTGGCCGTCCGCCTCGGTCCAGAGGGTGCCGTCGAGGCACAGCCAGCCGGGCGGGGTGACGGGGCCGTCGGAGACGGGACGGAAGGGACCCTCCGGCGAGTCGGCGACGAAGAGCTGGGTGCCGCGCGGGCGGGTCTCGGAGTTGAGCGTGGCGAACAGCCAGCACTTCCCCTGGTAGACGTGGCACTCGGGCGCCCAGAAGTCCTTGGTCGCCCAGAAGCCGGGCTCGGGGACCATGACGGGGAACGGGCCCTCCCACTCGTCGAGGTCGCGGCTGCGGTAGACGGAGAAGCAGGGGCGCCCCTCGTGGCGTCCGCTGGCGTAGAGGTAGTAGGTCCCCGTCGCGGGCCAGGGGAGGATGAACGGGTCGCGGATGTACAGGTCGGCGGTCTTGGTCACGGTCATGGTCATGGTGGTGGGTCCTTGGGTGTGTGGGGTGAGTGGCGTGCCTCTCAGACGGTCTGTCCGGTGCGGACCTTCTCCAGGTACTCCCAGCGCTCGTAGAGCTGCTCGACGCGGCGCTTGGCCTCGTCGAGGCGCTGGTTGAGCTCGGCCGTCTGCTTGCCGTGCCTGACGTGGAAGTCGGGGGCGGTGAAGATGGCCTCGATGTCGGCGACGTCCTGCTCGGCCTGGGCGATGGTGTCCTCGATGGTCTCGAGCTCGCGGGCCTCGGCCCACTTGAGCTTGCGGGTGGTGGCCTTCGCGGGTGCGGTCGCGGGTGCGGCGGCGGCCCGGGGCGCGGGCGCGGCCTTGGCGGCGGCGGCCTGCTCGGCCTGGCGCCGCTCGCTGCGCTTCTGGGCGTAGTAGGACCAGTTGCCGGGCTGGAGGAACGTCCGCCCGTCACCCTCGAAGGCGAGGATGTCGGTGCAGACGCGGTCGAGGAAGTAGCGGTCGTGCGAGACGACGATGACGCAGCCTGCGAAGTCGTTGAGGGCCTCCTCGAGGACCCGGAGGGTGGGGAGGTCGAGGTCGTTGGTGGGCTCGTCGAGGATGAGGAAGTTGCCGCCGTTCTTGAGGATCTTGGCGAGGACGAGCCGGTTGCGCTCGCCTCCGGAGAGGCGTCCGACCTTGGTGTTGACCTCGTCGTCCTGGAAGAGGTAGCTCTTGAGGTAGGTCCAGATGTTGAGCTTTCGTCCGTCGAAGAGGACGTAGTCGTTGCCCTCGCCGATCTCCTCGAAGACGGTCTTCTCGTCGTTGAGGTGGACGCGGTGCTGGTCGGCGTAGTTGAAGCGGGTGCGGTCGCCGGTGCGGATGGTGCCGTGGGTGGGCTGGAGCTCTCCGAGGATGAGGCGGAGGAGGGTGGTCTTGCCGAGGCCGTTCTTGCCGACGATGCCCAGCTTCATGCCGCGCTCGAAGTGGAGGTCGAGGTGCTGGAAGAGGGTGCGCTCGCCGAAGGCCATGCCGACGTCCTTGAGGTCGAGGATGATGTTGCCGGTCTGCTCGGGCGGCGGGAGGATGAGGCTGACGTCGCCCTCGCGCTTCAGGGACTCCTGGTTGGCGGCGGCCTCGAAGCGCTGGATGCGCGCCTGCTGCTTGGTGCCGCGGGCGCAGGGGGCGCGGCGTATCCAGTCGATCTCGCGGCGGATGAACGCGAGGCGCTTCTCCTCCTGCGACTCGGCCTCCGCGAGGCGGTCCGCCTTCTGCCGCAGGAAGTCGCTGTAGTTGCCCTCGTAGGGGTAGAGCCTGCCGTAGGAGAGCTCGAGGATGCGCGTGCAGGTGTGGTCGAGGAACGCGCGGTCGTGGGTCACGTAGATGACGGTGGCGCTGGAGCGGTTGAGGTAGTTCTCCAGCCAGTCCACGGTGTCCGCGTCGAGGTGGTTGGTGGGCTCGTCCAGGAGGATGAGCTCGGGCATGCCGATGAGCGTGCGGCAGAGGCCGACGCGGCGCTTCTCGCCGCCGGAGAGGCTGTCGACGAGGCGGTCGGGCTCGGGCGCCTCGAGGTGGGACAGCAGCATCTCCAGGCGGACGTCGAGGTCCCAGCCGTTGAGCGCGGTGATCTGGCGCTCGAGCGACTCGGTGCTGGCCCCGTGGGCGGCGTGCTCGTACTCGTGGAGGAGACGGAGCGTCTCGGAGGCGCCGCGGAGGATGTTGTCGCGCACCGTCAGGCCGTTGACCAGCGACACCTCCTGCGGCAGGTAGGCGGCGCGGATGCCCTTGCGCAGCGCCACCTCCCCCGTGAAGAAGTGCTCCTGCCCGGCGAGGATCTTCAGCAGCGTGGACTTGCCGGAGCCGTTCCGCCCGACCAGCCCGATGCGCTCGCCGTCGTGGACGAGGAGATCCTGGTGGTCGAGGATGATGCTGTCGGCGATGTGGACGTCAAGGCTGGTGGCGGTGATGGCGACGGGGGCGCTGTCGAAGGGGCTGGGCATGCTGGGGCTCGGGGAGGGGAGGGAGGTTGGGCTTGCGGGGAGGGGGAGAGAAGGTTGGGGCGGCGGTCAGCGGTTCGCGTCGGCGGCCATCTGGAGCCTGACGCACAGCTCGCCGGCCTTGAGCGCGTGCTCCTGGGTCATGGCGTTCTCGGTGCGGTCGAGGCAGTCGCGGATGAGCTGGTTGAAGAAGCGGGTGCCGACGGTGCCCCGGGCGTCGAGGTGGAGCTCCTGGCGCTGGTCAAACAGATAGAGCTGGTTGCCGCCGTGGCCGGTGGCGAGGTCGACGAACTTGCGCAGCTCGATGGTGCCCTCGGTGCCGAGGATGAGGGTGCGCCCGTCGCCCCAGTTGGAGAGGCCGTCCGGCGTGAACCAGTCGACGCGGAAGTAGAAGGAGGTGCCGTTGTCGCCGACGAGGCTGGCCTCGCCGAAGTCCTCCAGCTCGGGGAACTGCGGGTGGCTGAAGTTGGCGACGCGCGCCATGGCGATGGTGGCGTCCGTGGCGCCGCTGTAGTGCAGGTACTGCTCGCACTGGTGGGAGCCGATGTCGCAGAGGATGCCGCCGTAGAGCCGCTTCCGGTAGAACCAGTCGGGGCGCTTGGCGGGGTCGCCGAGGCGGTGCGGCCCCAGGCCGATGACGTGGAGCACCCTGCCGATGGCCCCCTGCTCGATGAGGTCGCCGGCCAGCATGGCGCACTCCACGCACAGACGCTCCGAGTAGTAGCACATGTACTTGCGGCCCGTCTCCGCGATGGCCTGGCGAATGTCCGCCAGCTGCTCCAGGCTGGTGAAGGGCGTCTTGTCCGTCAGGTAGTCCTTGCCGGCGCGCAGGCAGGCGATGCCCAGCTCCGCGCGCAGCGCGGGGACGTCCGCCGCGCACACCAGGCGCACCTCCGGGTCGGACAGCACCTCGTCCAGGCTGCGCGCCACACGCGCCTGCGGATATTTCCTGGCGACCTGCGCCAGCTGCTCCGGGTTGCGGTCCCACACCCACTTGAGCGTCGCGCCCGCCTGGCACAGCGAGCCGATCTCCCCATAGATGTGCCCATGCTCGAAGCCGCACGCCGCAATCGCGAACTCGCCGGGGCCGCACACGGGCGCCGGCGCCGGCGCCAGCACATACGAGCCGCCGTCGGCCCGCCGCAGGTCGGATAGTGATGTCGTTCCCATGAAATGCGTTCCTCCGCTTCTGTCCTTGTCTTGCCTGGATGGAAGGGGCGCCTGCCCCGTGAAGGCCAAGGCCATGCCTGCGCCGTATGCGCCTGGCATGGCCATCCCCTTAACATAGCCCCTTTCCCCGTCTTCGCAATGGGGCATGACCCCGGACACGGACTTCTCCACCTCAAGTGGAAAAATTACAAAATTGTCGCCGAATGGGGGGAATTCCGATTACAAATATGTAATTTCTTCGCGGGGCCGCCGAGGGCGCTCCGCCGTGTCCCAGGCTCAATGCGCGTCTCTGGCATGGTTTCTGCTAGGAAATTTTGCCAGAGAGTCTATGTGCCTTAAAAGATGAGACGAGTGACAAGCCCGAATCAACCCAAGAGAACAACCATCAACCCTTCGAAGCGAACAGAGGAAAGACGATGACGAACAATGCGTATGTGAACCGCGTCCTGGAGATTGTTGCCAAGCGCAATCCTGGCCAGCCTGAGTTCCAGCAGGCGGTGCTTGAGGTCCTGTCGACGCTGACCCCCGCCCTGGAGGCGCATCCTGAGTACGAGGCGAACGGCATTCTGGAGCGTCTGGTGGAGCCGGAGCGCCAGCTCCAGTTCCGCGTGGCGTGGGAGGACGACCACGGCAAGGTCCAGGTGAACCGCGGCTTCCGCGTCCAGTTCAACAGCGCCATCGGCCCGTACAAGGGCGGCCTGCGCTTCCACCCGAGCGTCAACATCTCCATCCTCCGCTTCCTGGGCTTCGAGCAGGTCTTCAAGAACTCCCTGACCACCCTGCCGATGGGCGGCGCCAAGGGCGGCGCCGACTTCGACCCGAAGGGCAAGAGCGACCGCGAGGTCATGCGCTTCTGCCAGGCCTTCATGACCGAGCTGTTCCGCCACATCGGCGCCGACACGGACGTCCCCGCCGGTGACATCGGCGTCGGCGGCCGCGAGATCGGCTACCTGTTCGGCCAGTACAAGCGCCTCGCCAACGAGTTCACCGGCGTGCTCACCGGCAAGGCCCGCAACTGGGGCGGCTCCCTCATCCGCCCGCAGGCCACCGGCTACGGCTCCGTCTTCTTCGGCGAGGAGATGCTCAAGACCCGCAACGAGAGCTACGACGGCAAGAAGTGCCTCGTCTCCGGCTCCGGCAACGTCGCCCAGTACACCGTCGAGAAGCTGAACCAGCTCGGCGCCAAGGTCCTCACCATGTCCGACTCCAACGGCTCCGTCTACGACCCCGACGGCATCAACGCCGAGAAGCTCGCCTGGATCATGGATCTCAAGAATGTCCGCCGCGGCCGCATCAAGGAGTACGCCGATGCCTTCAAGGGCGTCCAGTACTTCGAGGGACAGCGCCCGTGGGCCCTCGCCAAGGCCGACTGCGCCTTCCCGTCTGCCACCCAGAACGAGATCAACGGCGATGACGCCGCCGCCATGCTCAAGAACGGCGTCACCATGGTCTGCGAAGGCGCCAACATGCCCAGCAACCCCGACGCCATCGAGGCCTACCTGGCCGCCAAGATCCTCTACGCCCCCGGCAAGGCCTCCAACGCCGGCGGCGTCGCCACCTCCGGACTCGAGATGAGCCAGAACAGCATGCGCCTCAGCTGGTCCGCCGCCGAGGTCGAGGAGAAGCTCCACAACATCATGATCAACATCCACCAGAACTGCTACGACACCGCCAAGGCCTACGGCTTCGAGGGCAACTACATGGTCGGCGCCAACATCGCCGGCTTCCAGAAGGTCGCCGACTCCATGCTCAACCAGGGCATCCTCTGATTCGGCTGACGGCGCGGTACGCCTGTCCGCACGGCCCCATTCCACGCCGCGCGATGCGCACGTGGGATGGAGCCTCCGGGCGGACGCCGCGCACACGGCGAAAGGCCGCCCCGCGATTGTCGCGGGGCGGCCTTTCGTGCGTCTGGACTTGTGGTGGAAGATGGTTCGGAGGTCTCAGTCCTCGGGGATGGGCTCGCCGGCCTCGCACTTCTTGATCTTGGCCGAGAGCACGGCCAGACCGCCGGCGATGACCTCGCGCTGCACGATGATGCCCTGCGGCACCTCCAGGCACACGTTGGCGAAATTCCACAGGTAGCGGATGTTCAGCGAGATGAGCTGGTCGGCGACGCGCTGCGCCGCGCTGTCCGGGACGCAGATGATGGCCACCTTCGGCGGCGCCGGCGCCAGCACCTCCGCCATCGTCGCGATGTCCCGGACCACCAGGCCGTGCACCGTCCTGCCGACCTTCTCCGGATTGCTGTCGAACACCGAGCTGATGTTGAAGTTGTAGGACTGGAAGTCGCGGTACCCCAGCAGCGCGGAACCCAGAGAACCCGCGCCCACCAGCGTCGCCTGAACCGGCTGATCCCACCCCACAAACGCCAGGATGGCGTCAATCAGCTCAGCCGTCCGGAAGCCGCGACGGCGGTTCCCCGCCAGGCCCGTCATCGCGATGTCCTTCCGCACGACGATGTGCGGTATCTCCATGTAGGCTGCCAGCTCGGCGCAGGATACCCATTCCGCGCCCTCAGACTGAAGCTGGAACACGCGGTGCAGATACGTCGGCATCCGACGCATGGTGGGGGAACTTTGTATCTTCACGACTGCCTCGACCGTTGAATGTGACTCGCAAGCGCAATGTTATTATGATATATAAATATAATGCGCGATGCGGCAAACTCAATCCTCCCGTCTGACGTCCGGCCGCCGTCGGTTCGCTAGCTGAGCGCCTTTCCCAGCCGATAGGCCTCCTCGAAGGCGGGCGTGGCGTTGACCTCGCCCTTCTCGTAGACGCCTGGCGCGCGGATGATGCCCTCCTCGACGGAGCCGTCGTAGCAGTCGAGGAAGCCGC
>CALZPA010000092.1 GCA_945827525.1 uncultured Lentisphaeria bacterium | reverse complement strand
TTATCCTGTTTTGTGCCTTTTGTGGACTGACAGAAAGGCATCCTCCGCGAATAGCCACATTCTTTTTTTGCTTATTTTGTGTCTTTTGTGGATTTCTTTTTGTCTTATTTTGCGTATTTTGTGGACTCATCTTTTATCCTGTTTTGTGCCTTTTACCGTTCAGAACACCAGCGAACACAGCGAAATTCAGGTTCCTGGACTCACCATAGCGGCTGCTTGCAGACTGTCAAGGCTAGGTCGACATTTTTGGCTGCATCAGGCGCAGGATGTCGGTTCCGCGTCTCGTCCGAGGCGGCCCGCCAGACCGAAATGCGGGTCTGGCGGGCCGCGCACGGCACAGCGTGCGCCGGCACTCCAGGCAGCTGGCCCGTCAGGCAGCCGTCAAGCGTCGGAGGGGCGTCTGCCGGCGAGCACCGCCAGCGACAGCGAGGCGACGACGAGCGCCATGCCGACCACATTTAGCATCGTGGCCGGCTCGCCGAGCAGCAGCGACGCGGCCAGCAGCGTGAAGACGGGCGTCAGGTTCTGCATCAGGCTCAACTGCCAGAGCGGCAGCCTTGCGGCCGCCTCGCCCCAGGCGACGAACGCCAGCGCCGTGGGGAAGACGCCGACGCAGACGGCCGCCGCCCAGGCCAGGCCCGTGCGCGGCAGCACCAGCCCCTCGCGGCAGACCGCCAGCACCGGCAGCATCATGACCGCCCCCGCCAACTGGCACCAGCCCACCAGCGCCAGCTTGCTGTCGGCGCGCATCATCAGACGCTGGTTCCAGACGCTCCCCACCACCCAGCACAGCGCCGACGCCAGCAGCAGCAACTGCCCCAGCGCGCTGCCGCCCACCTGAACCCCCGACAGCGTGATGATGTTCAGCACCAGCATGCACCCCAGCGCCCCGCCCAGCACCGACACCCACTCGGCCCAGCTCAGCCGACGGCCGCAGACCATGTTCCAGACCAGAAGCAGCAGCGCCGGTCCCGACTCCAGTATCAGCGCCGCCATCGTCGCGCTCACCGTGCGCTGACCGCAGAAGTTGAACACGCTCATCAGCGTGTACATGAACAGCGACGTCCCCGCCAGCAGCGGCCACTGCCGACGCCCGATCCCCAGCGGCTGACCGCGCAGCGCCGCCAGCCCGAACACCACCGCCGAGCCGACCACAAACCGGACCAGCACCAGCGTGTAGGGATCCATCAGCGGACGCTCACCCCCCAGCAGATACCGTCCGCACACGAACGCGGACGACCACAGCAGCGTCGCCAGCACCGCCAGGGCCACGCCGGCCAGCGAACCGCCTCCAGTATCGCGTCCCATCCTCATGCGCCGCCTCCCTCGCCCGGCTCCGGGGACAGCGGGCGCCCCTCCTCGGCGAGGGCCTGGAGAAAGCGCGTCCAGAAGTCACGCACGATGGGGGCGACCGTCCGGCTGCCGGAGTCGCCGTCCTCGACGACGCAGGCCAGCGCATACCTTGGCTGCGGCAGCGGCCCGTAGCTGATCATCCAGGTCTCCTTGGTCCTGGCGGCGCCGCTGCCGACCTCGGCGGTCCCGGTCTTGGCGGCCAGCTCGACCGGACGGGGCTCCGCCTCGCCGGGAACCGTCACCCGCACGTCGCGCAGCAGCTTCCCCGACCCCTGGTCGGACTCGACGGCGTTGCGCATCGCCGTCCGCACCACCTCCATCGGGAACTCCCCGGCCGGCAGATGGCCGCGCACCGTGGGCGCCGTCCGCCGAATGAGGCTGCCGTCCGCGTCGCGCACCTCATGGACGAGATGCGGACGGAGCAGCGTCCCGCCATTGGCGATGGCGGCGCAGTAGACCGCCATCTGGAGGGGCGTCACCAGCACCAGCCCCTGCCCCATCGAGCAGTAGGCCGTGTCGACGGGCAGCCAGCGGCGGCGCAGCCGCTGGCGCGCCACCTCCCGCGCCGGGCACAGGCCCCGCGCGAATTCGGGGAGATCGATGCCCGTCCGCTCGCCGAAGCCGGCCGCCGCGAACATCGGCGAGAGCGCCTCGATGCCGGTCTTCAGCCCAGCCGCCATGAAGAACGGGTTGCAGGAGACGGTGATGGCGTCGAAGACGTCGACGAGCCCATGGCCGCTGCGCTTGGCGCAGTGAATGCGATGGTTGCCCAGCCGATAGTAGCCGACGCAGTCATGGCGCCATTCGGTGTCGATGGCCCCGCTCTCGAGCGCGGCCAGGGCGACGAGCGGCTTGACGATGGAGCCCGGCGTGTACTGGGCGTTGACGGCGCGGTTGAGCAGCGGCTTGTTCTCGTTGTCGCGGTTCATCTCGCCATAGCTTTTCCCCGTCAGCGTCGCCAGGTCGAAGCCCGGACTGGACACCATGGCCACCACGCCGCCCGTCCGGACATCGACGACCACCAGCGCCCCGCGGCGCCCCACCAGCGCCGCCTCGCCAATCCGCTGCGCCCGCGAGTCGACGGTCAGCAGCAGGTCGTGCCCGTCCGTCGCCGCCACCGTGCCCGGCAGCTCCTCGTGCACATAGCCCACCGGGTCGACCCGCAGCAGCTGGATGCCGGGCGTGCCCGACAGCTGCCGGTCATACTCCGCCTCCAGACCGCTTCGCCCCCGCGTCTCCTCCGTCACATAGGTGCGCGAGAACGCGCTACCCGCGAAGTCGCCGTCCGGTCGGAACGACGCCGTGAAGCCCAGCGTCTGCGACATCATCCCCGGCAGGCGGTAGTCGCGCACCAGGCGCGGGCGCACCTCCATGCCCGCCACCCACGGCGTCAGCTCCCACAGCCGGCACAGCTCCGCCTCGTCCAGGTTCGAGAACACGCGCAGCGGCATCGCCGGGCTCTGCCGCAGATGACGCCGCAGACACTCCGCATCCGCCTCCGGCTCGCGCCCCAGCCACGCCGAGACGCGCCCCACGCTCGCCTCCAGATGCTCCACCGTCCGGCGAAGCACACCCGGCTGGCGCATCTCCGCCGGATGGAAGACCACATCGTAGACGCACCGGTTCCCCACCAGCAGCTCGCCGTCCGCCGAGTAGATGCGGCCGCGGACCGGATTCAGCCGAACCGGACGGATGCTCTGCCGCGACGCCCGCCGCAGATGCTCCGCCCCGCTCAGCACCTGAACCTGCCACAGACGCAGCACCAGCAGCAGCAGCGGCAGCACCATCAGCAGCGAGCACAGCAGCAGACGGCCGTCCATCCGCCGATGGCACCCCACACGCTCAGGCATCCTCATCGCCAATCCCCTCTTCCGCCTCCACGCCACGCGCCCCCGACAGATACTCCGCGCCCACCTGACGGTAGCGCGCCAGCCCCAGGCGCTCCGACAGCGTGTCCAGCGCCACACACACCAGCGGAAGCCCCACGCCGCCCCACAGCGCGCACGACGCCACCAGACGCAGCCGGAACAGCCACCCCGGCCACCCGCCCGGCAGCCCGACGCCGCGGAGCAGCGTCAGCAGCAGCCCCGCCGCCGTCCCGCACGCCAGCCCCGGCAGCGCCTGCGCCGCCAGGCGGTGCGTCAGCTGGCAGCCGCGCCACAGCCGACCAAGCCCCACCGCCGCCGGCACCAGCAGCACATGCGCCGGGAACGGACGGCAGTACGCCACATCCACCCACACGCCCGCGAACCACCCCACCACCAGCGCCAGACGCCATCCGCGCAGCACCGACAGATACAGCACGCCCAGGCACACCAGCGGCGCACACACGCCGGAGCGACCCAGCAGCAGCTCTGCCACCGCCAGGGACCCCAGCACCCACATTGACCATCCTAACTGAACCATGACCGACCAAACCCGACAGAAACGCACTTCCCCGTCCGGGACGCACCGCGCCCCAGACCATGCCATAATATATATCCCCAATCGCGGCGCGAAGCGAAAATCAGTCTCAGCTAAACATTTGTTTCCATTACAATTCGGCTTGATTTCCATAGAACATGAATTAGCTTATTTCCATAGCCGACATGGCGCTCCGCGCCCCAACCACCACCCCTTCACACTCCGTGCAAAGGAGACGACATCATGATGCAGATCACCCAGGACATCCGCTACATCGGCGTCAACGACCACCAGGTAGACCTCTTCGAGGGACAGTACCGCGTCCCGAACGGCATGGCCTACAACTCATACCTCATCCTCGACGAGAAGACCGCCGTCATCGACACCGTCGACCAGCACTTCACCCACGAGTGGCTCGACAACATCGAGCGCGAGCTCCACGGCCGCAAGCCCGACTTCCTCGTCGTCCACCACATGGAGCCCGACCACGCCGCCAACATCGGCAACTTCATGGTCAACTACCCCGAGGCCACCGTCGTCGCCTCCTCCAAGGCGTTCGCCATGATGGAGAACTTCTTCGGCACCGGCTACAGCGACCGCCGCGTCGTCGTCGGCGAGGGCGACACGCTGTCCCTCGGCAGGCACACGCTCGCGTTCGTCGCCGCCCCCATGGTCCACTGGCCCGAGGTCCTCGTCTCCTACGACACCTGCGACAAGGTCCTCTTCTCCGCCGACGGCTTCGGCAAATTCGGCGCCAACGACGTCGACGAGCCCTGGGACGACGAGTCGCGCCGCTACTTCATCGGCATCGTCGGCAAGTACGGCGCCCAGGTCCAGGCCCTCCTCAAGAAGGCCGCCGCGCTCGACATCGCCATGATCTGCCCCACCCACGGCCCCGTCCTCAAGGAGAACCTCGGCCACTACATCCACCTCTACGACCTCTGGTCCAGCTACCAGCCCGAGTCCGAGGGCATCGTCGTCGCCTACACCTCCATCTACGGCCACACCAAGGCCGCCGTCGACGCCCTCGTCGAGCGGCTCGAGAGCCGCGGCTGCCCCAAGGTCACCGTCCATGACCTCGCCCGCTGCGACATGGCGCAGGCCGTCGCCGACGCCTTCCGCTACGGCAAGCTCGTCCTGGCCACCACCACCTACAACACCGACGTCTTCCCGCCCATGAAGGCCTTCATCGAGCACCTCACCGCCCGCAACTTCCAGAACCGCACCGTCGGTCTCGTCGAGAACGGCAGCTGGGCGCCCCTCGCCGCCAAGGTCATGAAGACCATGCTCGCCAACAGCAAGAAGATCGCCTTCTGCGACACCACCGTCACCATCCGCTCCTCCCTCACCGCCGAGAACGTCCAGCAGCTCGACGCCCTCGCCGACGAGCTCTGCCGCGACTACCTCGCCCAGCAGGACGCCACCGCCAACAAGAACGACCTCACCGCGCTCTTCAACATCGGCTACGGACTCTACGTCGTCACCTCCAACGACGGACGCAAGGACAACGGACTCATCGTCAACACCGTCTCGCAGGTGACCAACACCCCCAACCGCATCGCCGTCACCATCAGCAAGCAGAACTACTCCCACCACGTCATCCGCCAGACCGGCAAGATGAACCTCAACTGCCTCTCGCAGGACGCGCCCTTCTCCGTCTTCGAGACCTTCGGCTTCCAGTCCGGACGCAACACCGACAAGTTCGCCACCTTCACCGACATCCACCGCTCCGACAACGGGCTCGTCTTCCTCGGGCGCCACATCAACTCCTTCATGTCCCTCAAGGTCGAGCAGTACGTCGACCTCGACACCCACGGCATGTTCATCTGCTCCATCACCGAGGCGCGCGTCATCTCCAGCGTCGAGACCATGACCTACACCTACTACCAGAAGAACGTCAAGCCGAAGCCCGCCACCGAGGGCAAGAAGGGCTGGGTCTGCAAGGTCTGCGGCTACGTCTATGAGGGCGAGGACCTACCCGACGACTTCATCTGCCCGCTCTGCAAGCACGGCGTCGCCGACTTCGAGCGCATCCAGTAAGCCACCCACGCGGCGCGGCGCCGCCCCCCCCACGCACACCTTGCGCGGGGACACCGGCACCGCGCCCGCGCGCCAGCCGCCCCTCCAGGAGACACACCATGCACCTCAAGAACGTCACCCTCGAGCTGAGCACCAAGCCCTTCCGCAACGACTCAGAGGAGCTCATGCGCTCCGTCTGCACGCACCTCTTCACCCAGTGGAAGGATCTCACCGACGCCGCCGACGTCGTCTCCGTCATGCTCTGGACGGCCGACGGCTCCGAGATCCTCAACTACTCCGGAGACCTCGACCAGACCTTCGAGTGGGCCTGCTGGTGCGGCTGCGCCAACAACGTCCCCGCCGACCCAAACCCCTCGCCGCGCATCCGCCGCGACACCCACCGCTACCCCGTCAAGTACGACGAGAGCGCCCAGCCCAGGCCCTACCGCTGGCTCAAGCGCCTCGTCGAGGTCATCCGCGAGACCGGAACCGCCATCACCGGCAAGCCCATCCGCGTCGGCGAGACCTACGACAACGGCCCCGAATTCGCCAAGTCCGAGTTCAAGTACCGCCTCCACCGCGAAATCTGCCAGGCCAGCTCCATCTTCCCAAACAGCTTCGTCACCTGCACCGCCACCCTCGACGCCGACAGCCGCCGCTACGCCGCCTTCCCCAACGGCATCCCCCAGGGAACCTCCGTCGGAACCTTCCTCGGCAGCCAGTTCCGCGAACTCGCCCACGACATCGGCTTCGACTTCCTCTGGCTCTCCAACGGCATGGGCTTCGGAACCGAGACCTGGGGCATCACCGGCATGCTCTTCGACAAGCGCCAGTTCCACCCCGAACGCGCCTCCGAGGCCGCCAGCCTCATGCTCTCCTTCTGGCATGACCTCCTCGCCGCCTGCCCCGGATGCGTCATCGAGACCCGAGGCTCCAACTTCTCCGCCGGACTCGAGATCGCCACCGACGCCTGCCCCCTCGCCGAACTCTACCGCGACCTCCGCATCGCACCCCCCGTCAACTCCCCCTGGGCCGCCCTCAACTACAACACCGGACTCGAGCTCGCCGCCTGGATGTCCCATGTCGCCGAACTCCCCGACGACCGCTTCCCCTTCCGCTTCTACACCCACGACCCCTGGTTCATGAACAGCCCCTGGCTCGACCGCTACGGCCGCGAACCCTGGGACATCTTCCAGCCTCTCGCCATCGGACGCATCGACGGCAACGCCACCACCACCATGGCCAACTCCGTCAACCTCCTCTCCGCCGACAACACCTGGGGCGAACTCCCCAACCAGGTCCCGCGCGAAGTCATCCCGCTCCTCTACGACGCCTTCGACAACGGCCCCGACGCCCCCGCGCCACTCGTCTGGGTCTACCCCTTCGACGAGTACAACGCGCGCGTCCGACAGGAACAGCCACGCCCCGACATCGTCTTCTCCGAGGACTTCTACCTCGGCGAGACGCTCCAGTGCGGACTCCCCCTCAACACCGTCATCTCCACCGCCAGCCTCCGGCAGCTCGTCCGCAACGGACACCGCAACCTCGACCAGGCCATCCTCGTCATCCCCGCCTCCGCCGCCACCGACGAGAACCGCGACGCCATCGAGACGCTCCTCCGGCGCGGCGCCTCCGCCATCTTCTACGGCGCCCTCTCCGGCGCCCCCGCCTGGCTCGCGCGCCTCCTCCACCTCCGCGCCGCCGACACCCCGCTCACCGGCAGGGTCTCCATCGTCTCCGACCTCCCCGAGGACGACCTCGACGACGGACTGCCCGACAGCGCCTTCGTCCACCCGCAGCACACCTGCGGCGGACTCGTCGAGCTCCTCGACGAGGACGACACCCACCACGCCCTCGCCTTCGCCGAGCAGGACGGACAGCGCCGCGTCATCGCCGCCGTCGCCGACCTCCCCGGCGGCTCCCGGGCCGCCTTCCTCCGCTGCCTCCTCCCCGCCGCCGAACACGTCGGCGGCGGACGCAACTTCGACTACGCCTCCGCCGGAGACGCCTACCCCGTCCCCTCCCTTATGCGCAAGGCCCTCGCGCAGTTCGGCTGGAAACTCCACTGCCACGCCTACGAGCGGCAGGCCCTCCTCCCCAGAACCTCCATCTCCCGCCACGACAACGCCCTCTTCTGGACCGTCTACGCCCCCGACACCACCGTCGAGATGCACGTCAGCACCCCCTGGGGCGCACCCATCCTCACCCAGATGAACACCCGCATCGACGAGCACGGAGACGCCGTCTGGCACCCCGGACGCTGCTGGCACAAGGAGTGCCGGCTCTTCGTCAGGCAGAGCCAGCCCTCCTGCATCGTCGCCGACATCGTCCTCCAGGGCTTCGCCGCCTACCAGCAGGAGCACCACCGCCGCTACCACGGCCTCAAGGACGCCGAAGTCCGCTGCCTCGTCCCCGTCGGACTCCGCGACAAGGCCGAATTCGTCGTCATGCCCACTTACTCCACCTGGGAGGGCGTCCTCCTCCACCACGAGCCCGTCACCGATGTCGAGTGGGAGCGCGACCCCGCCACCGGCGGCGACATCGCCATCCTCCGCCACGTCACCGGCTGCCTCACCGTCAAGTACCTCAAATGAAGTGCCGCGCCGACCAGCTCTGCGTCACCCTCCGGCTCGCCGACTCCAGAACCGCCGCCCAGCGACTCATCGCCGACGGCAAGATCATCCTCCCCGACGGCTCGCCCGTCGACAAGCCCGGACGCCTCCTCGACCCGGACACGGCGCTCGCCGCCACCGCCGCGCTCCCCTACGTCAGCCGCGGCGCCGGCAAGCTCCTCGCCGCCCTGGAGGCCTTCCCCCATGACCTCCGGGACGCCGTCGCCCTCGACGTCGGCGCCTCCACCGGCGGCTTCACCGACGTCCTCCTCCAGCGCGGCGCCCGCCGCGTCTACGCCGTCGACGTCGGCACCAGCCAGCTCCACCCCTCCCTCCGGGACGACCCGCGCGTCGTCTCCCTCGAGCAGACCAACGCCCGCACCCTCTCCCGCGCCCTCGTCCCCGAGCCCATCGACACCCTCGTCGCCGACGTCTCCTTCATCTCCCTGACCAAAGTCCTCCCCGCCTGCGACGCCCTCCTCGCCCCCCGCGCCTGGGCCGCCCTCCTCGTCAAGCCGCAGTTCGAGGCCGAGCCACGCGACGTCGGCAAGAACGGCGTCGTCCGCGACGAGGGCGTCCGGCAGCGCTGCGTCGACAAGATCCTCGACTTCGCCACCGTCCAGCTCGGATGGACCGCCGTCGGCGTCACCCCCTCCCCCCTCCCCGGCCCGCAGGGCAACCGGGAATTCCTCGCCGTCTTCACCATCCGCAAATCCCCCACCCCATAAGCACCAGCCACGCAGAGGCCCCCCCATGACCCCACGCATCAACGACCTGCTCGCCTACACCTTCGACAAGAAGCACCACGCCCTCCGCCACGACCACGACTGGAGGCCGCTCCTCGACAGCTTCGTCGCCCGCAGGCTCTCGCCCGCGCGGCGCGCCGCCGAAGGCCTGCGCGAAATGCTCGCCGCCGAACAGCCCGCGTTCCTCCCCGGCGAGCGCATCGCCTTCGTCCGCACCATCCGCCAGATCCCTGACCTCTGGACCGACGACGAAATGGCCGAGAAGCGCCGCCACGCCTTCTACGCCGAGAAGGGCGTCGTCTTCAACATCACCCCCAACTACTACGACACCATCCGCACCGGTCTGGCCGCCACCGCCGACCAGCTCGCCACCCGCCTCGAACAGGCCATCGCCGACCACGACGACGAGGGACGCGAATTCCTCGAGACCGCCCTCTCCGGCGTCCAGGCCGTCCGCGACCTCGCACGACGCTACCGCGAGGAGGCCGAACGCCTCGGACTCGCCGACATCGCCGAAACCCTCGCCGTCGTCCCCGAACAGCCCGCCCAGACCCTCCGCCAGGCCCTCCAGTTCCTCCGCATCCTCCACTACGCACTCTGGTGCGAGGGCGAATACCACAACGGACTCGGACGCTTCGACCTCCACCTCTACCCCTACCTCCAGGCCGACCTCGACGCCGGCAGACTCAACGAGGAGCAGGCACTCGAACTCGTCGAGGAATTCTTCATCGCCTGCAACCGCGACAGCGACCTCTACATCGGCGTCCAGCAGGGCGACAACGGACAGAGCCTCGTCCTCGGCGGCGTCGACCGCCAGGGAAACCCCGTCCTCAACGCCCTCACCCACCTCGCGCTCACCGCCTCACGCGAACTCAAGGTCATCGACCCCAAAATCAACCTCCGCATCACCCCCAGAACCTCCATCGAACTCCTCACCGAAGCCTCCGAACTCACCGCCGTCGGACTCGGCTTCCCACAGTACTCCAACGACGACGTCGTCATCCCCGCCCTCGTCAACTACGGCTACGACCTCGAGGACGCCCGCGACTACACCGTCGCCGCCTGCTGGGAATTCATCGTCCCCGGACTCGGCATGGACATCGACAACATCACCGGCATCTCCCTCCCCGACGCCGTCAACACCGTCATGCACCAGACCCAGCCCGCCGACTTCGACACCCTCATGACCCAGGTCGCCGCCGAGCTCCGACACCGCGCCGACGACATCCACGCCATGCTCCACACCGTCGACATGCTCCCCGGCCCCTTCGTCTCCACCCTCTGCGACGGCTGCATCGACCGAGCGCGCGACATCAGCCGAGGCGGCAAGTACAACAACTTCGGCATCCACTGCACCGGACTCGCCACCGCCGTCGACTCCCTCATGGCCATCCGGCACTTCGTCTACGACGACCGCAAGCTCTCCCTCTCACAGCTCGCCGACGCCGTCGACCACAACTTCGACGGACAGCCCGAACTCCTCGCCGAGGCCCGCTTCGGAGTCCCGAAAATGGGCAACGACATCGATGTCGTCGACGACATCGCCGTCCGCCTCCTCGCCGCCTGCGCCGACGCCTTCAAGGGCCGCCGCAACGCACGAGGCGGCATCTACCGCGCCGGCACCGGCTCCGCCATGTACTACATCTGGCACGCCAACGAGCTCTCCGCGTCCGCCGACGGACGCATCAACCACCAGCCCTTCCCCGCCAACTACGCCCCCTCCCTCAACGTCCGCGTCAACGGCCCCATCTCCGTCGTCAAGTCCTTCACCAAGCCCGACCTCTCCAAGGTCTGCAACGGCGGCCCCCTCACCATCGAAATCCACGACTCCATGTTCCGCGAGCCCGACGGCACCCGCAAGCTCGCCCAGGTCGTCCAGTACTTCGCGCAGTGCGGCGGACACCAGCTCCAGCTCAACGCCGTCAACCGCGACCAGCTCCTCGACGCCCAGAAGCACCCCGAGAAACACCGCCACCTCATCGTCCGCGTCTGGGGCTGGTCCGGGTACTTCATCGAGCTCGACAAGCCCTACCAGGACCAGATCATCAAGCGCGTCGAAATGACGCTCTGACCCGCACCCGAAGTCCAGCAACCACCACACACGGCGGGGCGGACGGCCCCACCCGTCCGCCCCGCCTCCCACACCACCCCCCATGCTGACGCTCAACGCCCAACAGCCGGACGCGCCCGCCGCCGCCGCCGACATCCTCCGCCGGGGCGGCGTCATCGCCGCCCCCACCGAGACCGTCTACGGACTCATGGCCCGCTGGAGCGACCCGCGCGCCCGCGAGGCCATCTACCGCCTCAAGCGCCGACCCGCTGACCGCCGCCTCCAGATGCTCGCCGCCTCCCTCGACGACCTCGACGCCTGCCACCTCGCCCTCCGACGACGACACGACGCCGACGCCATCGCCGCCCGCTTCTGGCCCGGCCCACTCACCCTCGTTGCCGAAACCGTCGACGGCGACACCGTCGGCATCCGCATCCCCAGCCACCCCTTCGTCCTCAGCCTCATCCGCGCCCTCGGCGAACCCCTCGCCGCCACCAGCGCCAACCTCTCCGGACAGCCCCCCGCCAGCACCCCCCTCGCCGCCGTCGCCAACCTCGACGGACAGCCCGACGCCCTCGTCGACGGCGGACTGGCCACCATCACCCACGGCGCCGCCTCCACCGTCGCCTCCATCACCGGAGACACCCTCGCCATCCTCCGCGAAGGTCCCATCTCCCAACAGCAGCTCCAGCAGGCACTCGACGACGCCAGACGACTCCGCCCCCCGACCCCCTGACATGAACTGCCCCTTCTGCCGACACGCCTCCGACAGCACCGCCCCCCTCTGCCCACGCTGCGGCGCACTCCTCCCCACACCCAAGCATGACGGCGACGGCGACGGCGGCTGGCAAAGCGTCCCCCTCCAAGACGCCTTCACCCCCGAGCCGCCCCTCCGCCCCCCACGGCGCTTCCCCGTCGCCGCCATGCTCCTCCTCGCCTGCCTCACCGCAACCCTCTTCGGCGTCGTCGCCATCCTCCGCAACCTCGACACCCTCCCACGCGAATTCCCCGACCAGCAGCGCTTCCACGACGTCGTCTGGAAACTCCTCGTCCCCTTCTTCAACCTCTTCTGGGCCTACCTCGCCTGGCTCGAGCTCGCCGACCGCCTCGAACGCGAGCTCGCCCGCCTCGGACACCCGCGTCGCCTCCCGCGGCGCCTCCTCACCGCCACCTTCCTCCTCCTCCCCGTCCCCTTCCTCGACCTCGCCGCCCTCCTCCTCATCCCCATCCTCGCCGCCTGGTTCCAGAGCGCCGTCAACCAGCTCGCCGACCTCACCCAAAAGTCGCCCCCGCAACCTGCCAGAACATGACAGAACGCGACTTTCATGGCCGTTTTCCGTTGAAATTCCCCTTTTTGGGATTATATTCACCCACACTTTCCCCTGTCAGGCGTCAAGCGTACACCTCACCCACAACCCCACAAGGAACAAGCATGTACGAAAGTAGCTTAATCCTCCTCGTCATGGGTATGGGAACCACCTTCGTGTTCCTGTACATCCTCATCCTGTGCACCAAGCTGAGCAGCCGCTTCGTCCCCAAACTGGCTCACTTCATCCCCGAACCCGAGGTGAAGAAGCCGAAGCCCGCCGCCAAGCCCGCCGCCGATGACGAGGCCATCGTCGCCGCCATCGCCGCCGCCATGGTCAAGGCCAACGCCTGACGCGCCGTCCCCCCTGTCCCAAGCCACACACCTCACCATATTCCCCCCTCTCATCCCCAGGAGCATTGACAAATGAAGAAAATCCGTTTCATGGACACCTCCTTCCGTGATGGCTTCCAGTCCGTCATCGGCGCCCGCGTGGTCACCGCAGACTTCCTGCCCGCCATCGAGGCGGCCGTCGAGGCTGGCTTCACCCACCTCGAGGTCGGCGGCGGCGCCCGCTTCCAGTCCCCCTTCTTCTACTGCGGCGAGAACGCCTTCGACTCCATGGACACCATCCGCAAGACCGTCGGCCCCGACGTCAACCTCCAGACTCTCGCCCGCGGCGTCAACGTCGTCGGACTCTCCTCCCAGTCCAGCGACATCATCGACCTCCATGCCAAGATGTTCAAGAAGCACGGCATG
>CALZPA010000091.1 GCA_945827525.1 uncultured Lentisphaeria bacterium | reverse complement strand
GGGGGGGGGGGGGGGGGGGGGGGGGGGGGGGGGGGGGGGGGGGGGGGAGGGGGGGGGGGGGGGGGGGGGGGGGGGGGGGGGGGGGGGGGGCGGAGGCCTAGCGTCTGAGCCAGGCGACCAGGCGCCCGAACAGCCGGTGGGCGCGGCGGGTGAGGGCAAGCAGGTGCAGATGGCGCTCCGCCGCGCCGTACTCCAGATCAATGGCCTTGGCCGGGCAGAACTCGTGGCAGCAGTAGCAGCGGATGCACGTCCGGTCGTTCAGCGTCTGGCCGTCCGGTGGCGCGAACGGGTCGATGGCCGGCGGACGGACGGGGCAGCCGTCGCGGCAGCGTCCGCAGCGGACGCACGCCGAGCGCCTGATGACAGGGCGCGCCACGAACTGGCGGCGCAGCCACTTGAGCATGAAGAGCGGCAGCGGCAGCAGCCGCAGCATGTTCGTCGGCGCCGCCACCAGCTTGAAGTCGGCGACGGCCAGCTCCTCCACGCGCGCGCCGCGCACGTCGATGTCCGCCAGCGCCGTGGCGCCGAAGCCGGCCTGCCGCGCCGCCGCCAGCAGCGGCACGGCGTCCGCGGACAGCCCGATGAGGGCGGCCGCCACCGTGTCCACGGCCGCCAGATCCGTGCCGGCGATGAGGGCGCCGACCTGGCGTGGCGTGCCGCCGCTGGGGCCGGGGCCCTCCATGGCGACGATGGCGTCCACGATGGCCAGCGCCGGCCTTGCCGCGCGGTTGATGTCGAGGATGAGGTCGGAGAAGAGCTGGCGGTCCTGGAAGCGGAAGTGGAGCTGTGCCTTGGCCGAGCCGGGGATGAGCCCGTACTGGTTCTTGATGGCGCAGGTCATGGCCATCTGGCAGTGCGTCTTGAGCTTGGGGAGCGTGATGAGGACATCGTGGCGCCCGATTTCGGCGGTGAGCTCCACGCGCCTGAGCACACGGTTGTCGGGATGCTCGTAGACGGCCGTCTCCTCGAAGTCGAGAATGCGGGCCCCCGTGCCCCGGAGGGCGTCGGCGATGCCGCATGAGCGGCAGACGGCGCTGGCCGTGGACACGCCCGGCCCGTCGCCAAGGTCGCACTGCGACGCGCCGGCCGCCATAGCCGCTCGGGCCACCGCCGCCGCGACGGCGGGATGCGTGCAGACGGCCATCTCCGCATGGGCCGGCGCGACCAGGTTCGGCTTCAGCAGGACGCGCTGCCCGGGGCGGACGAACGCGCCCATGCCGCCGAACGGCTCCAGCGCCTGGCGCAGGGCCTCGTCCAGCCGGGTCGGGTCGTCGTAGCGGTCAATCGGGATGAGGGAGACGATGGGACGGGTCATGCGGGCTTCGCTTCAGGGAAAATTGGGGGTTGGCTGGTCAGTCGTCGGACTTGCGGCGGCGTTTCTGCGTGGGCGCCTTCATGTCAATGGGGCGTCTCAGCAGACGCAGAATGACGGTGGCGACGGCATACGCCGCCAGGAAGGCAAAGAAGTACGACCAGTAGAGGAGCGGGCAGCGCGGCGAGTCGAGGAACGCCGCGTGCTCCCCGAGCCAGGGCTCGAGGGGAGGCCCCAGCAGATACGCCATGAACGAGGCGAACGCCACGCACAGCAGCAGGCCCACGAACCGCAGCAGCTGCGCGCCCGCGCGAACCAGATAGAAGCCCGCGACGGCCACCGCGACCAGCATCAGCGAGTATTTCCACCAGTCGTTCCGGAAGTCGATGCCGTCCTTCCGGGAGAGGGTGAGCGCCTCGAGGTCAAAGCCGCCGCCACGGCGCCCCTCCTGCGCGGCCGCGGGACTCTCCTCGTCCTCGTCCCGCTCCTCCGCCGCGGCGCTGGCCATGGGCGACGCCAGCATCCGCGCCGGGCGCCCGCCGTCCGACGGCAGTAGCGAGGGCAGTACCTGACGCAGCCCCGAGGCGTTGATGGCCACAATCAGGCCTGCCAGGCAGGTGCAGAGGCGCATCAGCCTGGTCGGAGACAGAGGCAGTAGCGAGTGGAGCGTGAGGAACGGCATGCGGACAGGGGGAGGGGCGATGGGGAGGACGGCGGCGGGCAGGCTCGCGCCAGTCCCGGAAGGGGCGGAGGGAGGGAAAATTGGGTGACGCCTCCGGAGGCGCGGTCACGGACACCATAGTATAGCGTCATCCGCGCGGTTTGCAACCGCGCGGATGACGTGCCGTGACGGTTTTCCGCGTCACGCCCCGGGAGGGGCTGCGGGGCGCTCAGCGGCCCGCTCGACGCGAGTTGAAGGGCATGACGGGATGCCCGGCGCGGTTGACGAGGTTGGGCTGGGCGATGTTGCTCCAGCCGAAGCTGACGAACGCCGGCTGCGGGACGGCCTCCGCCGAGGCGACGAGCGTGTCGCCGACGATGGCGGTGCGGTCGGCGGGGACGAACTTGCCGTCGGCACCGGCGAGCATGACGAAGGAGGGCGCCTTGCCGTCCGTGGTCCTGAGCCCGTTGGGGTGGTTGAAGGAGACGGTGGCCGTGGGGCCGTCGAAGACGACGGCGCGGAAGGTGGGGGCGAGGGCGGAGTCGTCGCCGCGCCCGTAGGTCTTGAGGAGGATGAGCCTGGCGAGGCGGGCGCTGAGCGTGCGCTTCTCGCGCGGGTGGATGTCCTCGACGTTGCCGCAGTCGGTGGTGACGATGTAGCCGGCGTGCGGGTCGGACTCGGCGAAGCGGCGCTGGGCGTCGGTGAAGACGGGGAGCCGGTCGGAGAGCGTCGTGTAGGGGGCCTTCATGTTGTAGCGGTAGGGCGGGAGGAGGACGATGTGGATGGGCATCTCGGGGTTGCCGAAGGCGCGGCGCCAGGTCCAGGCCAGCGCCTTGAGCTTCTCGGCGTAGATGTCGCCTTCGTAGTGGTTGTCCTCGCCCTGGTACCAGACCATGCCCCTGACGGCCATCGGCGCGAGCGGCAGCACCATGGCGTTGTAGAGCGCGGTGTGGACGCGCTGGTAGCGGTTGCGCTTGCGGTAGAGCGTCTCGTTGTCCGTCTGCCAGGAGCCGTCGGGGGCCTTGGCCTGCATCTCGGCGACGAGCCGGCGGTTCAGCTCGACGACGCCGGCCAGTCCGGGGATCTGGGCGAAGGAGTCCGGCGCGCACATGGACTCGACGCGGCAGCCGCCCCAGGCCAGCTTGACCAGCCCGACGGGGATGTCCAGCTCACGCTGCAGCTCGCGCCCCATCAGGTATCCGACGGCCGAGAAGCCGCCTGACGTCCGCGGCCCGCAGACGCGCCAGGCGGGGGCGCCGGCGAAGGGCTGGCCCTTCTCGGTGACCGCCTCGCCGAAGCGCCGGCAGGGCAGGCGCGACCAGAGGTGCGGGATCTGCAGCAGCCGGAGATGCGGGTTCGCCGACTCCTTCACCAGCCGGCCGCCGTCCGTGTTGCCGCCCAGGTTCCAGTCCATGTTGGACTGCCCCGCGCACAGCCAGATGTCGCCCACGACCACGTTGCGGAACGTCCGCTCCGTGTCCGCCGTGACCTTGAGCTCGCGTCCTTCCTTGCTCGCCGGCATCGCGGGCAGCCGCGCCAGCCAGGCGCCGTCAGCGCCGGCCGTGGCCTCCGCGGTCGCGCCGCCGAACTCGACCGTCACCCGCTGGCCCGCGGGCGCCGTGCCCCAGACCGGCACCGGCGACTCGCGCTGCAGGATCATGTCGTCGCTGAAGAAGGAGGGCATCTCCAGGGCCCAGGCGCCCAGCGCCAGGCCCGCCGTCAGGCTCAGGAACAGTCGTCTCATCGTTCGGGGTCTCCTCTGATTGCTTGAAACTCGTGGCTCGCTCCGGACGCCGGCCCGCGGCGCCCTCCCCAACAATATCAGCCAACATGACGGATTTTCAAATAAAAAATAGATATTTTTTGTTGGCGCGGCACTTGATTTTCGGGAAACGGGCGGCAAATTTAGAGTGTGAGCCGATGTTCTGTGCGCCGTCCGCGTGGGCGGCGCGGTCGCCCCGAGAGAGCCATGGAGACGGAAGCGAGGAGGAATGCCGATGATGATGAAGAGGAAGACGACGAGTGGATGGATGTCGCTGTCGCTGTCGCTGTCGCTGCTGGCGGCCCTGGGCCTTCGGGCGCAGGTGTCGGAGGGCACGCCCGGCTGGGCCGTGTTCGACGTGCCGGGCCTGGAGGCGCCGGCGGGCACGCCGGTGGACCTGAGCTTCCTCAACGAGGGGCCGGCGGGCGCCCATGGCTTCGTCCGCGTCGAGAACGGGCGCTTCATGGATGACCGCAACGTGCCCCTGCGCCTCTACGGCACCAACCTCACCGGCGACGCCTGCTTCCCCGAGCCCGAGGACGGCAGGAGGCTCGCCGTCCGGCTGCGCCAGCTCGGCTTCAACTGCCTCCGGCTCCACTTCATGGACACCGCCTGGCACAAGGACGCCATCTGGAAGGACAGCGCCCGCAGCGAGATGAGCGAGGAGAACCTCCGCAAGCTCGACGCCTTCGTCGCCGCCTGCATCGGGCAGGGCATCTGGTGCAACGTCAACCTCCATGTCGCCCGCGTCTACCCCGGCGCCCCCAGCACCTTCACCATGGGCAAGAACATGGACCGCTGGTACGAGCCCTACATCCGGCTCCAGGAGGACTACGCCCGGAAGCTCATGGGGCGCGTCAACACCGTCACCGGGCTGCGCTACGCCGAGACGCCCGGCATCCTCTGCGTCGAGATCAACAACGAGAACACCATGGTCACCGACGACCGGAGCCGCATCGCCGAGCTGCCCCAGCAGATGCGCGACAGCCTCACCCTCCAGTGGACCGCCTGGCTCAGGCGCAAGTACGGCTCGGACGAGGCGCTCCGACAGGCCTGGGAGGCCCATTTCCGCCCGCTCGGCGAGACCATCGTCTCCGACCGCGGCACGCCCTGGCACAACGAGAACGCCGGCGGCTCCGCCTCCACCGTGACCGCGACCGGCGGCGGCGCCCACCTCTGGAAGGCCACCAGGACCGGCAACGCCGAGTGGAACCTCCAGCTCCAGCTGCGCGACTTCAGGCTCCCCGAGGGCGTCTACACCGTCTCCTTCGAGGCCCGCAGCGCCTCCTCTTCGCTCGTCACCCACCGCCTCATGCTCAACGCCGTCCCCTGGCAGGACCTCGGACTCTCCAAGACGCTCCGCCTCACCCCCGAATGGCAGACCTTCGAGATCTTCGGACGCGTCCCCAAGGCCGTCAACGACAAGTCCCACCGCGTCAACTTCAGCCTCAACAACCGCCTCGGCGAGATGGAGATACGCAACTACACCATCCGCCCCGGCGGCGGCAGGACCATCTTCGGCACCCAGAGCGTCAGCTCCAGAGTCGAGCTCCCCTCCGACACCGCCTACCTCGACGACTACTTCGAGTTCCTCATCGACACCGAGATGGCCACCACCCGCCGCCTCCGCGACCTGCTCAAGCGTGACCTCGGCTGCCGGATGCCCGTGACCGACTCGCAGGTCAACTACGGCTCCATCGGCGGCCTGCGCCGCGAGACCGAGCTGTCCGACTTCATCGATATCCACACCTACTGGGAGCACCCCTCCTACTCGAAGGACGCCAAAGGGCGCGTCGAGCGCTTCAGCATCCGCAACACCCCGCAGGTCGCCAACGGCAACGGCGGCTGCGTCGCCAACCTCTCCACCTGGCGCGTCGACGGCATGCCCTTCAGCGTCTCCGAGTACAACGCGCCCGCGCCCAACGACCACAGCGCCGACATGTTCCCCATCTTCTCCGTCATCGCCTCCATCCAGGACTGGGACGCCTTCTACAGCTACACCTACCGCGACTTCGGCCGCGACTACGCCAACACCTTCATCCGCGGGTACTTCCAGCTCATCGGCCGCGCCAACCTGCTCGTCCATCTGCCGTTCGCCGTCCGGCTGTTCCGCGAGCGGCTCATGCCGCCCGCCGCGAACCGCACCGTCCTGGCCGTCCCGCGCGGCAGGGCCGCCCACTACGCCAGCATGCGCGCCACCACCCAGTCCCTCTTCTCCGGCGCCGGCGGCGTCCTCGCCTCCGCCATCTCCCAGCGCCTCGCCAACCGCCTCGTCGACGACCTCGACCAGCCCACCCTCCTCGAGGGCGACGGCAAGCCCATCGTCGACCCCGACGGCGCCATCCGCTCCTCCGACGGCTCCTACCGCACCCGCCCCGACGACCCCGACGGCGCCTGGGCGACGCTCAATCTGCCCTCCGCCAGGCTGCTGACCGGCTCCGTCGGCGGACGCGCCTTCCAGGTCGGCGACGTCTCCATCGCCGTGGACGCCCGCGACTGGCCCCACCCCGGCGTCCCCGCCTTCGCCTGCATCAGCCTCATCGCCCTCGACGGCAGGCCCGTCGCCGACAGCCGCCGGCTGCTCCTCGCCGCCTCCGCCAGAACCGAGAACACCGGCATGAAGTGGAACGGCGACCGGACCTCCCTCGTCCCCGACGGCACCCATCGCGGACACTGGGGCAAGCCGCCCGTCCTCTCCGAGATGGTCCCCGCCACCGTCAGGCTGCCCGGCAGCCCCAGGCTCCGCCTGACCGTTCTCGACCCCCTCGGGCAGCCCGCCGCCTCCCGCGACATCGCCGACGGTACCGTCCGCATCGGCGCCGAGGACCGCAGCCTCTGGTTCCTCATCGAGCGCTGACCGCCCGGCCGGCGTCCAAGACCTTCAGCAGCAGAGGAGACACGCAACCATGGCACGACGACTCGCGCTGACGCTGGCCCTCGGTGGCCTGCTTGCTCTCTCCGCGCCCGCCGCGGAGCTACATGTCTCGCCGCAGGGGGACGACCGCAATCCCGGCACCGCCGAGCTCCCGCTGCGCACGCTCGGCGCGGCCACCGCACGGCTGAGGCCCGGTGACGTGTGCCGCGTCTGGCCGGGCGTCTACCGCGAGTCGCTGACGGCGCTGCCGTCGGGGACGCCGGAGCGCCTCATCACGCTGCGCTCGGAGCGTCCGCACGGGGCCACGCTGTCCGGCCTGGAGCCGGTGACAGGCTGGCAACGCGTCCGCGGCGACCTCTGGCGGGCGCCCGCGCCCGGCGTGCTGCCGGGTCGCCCGGCGCTGTTCGCGGAGGGCGAACCGTGCGTGCGCGCCCGCTGGCCCAACCGCAGGGGCCGTGACCTGCTGGACTGGGAGGCGGCCGCCTACGACCCCGCCCGCTCCAGCGAGCGCGAGCTGGTCTCCGACGAGCTGCCCGACCGCCCCGACGGCCACTGGACCGGGGCGAGGCTGTGGGTCATGGGCGGCGCCAAGTGGACCAGCTGGAGCGTGCGCGTCACCGGCTACGACGCCCGCCGCCGCGCGCTCGCCTACTCGCTGGAGGGCACCAGGCGCGCCCGCTCCGCCGCCGCCAACTTCATGGCCCTGGCGCGCCCGCAGGGCGGCCGCTTCGTCCTGCTCGGCGACGAGCGCGAAATCGACGCGCCCTGGGAGTTCTACGTCGACGAGGAGGCGCGCACCGTCTGGCTGCAGGTGCCTCCGGGGCGCGACCCGAACCGCATGACGGTTGAGCTGCAGGTTCGTGCCGAGGTGGTGTCTCTGGCCGGCGGGGGCGTCTCCCACCTCCGGCTGGAGGGCTTCCGCACCATCGGCGGCGGCATGGACTGGGGGCGCGCCGAGGCCGTCGTCCTGGAGAACCTCCGCTGCGCCTGGCTCGGCGCCTCCGACGGCGGCGACACCGGCTACGGCATCGACCATCCCATCGGCATCCGCCTCTCCGGACGCGCGAACACCGTCCGGGACTCCGAAATCGCCTATAGCCACGGCAACGGGCTCGTCATCTCGGGGCAGGACAACCGCGTCGTCAACTGCCACATCCACCACACCGACTTCCTCGGCAGCTACGACGCGCCGCTCAGGCTCAGCGGCGCCCGCAATCTCGTCAGCCACTGTACCATCCACGACACAGGCCGGGACTGCCTCCTCCCCAGCGGCGCCGCCAACGTCATCCAGTACTGCGACATCTCCCGCATGGGGCGCATCTGCCACGACCTCGGGGCCACCTACAGCTGCGCCAGCGACGGCGGCGGCACCGAGTACCACCACAACTGGATCCACGACAACCTCGCCGCCGGCACCCGCATGGGCATCTACCTCGACAACTTCACCTGCAACAACCTCATCTACAAGAACGTCGTCTGGAACATCGCCGGCTGCGACATCCGGCTCAACCGCCCCGGACAGAACAACTTCGTCATCAACAACACCATGCTCGGGAAGTGCGGCAACTGGGGACGCTGGCAGACCGACTGGCTCTACAACTGCGCCTACCTCAACAACGCCGTCGCCGGTGACATCGCCCCTCATCCGCAGATCATCCTCGCCGGCAACCTCACCCGGCTGACGCCGGACCGACTCAGCCTGAAGACCTTCCGGACATTCGACGGCGCCTCGCCACAGGCGGTCGCCATCCCCGGCGTCACGGGCGACGTCCCCCACGTCGGCGCCTACGCGCCCGGCGAGTCCTGGCGGCCCGGGCACGACTTCGGCCAGCGGCCGGACCCGCAGTGGCGTCTCCTCGACACCCCGCTGCGCAACCTCCTCGCCAACGCCACCTTCGGCCGAGGGCTGCAGGGATGGCGGCTGCGGCCCGACGGCAAGGCCGGCCAGTTCAAGCACTGGGGCGGCGGCATCACCATGAGCTACGCCGAGCGCCACGCCATCATCGGCGGCAGCGTCGCCCTTCGGGGCGAGGACGCCCGCCTGGAGCAGGATGTCGACGAGACCCGCGCCGGACAGCGGCTCCAGCTGAGCGTCTGGCACCGCCTGGACGGCGGCGCCGTCGCCGCGCCCGCCGCCATACGCCTCATGGTTCTCGCGGATGGCGCCGAACTCGCCGCCTCGCGCGAATTCCCCTCGTCCGACGTCTGGCAGCAGGCGACGCTGGACCTCGAGACGCGCGGCGGCGCGGTCACCGTGTCCATCGCCAAGGTCGGCCCGGGCGCCGTCTGGGTGGACAGCGCCTCGCTCATCGGGTCGCTCCCCGGGCTGGAGCCGAAGCTGCCGGGACTGGCGCCCGTCAGCAAGGCGGCAACGCGGCCCGCGGGGGCGCAGGCGCGGCCCGCGCCGCGCCGGACGGCGCCGCTGGCCGTCCCGGCGGGCAACGCCGCCTCGGACGCCATCGCGCAGGCGCCGGGGCGCATCCTGGCC
Source organism: uncultured Lentisphaeria bacterium (assembly GCA_945827525.1). Classification (GTDB taxonomy): domain Bacteria; phylum Verrucomicrobiota; class Lentisphaeria; order Oligosphaerales; family Oligosphaeraceae; genus CAAGGB01. The sequence continues at coordinate 4,217 of CALZPA010000091.1, read as the reverse complement.
GCCGGACGCCCCGCCAGGCTGGAGGTGAGCCACGACGGCGCCGGGCTTCTCACCATCGCCATCGAGGTCCCGCTGGAGCAGCCGCTGCCGGCGGACACGCAGCCCGTCTGGACGGAGAGCGACGGCGTCGAGTGCTGCCTCTCGGACAGCGACAACAACGCGCGCCAACCCGTCTTCGTCCTGCACGGCTTCCCGAACGGCACGTTCGAGGTCTCCGACGAGGCGGGCGCCCCGCGCGAGGAATCGGCACGGCTGGCGGCCGACGTCCGGTACCGCGCCACGGTCACGCCCGACCGTCGCTCGTGGCGCGGGGAATTCGCCATCCCGCTCCGGTCGATCGGGCTGGCCGGCGTGCCCGGCACGCTGCTCGACTTCAACGCCGGCGTGTTCCGCCGCGAGTCGCGCCAGTGGCTGCAGTGGGCGGGGACGCCCAGCCAGACCTGGCTGGTGCGGGAGGCCGGGCAGCTCCGGCTGGAGTGAGCCCATCCCGGCCTGGGGCGGCGTCCGTGAGCCGCCTCGCTCCCAGGCGCACATCGTACAGGCCCTCCGTCCGCCTCGGCGGCGCAGGGCACAGCAAGCAAACAGACAGACGACAGACGACAGAGCAACCATGCAGAACGAGAGAAACCTCATCTGGGTGGACATGGAGATGACGGGGCTGGACCCCGACGTCGACCGTGTCCTGGAGATAGCCACCATCATCACCGACGACCGGCTGAACATCGTGGCCGAGGGGCCGGTCATCGCCGTCTGGCAGCCGGAGGACGTGCTGTCCGGCATGAGCGAATGGTGCCAGACGCACCACACGCAGTCGGGGCTGCTGGCGCGTGTCCGCGCCGAGGGCGTCACCGTCGGCGAGGCGGAGCAGCGCACGCTGGACTTCGTCCGGCGGTACGTGCCCCCCAAGGCCAGCCCGCTCTGCGGCAACTCCGTGGGGCAGGACCGCCGCTTCCTGTACCGGTACATGCCGACGTTCCAGGACTACCTCCACTACCGCACGCTGGACGTCAGCTCCATCAAGATACTCGGCAACCTGTGGCGTCCGGAGATGATGCGGCGGTTCACCAAGCGCGAGGCGCACCTGGCCCTGGACGACATCCGCGAGTCCATCGCCGAGCTCGCCTTCTACCGCGACCACTTCTTCCGTCTGGAGGAGGAGCCGTAGCCGGAGTCATGGCCGCAAGCCGTCATAGCCACCAAAATCAGGAGCAGAGAAGAGCATGTGCATGAGGATGACATTGGTCGGGACGATGATGATGAGCCTTTCGGTCACAGCGTCCGCGGACATTTGGGTTGAGGCGGAGCAGTTCACGCGGAGGGGCGGCTGGGTCGTGGACCAGCAGTTCATGGATCTGATGGGGTCGCCGTATCTGCTGGCGCACGGCATGGGACGCCCCGTCGCGGACGCCGCGGCGACGGTGACGGTGCCCTCGGACGGCACCTACCAGGTGTGGGCGCGGACCTACAACTGGACGTCGCCATGGTCGTCGGAGCGTGGGCCGGGGCGTTTCCAGGTCGGGGTGAACGGGACGCGGCTGCCGGCGGAGCTGGGCTGCACCGGCAGCGCCTGGGAATGGCAGCGTGCCGGCGAGGTCGAGCTCCGGGCCGGCCAGGCGGAGATCACGCTGCATGACCTCACGGGCTTCGACGGGCGCTGCGACGTGGTGTGCCTGACGCGGGGCGCGTCGGCGCCGACGGGGCGTCCGGCCGCGCCGGCCCCGGTGCCCGCCGGGGAGTTCGACCTGGTGGTCTGCGGCGGCGGCATCGCCGGCATGTGCGCGGCGGTGGCGGCCGCCCGCCAGGGCAGCCGTGTGGCGCTCATCAACGACCGTCCGGTATGGGGCGGCAACAACAGCTCGGAGATCCGCGTCCATCTGGGCGGGCGCATCTCGATAGGTCCCTATCCCGAGCTGGGAAACCTGCAGAAGGAGTTCGGCCCCGTGCGCGGCGGCAACGCCCAGCCGGCTGACTACTATGAGGACGAGAGGAAGCAGCAGTTCCTCGCGGCCGAGCCGAACCTGACGCTGTTCCCGAATTTCCGCGTCGTCGGCGTCCGCATGGACGGCCGCCGCATCGCCTCGGTGACGGCTCGCCACATCGAGTCGGGGCAGGCCGTCGAGTTCGCGGCGCCGCTGTTCGCCGACTGCACCGGCGACGGCACGGTGGGCGCCCTCGCCGGCGCCGACTTCCACCAGGGCCGCGAGGCGCGCTCCGAATTCAATGAGCCGGGTGCCCCCGAGGTGGCCGACCGCCAGACCATGGGCGCCTCCGTCCAATGGTACTCCCGCGACACCGGCGCTCCCAGCGACTTCCCCGAGTTCAACTACGGCATGGACTTCACGGACGCCTCGTGCGAGAGGGTGACGATGGGCGAGTGGACGTGGGAGACCGGCATGAACGTCGACCAGATCCGCGACTTCGAGCGCATCCGCGACTATGGCCTGCTGGTCGTCTACGCGAACTGGAGCCATCTGAAGAACCGCCTCGCCGACAACGGCAAGTTCCGCAACCGCGAGCTGGCCTGGGTCGCCTACGTCTCCGGCAAGCGCGAGTCGCGGAGGCTCCTCGGCGACGTCATCCTGACCGAGAACGAGCTGGCAGGCTACAAGGTCCTGGAGGACGGCACCGCCGCCACCACCTGGACCATCGACCTCCACTACCCCGACCCCGCCAACACCAAGCATTTCCCCGGACGCGAATTCAAGTCCATCGCCAGGCACAAGCCCATCTATCCCTATCCCGTCCCCTACCGCTGCCTCTACTCCCGCAACACCGACAACCTCTTCATGGCCGGACGAAACATCTCCGTGACGCATGTCGCCCTGGGCACCGTCCGCGTCATGCGCACCACCGGCATGCTCGGGGAGGTCGTCGGGCTGGCCGCCGACATCTGCCGCCGGCACCGCGTCCAGCCTCGCGCCGTCTATCAGAGCCACCTCGACGAGCTCAAGGAGCTCATGCGACAGGGCGCCGGACGCCAGGGGCTGCCCAACAACCAGCGCTACAACGAGGGCGGCACCCTCGGAAACCCACCCAACGTCAACTGAACGGACCGCCGACCGGCTCCCCTCCCGACCATGGACACCCTCATCCGCCACGCCCATCTCGTCTCGCCCGACTACGACTGCCCCGACGGCTTCCTCCTCGTCCGTGACGGACGCATCGCCCGGATGGGGCCGGAGCCGCCGCGAGCCGAGGACACCCAGGACGCCACGACGCTGGACGCGTATGGCACACTCGTCCTCCCCGGCTTCTTCGACATCCATTTCCACGGACGCTCCAACGCCGACTTCTGCGACGCGACGCCCGAGGCGCTGGACACCATCGGGCACGGCAAGCTGGCCGACGGCGTGACCCATGTCCTGGCCACGACGATGACCGTCTCGCGCGACTGTCTGCGCCAGGTCGCCCGCGCCTGCGCCGACTACCGACGCGCCGATCGCTCCGACCGCGCCCTGCTGCATGGGCTCCATCTGGAGGGGCCGTTCTTCAACCCCGCCTGCGTCGGCGCCCAGAACCCCGAGTTCCTGCTGGACTTCGACCTCGGGCTGGTGGACGAGCTGAACGCGGTCTGCCCCGTGCGCAAGGTCAGCTTCTCGCCGGAGCTCCCCGGCGCACTGGCGTTCACGCGGGCGCTCGTCGAGCGCGGCATCATGCCGTCGGCGGGACACTCCGAGGCCGATTACGACGGCTTCCAGGCCGTCCATGAGGCCGGCCTGCGCCATCTGACGCACTTCTGCAACGTGATGACGCCGCTCCACCATCTGCGGCTCGGCATGGTCGGGGGTGGCCTGCTGGCCGACGACACCTACGTCGAGATCATCTGCGACGGCGTTCACCTCCAGGACGGCATGATCCGCATCATCGAGCGGCTCAAGACGCCGCGGCGGCTGATGCTCATCACGGACTCCATGCGGGCGGCGGGCATGCCGGACGGCGACTACACGCTGGGCGGACAGAAGGTGCTCGTGCGCAACCGCCGCGCCACGCTGGAGAATGGCGTCGTCGCCGGCGGCGTCGGCCTCATGCACGAGTGCCTGCGTCGGCTGGCGCGGACGACGCGCCGCCCGCTGCCGGAGCTGCGCACCGGCAACGCCGTCACCCGTTCGTTCGGTGAGCGCGTCGCGCGCAATATGCCGATTCAGGGCACCGCCGCGGATATCATCAAGCGGGCGATGGTGCGCGTGTGGACGCGTCTGCGCGGGGAGTATCCCGAC
>CALZPA010000090.1 GCA_945827525.1 uncultured Lentisphaeria bacterium | reverse complement strand
GACGAGAGAAGCGAGAGCGACGAGAGAAACGAAAAGAAAGAAACCTGAAATCAGTCCGGCCACGGAGGACGCCGGATATTCCTCCCGCCCCCCTGACGCATCCCCCACACGCAGCAGGAAAAATTCCCCCATCCAGTTCCGAAATGGGAATTGAAGAATTTGCCCACATAGCTTATATTACCGCTGAAATGCCTTTTTCCCCGGCCCGACGCCGCCCCGTTTCCCAAGAAGTCCCCCTCCGCCCCCCAAACCATGCCACAGCCGCTCCGCGTCGACGTGCACACCCACGTCTTCCATCCCAAAATCGCCGACAAGGTCGTCACCCAACTGGAGACCCACTACCACATCCCCCCCATCGGCAACGGCCGCTGGGAGGATCTCGCCGCACACCTGGACCGGGCCGGCATCGACGCCTGCTTCGTCCACTCCGCCGCCACCACCCCCCTCCAGGTCGTCCCCGCCAACGACTGGGCCATCTCCCTCAACGACAACCCGCGCATCGTCCCCTTCGGAACCATGCACCCCGACTTCGAGGACATGACCGGCGAGCTGGCGCGCCTCCACGACCGCGGCATCCGCGGCATCAAGCTCCATCCCGACTTCCAGGGCTTCCGCCTCGACGACCCCAAGCTTCTCCCCCTCTTCGGCGAAATGGAGGGCTCCTTCACCCTCATGGTCCATGTCGGCGACAGCCTCCCGCCAGACCAGAACCCCTCCTGCCCCTACAAGGTCGCCGCCATCAAGAGACGCTTCCCCAAACTCAGGATCATCGCCGCCCATTTCGGCGGCTACCGGCACTGGCAGTACGTCACCGACGCCCTCCAGGGACTCGACGTCTACATGGACACCTCCTCCAGCCTCTTCGCCATCCCCCAGCCCCTCCTCGAGGACATCTTCTCGCACTTCCCCCGACACCTCTTCCTCTTCGGCTCCGACTACCCGCTCTTCCGGGACGAGGACGAGGTCCAGGCCCTCCAGCGGCGACTCCGGCTCTCCGACGGCGAGCTCGAGGAAATCCTCACCAACGGCTCCAGACTGGGACTCTGCTGAACCATGAAGCCCTACGCCTGGAACGGTATCCATCTGCAGCTCCCCGACGACTGGGAGATGCTCCAGTTCTCCAAGGACCCCGCGCACGGACGCATCGTCTTCGGCGACCGCTATCAGCTCCGCTTCGAGCTCGACTGGGCCGCCCTCGACCTGCCCCCAGACCTCGGACGAATGGCCGAGGACTACAAGGCCAAGCTCATCCAGGACGGCATCAAGGAGGCAAGACCCACCGCCAGACACCCCTGGCTGGGAGTCACCGGACTCCAGGACGGAGCCCGCATCTCACGATACTGCGCCTACTTCAATGACCGCACCTACCTCCTCGAGGCCATCTTCCTCTGGCCACAGGACGACAACCCACGACACAACCCGCAGTTCGAGGCCAGACTCCTCGAGACCATCCGAGTCGTCCCACTCCAGGACGACCACCTCCAGGAATGGAACGCCTTCGGCATCCGCTGCCTCGCACCCGACGACCACCGACTCGACGACTGCCTCGCCGAACCCGCCAACGTCAGACTCACCTTCACCTCCCCCGACCGCCGCCTGGAGGAGACCGCCGCCCGCATCGGCATGCTCAAGGCCTGGCTCAACCGCGGCCTCGACGACTACCTCCGCTCCCTCATCCCCAAGGACTACTCACTCCTCTCCATGAGCCACGCCACGCAGGACGGACACGACGTCTGGACCGCCGAGGCCACCATCACCCGGGCCGTCCTCACCGACTGGTGGCACGGACGCAGACACTTCTCCGCCGCCGCCTGGATCTGCCCAAACGACCAGCGCCTCCGCATCCTCACACGTACCGCACCCGACCGCCGAGACGGCCTCCCTCCACCACCCTTCGCGCTCAGCTGCTGCGACAAGCTGGAGGTGACACTATGAGCAAGCCACACATCGCCACCGTCCAGGACAGCAACTGGAGACGCATGCTCCAGGCCATCCCCGAGAAGAACACCGCCGCACAGGTCACACGACACGGCGAACAGGTCTCCATCTCCATCCGAAACGTCCGACCCGCCTACCTCAGACCACCCATCTCCTGGTTTGTGCCCTTCAAGGAACGACGCATCGTCGCCCTCGACGCACTCGGCACACGGCTCTGGACCCTCTGCGACGGCTCCAGAACCGTCGAGGACATCATCGACGCCTTCTGCGCCGACTACGGACTCTCCTTCCACGAGGCAAAGACCTGCGTCACCGACTACCTCAAGAAACTCGTCCAGAGAGGCGTCCTCGCCGTCGTCATCGACCGCTGAAAACGACACCCCAAAAATCCGCCCCCCCCGAAGGGGACAACGCCAATATGCGCCCCGCCCCATACGTTCTAATCTAGTGCCGCGTCTCCCCGGCCCAATCCGACCACACAACTGGAACAAGCATCACATAGCAGGCAAACCACCGACAAAAGGCACCCAGCAGGACCGAACATGAAAGAGATCAACATCGCAGAACAGCCCTGGCTCAGTCTGAAGCGAACCGTGAAGATCACCATCGACGGCATCAGATACCGGTTGTTCCGGGCCACCGTCACCGTCGCCGTCATCGTCGTCGCCGTGGCCTTCCTCATGAACATCCTCGCCGAGTCCCTCATCAAGCGAGCCGTCGCCGCCGACACCCGCGAACGCTCCGACAACGCACAGCTCAACTCCAACTGGTCAACCAAGCTCACCTCCACCGGCTCGCCAGAGTCCATCGTCGCCGAACTCGCCCGGCTCGACGCCAGCGCCGACGTCAACGTCGAGACCCGCAACTTCATCCGGCTCCCCGACGACGACTTCGCCAGACTCCAGAGCACCGCCCGCGACGTCCAGTACGTCCTCGACTTCTTCGACGACCTCGACTACGCCAAGCGACGCGACCTCATCAAGACCGCCGCCGGACTCGAAATCCTCGACTACCTCGCGCGCCCCGAGAACTTCGACACCTTCAAGCTCGGTCTCGATCGCTACCGCATGATCCGCTTCGAGATGGACTTCGACAAGCTCCAGAAGCTCATCGGCCAGCGCGCCGACTTCCGCAGGACGCTCGCCGACATCATCGCCAAACGCCACGAGGCCAACGCCAAGATCACCGCCTACCTCAAGGCCGAGTACAAGGACAACCCAACCCTCGTCAACGACGCCGACCGCCTCGCCATGGCCATGACCGACGCCGACGGCAAATTCGGCGACGTCATCCGCAGCGCCGGCTTCAACTTCGACGCCAAGCGCATCGCACCCATCGTCGCCGACCAGGCCAAGAACCAGCAGTTCATCCTCCGCATGAAATTCTCCATCACCGGAGCCAGCAACAAGACACGCCAGCTCCTCGCCCAGGAGGCCAACAAGATCCCCTCCGACATCAACGAGGCCATCATGTGGGACTACCTCGAAAGCGCCTCCTTCGCCAAGCGCTACATCCAGGTCATGCAGGAAAGCGGCATGGACACCGCCAGCCTCACCCCCGAACTCCTCGTCAAGCTCGCCAAGGCGCGCAAGGAGACCGCCGCGCTCGCCCGCGCCAAACGCCTCACCATGGACTCCGGCAAGGGCTTCATGGGACTCGGCGAACGACTCGCCTACCTCCTCGTCGTCTCCTTCCTCGTCTGCGGCATCGGCATCACCAACGCCATGATGATGTCCGTCACCGAGCGCTTCACCGAAATCGCCACCCTCAAGTGCCTCGGAGCACTCGACGGCTTCATCATGATCATGTTCGTCCTCGAAAGCTGCATCATGGGCATCGTCGGCGGAACCATCGGCGCCATCATCGGTGCCGTCATCGGCACCGGACGCATGATGGCCTCCTTCGGCGTCAACTTCTTCGCCGCCATCCCCGTCCTCGACATCTTCGGCGGCATCCTCATCTCCATCCTCCTCGGCACCCTCCTCGCCGCCTTCGCCGCCGTCGTCCCCTCCTTCAAGGCCGCACGGCTCGCCCCCATGGAGGCCATGCGCGTCGAATAGCCCTCCCGGCTCCCCCCGCGCCGAACGCCCCACGCCGAAACCGAACTCATCACCCATCACATAACCCAACGGCAAACCATGGAAGAGACCAACAGAACTGCAGCAGGCGAGAAGAGCGCCGAACGGCGAGTCATCATCCGAACCGTCGGACTCAAGAAAATCTACACGATGAACAACGTCACCACCGAGGCCCTCCGAGGCGTCGACATGTCCATCTTCCAGGGCGAATTCATCTCCGTCATGGGCCCCTCCGGCTCCGGCAAGTCCACCTTCTTCAACATGATCGGCGCCCTCGACAGCCCCTCCATCGGACGAGTCTTCATCGACGAGGTCGACGTCGCCCAGCTCACCGCCGAGGAGCTCGCCTTCCTCCGCTGCCACAAGATCGGCTACATCTTCCAGAGCTACAACCTCATCCGCTACATGACCGCGCTCGAGAACGTCACCACACCCATGGCCTTCGGCGGCGTCCAGCCCGACGAGGCCCGCGAGCGCGGCATGAACATCCTCGACCTCGTCGGACTCAAGGAACGCTGGCACCACCGCCCCATCGAGATGTCCGGCGGCCAGCAGCAGCGCGTCGCCATCGCCCGCTCCCTCGCCAACGACCCCTCCGTCCTCCTCTGCGACGAGCCCACCGCCAACCTCGACCTCCACACCGGACAGGAAATCCTCGACATCCTCAAGCGACTCAACGTCGAAAAGGGCGTCACCGTCATCTGCGCCACCCACGACCACCGCATGATGAACATCTGCGACCGACTCATGTGGATCCGCGACGGACGCATCGACCGCATCGCCAACCGCGAGGACGTCCATATCGAGGTCGGTGGCATCGAGGGACACTGATCCCACCCTACCCCCACACACGCAGGCAATCATCAACCGAACATACAACCGCCGACACGCCGCCAGACTCCCCGGACGGCCGACGGCAAAAGACAAGGGCTTTCCACTGACCATGCGATCACTGCTCAAAACCTCAAGGGCCCTGGGACTGGGCGCCATCTTCAGTCTCACCGCTGGCCTGGCCTTCGCGCAGCAGCCGAACGACCCCAAGGCCACCTTCAACCGCGACTGCGCCGAAATCGGACGCTTCCCGCACCGCCTCACCGGCACCGCCGAGTACCGCCAGGCAGCCGACTACATCGAGCGCCGGCTCCGAGCCATCGTCAGCGCCAAGGACGGCGACCAGGTCATCGTGCAGCCCTTCGACTCCGCCCAGATCGTCACCCCCACCGTCAAGGCCGACCCCAACGACCGCCGCAACGACACCATCGTCAAGGGACAGGACCAGGAGGCCACCGCCACCCTCACCGCACCCGCCGGCAAGACCATCCGACTCCACCCCATGAGGCCCAACGGCATCATCCCGCCCGCCACCCCACGCGGAGGCATCTCCGGTAACATCGTCTACCTCGGACGCGGCGACGCCGCCGACTTCAACCGCATCAACGTCAAGGACGCCATCGTCGTCCTCAACTACAACTCCGGACAGGGCTTCATCCGCGCCTTCCGACTCGGAGCCAAGGCCATCGTCTTCACCCGCGGCAACGACATGCCCGAGAAGGCCATGTCCTCCAGCCCCCACTTCGCCGACTGCAACGTCAACCTCATGCGCTACTACTTCGACGGCACCGCCGCCCAGCTCAAGGCCGACTGCCCCGAGAATGCCACCGTCGCCATCGACTGCAAACTCAACTGGGGCTACGCACGCGGACGCAACGTCTACGCCTACATCAAGGGCACCAACGCCAAATTCGACCCCGACAAGCGCCATGAGGTCATCGTCCTCGCCGCCAACCTCGACACCTTCGGCGAAGTCCCCAACCTCACCCCAGGAGCCCGCGGAGCCGCTAACGCCGCCGCCCTCCTCCGACTCGCCGAGCACATCGTCGCCAGCCGCCCGCGACGCGACGTCGTCATCGCCTTCTTCGACCAGCAGGCCCGCGGCCACGTCGGCGTCTCGCACTTCTACCAGGCCATCGAGGACAAGAAGGACAACCAGGTCACCGACCGCCGACTCTCCTTCCGACACGAGACCAACTTCATGAGACTCATGGACGAGCAGCTCGCCGACGCCTCCCCGCTCACCAAGAGCTCCGACGTCCGCAAGAAGCTCCTCGACAAGCTCGAGGTCCTCGCCCAGACTCACGCCTACTACTACAAGAACGAGGCCTACGAGAAGCGCGAACGGCTCAACCAGCGCAAGAAGGCCGCCGCCGCCGCAGGCGGCGTCACCGACGAGCTCCGCAAGGAGGAGCAGGAGCTCAACCAGCTCATCGCCTCCGAACTCGAGCCCAAGAAGATGGCCTGGAACGAAGTCCAGAGAACCATCGGACGCGAAAAGCGCAAGTACACCGGCGACGACCAGCCCCTCCAGCTCGATCCCGATCTCTCCGAACAGGAGCGCACCCTCGTCAACCAGTTCCTCACTCAGGTCCTCGACGAGGCACGGCGTGACTACGACGTCCGCAAGGAGGAGCTCAAGCGCGAGGACGAGGCCCTCGCCGCCGACGAGTCCCTCTACGACATCTTCTACCCCAAGGCCCTCGACGACCAGGGACAGCCCATCCTCGAGAACGAGGAGGAGGGCGTCTACGCCCGCGACCCCAAGCAGGCCCGCACCATCGTCCTCCACGCCTCGCTCCTCCTCGGCGACACCACCCGAAAGTGGGCCATCATCATCGGCGGCGACTCCTCCATCCACAGCGGCGACGACAACCAGGGACTCTACGGCAAAGTCCGCAACGCCTTCCTCAACGCCTACAAGGCCATCGCCGCCAACGCCACACCCAACGCCGACGTCCAGGAGAACTTCCTCGTCGAGTCCGCTGACCAGAAGCTGAACCAGACACGTGTCATCTGGGCCGCGCCCAGACTCGTCCACTCCGGCGAAATGGCCGGCGTCCTCGGCTACTTCAACCTCGCCCTCGGAACCGTCCAGGAGGCCACCCTCCTCGAAGGCACGCCCGACGACACCTTCGCCAACGTCAGCGCCGACGCCATCTACGCCCAGGTCCGCGACATCGAGCGCTTCTTCGCCCCCGCCAAGGACTTCCCCGAACAGGCCGCCGCCGACATGCTCGGAAACCAGGAGGGACTCTCCCTCAACAAGGGCTTCCCCACCAACAAGGAGTACTTCATCGCACGCTTCGACGAGGACAACAACACCAAGGGCCCCACCGTCATGGGCATGCTCCCCGGCACCTCCACCCCCAACACCCCCCTCGCCGGCGCCATCGTCCAGCTCCGACTCTCACGCAACTTCTCCCTCGCCTACGCCGAGTCCAAATTCGTCGCCTTCGACAACTACCAGGTCCACCGCACCGACGCCAACGGACACTATAACCTCGGACCGCTCAACGGACGCACCGCCGGCTCCTGGGGTGGCTTCGCCGCCGTCTTCCGGCCCGAGGGAAACCTCGATGAGGTCTCCGCCCAGAGCACCTACACCAACGGCACCATCCGCTACCGGCTCAACACCTTCAAGGCAAAGGGCGCCTACGTCGTCCTCCCCTCGCAGCAGCGCACCGAGAAGCTCCCCGGCGAGGACGTCAAGATCCTCTCCTCCAAGGCCAACGCCGACCTCGTCACCAACCGCTCCTTCTCCGAGACCGTCGACGGCATCGTCGCCTGGTACTCCGACGAGCGCGAACGCGGCGTCAAGCTCTTCTCCCTCCGACAGATGGTCGGTCTCAACAACGGCAACGAGCAGAAGAGCCGACTCGACGCCTCCGACGCCGGCAAGCTCCAGGACGACGGCACCGACAAGTACGTCGGCGTCGGCTTCGAAATGACCGAACACCCCATCAGCGTCAACGCCGCCGCACGCTCCGCCTCCGACCTCTGGCGCATCAACGACTCCAGACTCGACATCCTCCGCAACAAGGGCATCCTCGACTCCTCCCTCGCCGAACTCCACGGACGCTCCGAGGACATGCTCAACGACGCCGCCGACTCCCAGCAGCCCATGCGCCGCGAAGCCCTCAACACCTTCTCCTTCTGGTCCTCCAGACCCGTCTACCTCAAGGTCCGCTCCATGCTCGACGACCTCGTCTTCGCCGTCCTCATCCTCCTCGGACTCTCCGTCCCCTTCGCCTTCGCACTCGAACGCGTCATCATCGGCGCCGTCACCATCTACAAGCAGATCTCCTGGTTCATCGCGTTCTTCGCCATGACCTTCGTCCTGCTCTACCTCACACACCCAGCCTTCGCCATCGCCAACACCCCCATCATCATCTTCCTCGGCTTCGCCATCGTCGTCATGTCCTGCATGGTCATCTTCATCATCATGCGCAAATTCGAGGTCGAGCTCAAGGCCATGCAGGGCATGACCGCCACCGTCCACGTCAACGACGTCTCCAACATCTCCACCTTCATGGCCGCCATGCAGATGGGCATCTCCACCATGAGACGCAGACCCACCCGCACCGCGCTCACCGCCATCACCATCATCCTCCTCACCTTCACCATCCTCTGCTTCGCCTCCTTCGGCACCCAGAACGGCATCGTCACCATCTCCGTCGCGCCCAACCCCAAGTACAACGGCGCCTTCGTCCACAACGTCAACTGGAACCCGCTCTCCGAAGACCTCAAGGACATGATCACCTACAGCCGGGCCGGTGAGGGCGAAAGCTCCGCCATCCGCTCTGTCTGCAAGCGACTCTGGATCTCCCCCAAGACCCAGGACAACCCCGGACTCCTCATCTCCAGGGCCGACGGCACCCTCCCCACCACCATCCGCGGCGTCCTCGGCATCGAGCCCCAGGAACTCAACGAACGCGAGGAATTCATGGAGTACTTCCAGAAAATCGACGACGACTCCATCCTCATCACACAGCCCGTCGCCGAATACCTCAAGGTCGCCGAGGGCGACACCGTCGTCCTCAAGGGACACACCTTCAAGGTCGGAAAGATCTTCGACAACGTCCGGGTCTCCGCCGCCAAGGACATGGACACCTCCTCCATCCTCCCCGCCGACTTCACCGAGATGACCGCCAACCAGCCCGTCTCCTCCGACAACGACGAGGAAATGGACGCCATGAGCCAGCGCAACTGGTCCTCCATCCCCGTCGACCAGGTCGTCATCGTCTCCGCCAACAACGCCAAGCTCCTCGGAGCCAACCTCTACGCCCTCGTCGTCTACACCAACACCACCCAGCAGGCCATCTCCATCGCCGAGGAACTCGCACGTGTCCTCAACATCCCCATCCCCGCCACCCGCGAGAACGGCGTCGAACGACACCTCCTCGGCTCCGTCCTCAAGGCCTCCGGCGCCAAGGACCTCTTCTTCCCCATCGTCCTCGGCGGACTCGTCATCTTCGGAACCATGCTCGGCTCCGTCGCCGACCGCAAGAAGGAAATCTACACCTTCTCCGCGCTCGGTCTCGCGCCCAAGCACGTCGCTACCCTCTTCTTCGCCGAATCCATGGTCTACGCCCTCATCGGCGGACTCGGCGGATACCTCCTCGCACAGGGAACCCTCAAGATCCTCGGCTTCCTCGCCGAATACGGCATCGTCAGAGTCCCCGAGATGAACATGTCCTCCACCAACACCATCGTCACCATCCTCATCGTCATGGCGACCGTCCTCATCTCCTCCATCTACCCCGCCATCAAGGCCTCCAAGTCCGCCAACCCCGGACTCATGAGAACCTGGAGACCGCCAAAGCCCGACGGCGACGTCATGGACCTCGTCTTCCCCTTCACCGTCTCACAGTACGACATCACCGGCGTCCTCTCCTTCCTCAAGGAGCACTTCGCCAACCACACCGACACCGGACTCGGACAGTTCATGACCTCCAACGTCGAACTCGTCAAGGAAAAGGACGCCAAGGAACTCGCGCTCGGACTCGACGCCAAGCTCGCCCTCGCACCCTTCGACCTCGGCGTCTCACAGAACTTCTCCCTCCGCAGCGCACCCTCCGAAATCGAGGGCATCGACGAGGTCCGAGTCATCCTCACCAGAGCCTCCGGACAGCCCAAGGACTGGCAGAGACTCAACAAGGTCTTCCTCGATGACCTCCGTCAGCAGTTCCTCATCTGGCGCTCCGTCCCCAAGGACACCATGGAGATGTACCGACACAGGACGCTCACCAGCATCGACGGCATCGTCGAAGTCGTCACCCCGCCCAAAAAGGCCGACGCCACCCCCGACGCCAAACCCAAGGCCTAACCGACTAGCCTGACAAGGACGACACCCACGACACCAACAGACTGCACCTTCATTCACCAGGCGAGGAACACTCACGATGTCAGTACACAAGATAGACAAAGAACTTGACGAATTCAGAAAAATCATGGAAGTCCCCTCCACCTTCGAGGAGGGCTTCAACTGGACCGCGCTCTTCGGAGCCATCTTCGTCGCCCTCCTCATGGTCCCAGGCGCCATCTACATGGGCCTGCTCGCCGGACAGGGCATCGGTGACGCCGCCCAGTGGGTCACCGTCATCCTCTTCATCGAGGTCGCAAAGCGCGCCCACCGATACCTCAACAAGTCCCAGATCTTCGTCCTCTTCTACATGGCCGGCGCTCTCATGGGAGCCGCCACCACCGGCGGACTCCTCTGGCAGCAGTTCTTCATCCAGTCCGACGCCGTCGCCGCCAACGGCATGACCACCCAGATCCCACGCTGGTACGCGCCGTCGCTCGAGTCAACCTCCTACGTCAACAGAACCTTCTTCCACATCGACTGGCTCCCCGCCATCGTCCTCCTCGTCATCGGCTCCTTCATCGGACAGCTCTCACACCTCGTCCTCGGCTACGGACTCTTCCGCGTCTGCTCCGACATGGAGAAGCTCCCCTTCCCCATGGCCCCCGTCGGCGCCCAGGGCATCATGGCCATGGCCGAGGACATCGAGGCCAAGAACAGCAAGGACGCCGAAAACTCCTGGCGCTGGAGAGTCTTCGCCATCGGCGGCGCGCTCGGACTCGCCTTCGGCCTCATCTACCTCTTCCTCCCCGTCATCTCCGGCGCACTCACCGGAACCGCCATCCAGATCTTCCCCATCCCCTTCTCCGACTTCACCGACAAGACCGGACAGTTCCTCCCCGCCGTCGCCACCGGCATCAACTGGAGCTTCGGCAACCTCATCGCCGGCATGGTCATGCCCTACTGGGGCATGGTCGGCTCCTTCATCGGACTCATCGTCACCGTCGTCGCCAACCCCATCCTCTACAAGTACGGCATGCTCTCCAACTGGAAGACCGGCGACGACACCATCTGGACCCTCTTCAAGAACAACATCGACTTCTACTTCTCCCTCCACATCGGCATCGCCCTCGCCATCGCCATCGCCGGCATCTTCCAGGTCGTCAAGAGCCTCCACGCCAGCAGAAAGGCCCGCAAGGACCCCAACACCCGAGTCGAACTCGGCTCCTGGAAGGACGTCCCCGAGGGACGCGGAGACTTCTCCGCCTGGTTCATCCTCCTCTGCTACTTCTTCGTCACCTGCTCCTACATCGGCATCTCCATCGGACTCCTCTGCTGGCACAACACCAGCAACGGACTCCCCGCCTGGAACTCCCAGATCACCAGCGTCCTCATCGTCCTCCTCATCCTCGGCTTCATCTACACCCCACTCATCAGCTACGTCACCGCACGACTCGAGGGCATGGTCGGACAGGTCGTCGAGGTCCCGATGATCCGCGAGGCCGCCCTCATCCTCTCCGGCTACAAGGGCATCGCCATCTGGTTCCTCCCGCTCCCCATCGCCAACTACGGCGCCTCCACCGTCTTCTACCGCCAGTGCGAACTCACCGGAACCAAGTTCACCTCCATCTGGAAGACCAAGATCATCCTCTATCCTCTCGTCCTCTTCGCCTCCATCTTCTTCATGAACTTCATC
Organism: uncultured Lentisphaeria bacterium; assembly: GCA_945827525.1. Classification (GTDB taxonomy): domain Bacteria; phylum Verrucomicrobiota; class Lentisphaeria; order Oligosphaerales; family Oligosphaeraceae; genus CAAGGB01. The sequence continues at coordinate 1,477 of CALZPA010000090.1, read as the reverse complement.
TGGGGACTCGACAAGATCCCGTCCGTCGCCTACCCCTTCGCCCAGAAGATGTGGGAGCTCAACGCCGCCAACTCCTGCATCATGTTCACCGCAACCATGGGTGAGTACTCCATGTTCGAACGAGCCTTCAATCCCATGATCATCGGCGCCGGTACCTTCTTCGGACTCTTCCTCTTCACCACCATGAACATCCTCGGAGCGCCCATCATGCTCACCTACGGCGTCGTCCGCGGACTCGGACAGAGCGCCCCGCACACCATCCTCCCACAGTTCATCGGAGCCCTCATCGGACAGTTCTACTTCAAGAGAAAGCTCCAGCTCAAGTGGAGGCAGTACATCCCCGTCGTCGCCGCCGGCTTCTCCTGCGGCATGGGCCTCATCACCACCGTCGGCGTCGGCGTCACCTTCCTCTCCAAGGCCGTCATCAAGCTGCCGTTCTGATGTCCCCGGCACCCCGCCCCGGCTCGGCATCCCTGACCGACCGGGGCGCGGACACCAACCTGGACAGCCAGCCCACGACACCACCTCTCCAATACGTCCTCAACCTCCAGCGGGAGACTCCGACATATGGCTCAGCAGCAAGAAGTTCTCATCAAAGTCGAACACGTCAACAAGACGTTCAACCTCGGCAAAGTCATCGTCCATGCCCTCAAGGACATCAACCTCGAGATCTACCGCGGCGAATACCTCTCCATCATGGGTCCGTCCGGCTCCGGAAAGAGCACCATCTTCAACATGATCGGCGCCCTCGACAAGCCCTCCTCCGGCTTCGTCGAGGTCGCAGGCGTCAACCTCACCAAGCTCACCGCACGACAGCTCGCCCATTTCCGAGGCAACCACATCGGCTACGTCTTCCAGGCCTACAACCTCCTCCACGCCTACGACGCCATCACCAACGTCATGATGCCCCTCCTCTTCTCCGGCGTCGACCCCGACAAGGCCCGCGAACGCGCCATCGAGGTCCTCAAGATGGTCGAGCTCGGACACCGACTCACCCACAAGCCCGACGAGATGTCCGGCGGCCAGCAGCAGCGCGTCGCCATCGCCCGCGCCCTCGCCAACGAGCCCGCCATCATCCTCGCCGACGAGCCCACCGCCAACCTCGACCTCAACACCGGCGAGGAGATCATCCACCTCCTCTCCGACCTCTCCCGCCGACTCGGCGTCACCGTCATCACCGCCACACACGACCACAAGATGCTCGCCTCCTCCGACCGCATCCTCTGGATCAAGGACGGACAGGTCGACAAGCTCGAACGCCGCGAGGACCTCAACATCAAGGTCGGCACCGTCAAGTAAGGCGTCTCTTCCCCCAAAAGACTGAACGAGGCCCTCGGCTCGCCGACGGCGCTGCCCATCGCCTCCTCATCCATCGCCACATTCCATTCCCCAGGTTATCGGGGGCGTCCGTGCATTCACGCACGGGCGCCCCCCTTTTTATAGCCGGCAGCGGCACGCCCCCCCGCCAGATCTCACT
>CALZPA010000089.1 GCA_945827525.1 uncultured Lentisphaeria bacterium | reverse complement strand
GGAGGAGGGTGGTCTTGCCGCCGCCGTTGGGGCCGACCATGGCGGCGAACATGCCCTGCTCGACGCTGAAGGTGATGTCATGGAGGACTTCGCGGCTGTCGTACCGGAAGCAGAGGCTGCGGATGTCGATGATGCTCATGGTCTGGCGCGGGGGAGGCCCGCGGCGCGCACGGGAAAGGGGGCTTGGGGACGGGCGGGCGTTCGGGTGGCGGTGGTCTGCGTCGTCGGGCGGAAAGCTCCCGTCCGCTGGGGTCAGCGCCGCTCGCCTGCGAACGTTCTGTAATATAACACGGGAACGGGAAGGGGGCAATTCCGGCTGGTGGGCGCGGAAAAGCGCCTCCGTGGGCAAAATAATGCCTGTGGGGTGCGCCCCGGCCTTGAAAGTGGTGTATATTATGCTGAAATGGCCGGTTGTGCCCCTGCGCGGTGGCGGCTGGCCCCGAATGACCATCACATTTTAGGAAGAAAGACATGACACATGAAGAGTTAGCACGCAAAGTCGCCGAGGCGCAGGAGCGCCTTGAGCACTTGAGGGGGTTTCTTTGACGTCGCCACCAAGAAGGAGAAGCTGGATCTGCTGGAGGCGAAGATGGCCCGTCCCGACTTCTGGGACCATGCCGAGAGTGCGCAGAAGACGGTGGCCGAGCTGAGCGCGGTGAAGGGCGTCCTGGAGCCGTTCCGGGCGATCAGCTCGCGGGTGGCGGACTTCGAGACGCTGGCCGAGCTGGCCGAGATGGAGGGTGACGGCTCCGAGATGTACCAGGAGGCGGACGGGGTTTGGGCCTCGCTGTCGTCAGATCTGGATCGTCTGGAGCTGGTGAGCTTCCTGTCCGGCGAGATGGACAACCAGAGCGCGATTGTGACGATCATCCCGGGCGCCGGCGGCACGGAGGCGTGCGACTGGTGCCAGATGCTGTTCCGGATGTACACGCACTGGCTGGACAAGCGCGGGTTCAAGTACGACGTCGTCGACCTGGTCCCCGGGGACGAGGCGGGCCTGAAGCTGGTGACGCTCACCGTCTCGGGCGAGTTCGCCTACGGGTACCTGAAGGGCGAGAAGGGCGTCCACCGCCTGGTGCGCATCTCCCCCTTCGACGCCAACAAGCGCCGCCACACCTCGTTCGTCTCCGTCGACGTCCTGCCGGAGATCAACGACGACATCACCATCGACATCAACGAGGGCGACCTGCGCATCGACACGTTCCGCGCCTCGGGCGCCGGCGGACAGCACATCAACCGCACCGACTCGGCGGTCCGCATCACGCACCTGCCCACCGGCATCGTGGTGACCTGCCAGAGCGAGCGCTCCCAGCACAAGAACAAGGCCAACGCCATGCGCATCCTCCGCGCCCGCCTCTATGACCTGGAGGACCGGAAGCGCCGCGAGTCCATCGCCGCCGAGTCGGCCGCCAAGGGCGAGAACGCCTGGGGCAACCAGATACGCTCCTACGTCCTCCAGCCCTACCAGCTGGTCAAGGACCTCCGCACGGACACCGAGACCAGCAACGTCAGCGCCGTCCTCGACGGCGACATCGACCTCTTCGTCGAGGCCTACCTCCGCACCGGCGGCGGCCATGCCGTCTCCGCCGAGGACGCCGAGGAGTGAGCGGACGGAGCCCCCGGTCCGCCGCCGACACCCATCACCGCAACAAAACCCCACCCAAAGGAGACACTGACATCATGACGACGTGCACGTGCACCTGCGAGACGTTCAAGAAAGCCGTCAACACCGTGCGTCTGCTGAGCGCCGACGGCGTCCAGGCCGCGAACTCCGGTCATCCGGGCATGCCGATGGGCTGCGCGGACTTCGCCTTCACGCTGTGGGCGGACATCATGCGCTTCAACCCGGACGACCCGGGCTGGCTGGGCCGCGACCGCTTTGTCCTGAGCGCGGGCCATGGCTCGATGCTGCTGTATTCGCTGCTGCATCTGTTCGGGTACGGCCTGACGCTGGACGACCTGCGCTCGTTCCGCCAGTGGGGCAGCCGCTGCCCCGGACATCCCGAGTACGGCCACACCCCGGGCGTCGAGGTGACGACCGGGCCGCTGGCCAGCGGCCTCGCCTCGGCCGTCGGCATCGCCATCGGCATGAAGCAGTTCCAGGCCATGGTCGGCGGCGACGACCGCCTCTTCGACCAGAAGGTCTTCGTCATCAGCGGCGACGGCTGCATCATGGAGGGCACCAGCCATGAGGCCTGCGCCATCGCCGGGCACCAGAAGCTCGACAACCTCGTCCTCTTCTACGACGACAACGACATCTCCATCGAGGGCGACACCGCCATCGCCATGAGCGAAGACGTCGGCGCCCGCTTCGCCGCCTACGGCTGGAACGTCATCCGCATCGAGGGCAACTGCGTCCGGCAGATCCGCGCCGCCGTGGAGCTGGCGCGCGCCACGCGCGGCAAGCCCACCATCATCATCGGCAAGACGCGCATCGGCAAGGGCTGCGCCACGCTCGAGGGCTCCGAGAAGACCCACGGCGCGCCGCTCGGCGCCGACGAGCTGGCCGCCACCAAGGCGAAGCTGGGCTTCGACCCCGCCCGCTCGTTCGTGGTGGACGGCGACGTGCAGGCGCTGGTCGCCGACCGCCTGGCGCGCAAGCGCGAGCAGTACGAGGCCTGGAACCGCCGCTACGCCGAGTTCCGCGACGGCCTGGACGCCGAACACGCCAAGCTGCTGGAGGCGCTGACGACGAAGGCGGTCCCCGCCGACCTGAAGGAGCAGCTGATGAAGGCGGTTCCGGAGAAGGCGACGGCGACGCGCAACTCGGGCGGCGTCATCATGCAGAAGGTGGCGGAGCTGGTTCCGGCGCTGACGGGCGGCTCGGCCGACCTCAACCCGTCGACGAAGACGTACCTGAAGGGCTGCGGCGACTTCTCGCCGGCGAACCGCGCGGGGCGCAACATCCACTTCGGCGTCCGCGAGCTGGGCATGGGCCTGATTGCGAACGGCCTGGCGCTGGCCGGCTTCGCCATCCCCTTCAGCTCGACGTTCATGGTGTTCTCGGACTACATGAAGCCGGCGATGCGCCTGGCGTGCATCCAGAACCTGCACGAGGTCTTCGTCTTCACGCATGACTCCATCTTCGTGGGCGAGGACGGCCCGACGCACCAGCCCATCGAGCAGCTGGCGATGTTCCGCACGATACCCGGCATGACGGTCATCCGCCCCGCCGACTCGAACGAGGTCGCGCAGGCCTGGGCCGTCGCCATGCAGGCGAAGTCGCCCGTCATCCTCTGCCTGACGCGCCAGACGGTGCCCAACCTGCCCAAGGAGGTCGTCGAGGGGCGCATGGACGTCGCCCGAGGCGCGTATGTGGTCAGCTGCGAGGAGGGCTTCGAGGTCATCCTCATCGCGACGGGCTCCGAGGTGAGCGCCACGCTCGGCGCCGCCGAGCAGCTCCGCGCCCAGGGGCGCAAGGTCCGCGTCGTCTCGATGCCGTCCTGGGAGCTGTTCGAGCGCCAGGACGCCGCCTACCGCGAGAAGGTGCTCCCCGCCGCCTGCGCGCGCCGCGTCGCCATCGAGGCCGGCTCCACCTTCGGCTGGAAGCGCTACGTCGGCGACGCCGGCCTCACCATCGGCATCGACCACTTCGGCGCCTCCGCGCCCGCCGAGAAGCTCGCCGAGGAGTACGGCTTCACCGCCGACCGCATCGCCAAGGCCGTCGCCGACTACCTCGCCTGACGACGCCATGGCCTGAAGCAGAGCCGGGGCGTTGAGCCTCAGCCTCATTCATCTGCCGTCGCCCCCTGACGCCGCCGCGCGTCAGGGGGCGCTGTCGTCTGTCCGCCCCTCCATTTCGAGCGGCGGCAAACTTGCTGAATGGACGAAAGGAACTATATTTTAGCTATTTCTGAAAGAATGTTGGGGAAGTGAGGGGTAGCATGGGCGTCTGGAGCGCCATAACCCTCAAGCCATAGGACATAAGAAGCGAGATGGTTTCCCCGAAGAGATGCAATGTGCTGAGTTTCACCCTGATTGAGCTGCTGGTGGTCATCGCGATCATCGCGATTCTGGCGGCGATGCTGCTGCCGGCGCTGTCGAAGGCGCGCGAGAAGGCGCGGCAGATTTCCTGCACGAGCAACCTGAAGCAGTTTGGCCTGGCGTTCCGGATGTACACGGACGACAACGACAGCACGCCGCCGCAGTGCTTCTGGGCGAACAACGACTGGCAGCCCGCGCCCGACCGCTGGAAGGGGCTGATGCTCCCCTACATCGGGGACGAGAAGGCGATGATGTGCCCCGCCCGCACGGACAGCAGCCAGAAGGGCAACAGCTACTACACGATGTACGTCTACAACGCCACGGCCTGGATCGGCAACAAGTACACGCCGTCCACCATCGAGCCGTCCGAGCGCTACTGCTTCGCCGACGCCAAGGTGTTCAACTCCGATGGTGTCCTCGACAACAAGAACCACGTCTGGCCGCAGTCGCCGAGCGATGAGGGCGACTACCGCATCTACTTCGCCCACAGCGAGATGCTGAACGCGGTCTTTGACGATGGCCACTGCGAGTCGAAGAAGCGCTACTCCGTCGAGCCCGAGAAGTGGTACCAGGGCTGGAGCAAGTGAGCCGCGCCTGACCAGGCGGGCAGACAGCGGGCGGTGGGGCGCCGGACACAGGATGGTCCGGCGCCCCGCCGCCCGTTTGCCGTCTGTCGTCCTTGCCGCCGGTCAGCGCGTCCTGGGGAAGGCGCGCATCAGTCCGCGGAGCTCGAAGCCGTAGCCCTCGCTCTTGGGGTCCTTCTCGTTGAGGACCTCGATGTCGACGAGGTGCTTGCCGGGCGCGTCGCGGAGAATCTCCTGGACGGGGGTGTAGGTCCACCACTGGGCGTGGAACGCCTCCAGCTTGCAGACCTGCTTGCCGTCGACGCGGATGACGGCGCGTCCGAGGGGTCTCTTGAGCCGGCTGTAGAGGATGCTGACGAGGGGACCCTCGACCTCAAGGGTGAGCCTGGAGCCGGGCTTTTCGGCGTGCCAGGTGTAGCCGTAGCGGGCGTAGCCCTTGATGAGCTCGCAGGTGAAGCCCCGGTTGGCGACGACGCGGACCTGGGAGAGGTCAAGCATCTCGCCGTCGTCGAAGCGGCTGCCGTGGAGGGGCTGGGCCGGGAGCGGCGTGAGGGCGTCGGGGGCCTTGGCGCCGTCGGCTCGCCAGGCCTTGAGCTCGCGTTCGAGGAAGGCGCAGACGAGTCCGGCGGCGTAGGTGTGGCCGATGGCGTTGGGGTGGATGGTGTCGGGGGAGAGGTCACTCCATTCGAGGCTGCCGTCGGCGAGGAGGGGCCAGAGGGCGGCGCGGTAGCTGATGGAGGGGAGGGCGTAGTGCCGGAGGACGGGCAGGTGGGCGGCCTCGACGTTGTTGCCGTTCTGGCTCATCATGTGGAGGCCGAGGACGGCGGGGCTGTTGGGCTGGAGCAGAATTTGCCGGATGACGCCCTCGTACTGCTCGCCGTGGTTGGCGGGGTCGTTGACGGAGAACTCGACGACGACGACATCGGGCTGGCGGTCGAGGAGGTGTGCGCGGAGGCGGTGGACGGCGAAGGCGGAGCCGGTGGCGCCGATGCCGGCGTTGTGGAAGGAGACCCTGGCCTTGGGGAAGCGGGCGCGCCACCACTGGCACATCTGGTTGCCCCAGCGGTGCTCGGGCTTGTCGGCGGCGGCGCCCTCGGTGATGGAGCCGCCGATGACGCCGACGACGACGGGCTCGCCGCGCTCGGCGCGGGAGAAGACGGTGTGGAGGCGGCTGAGGTCGCCGCGGTTGAGCACGGAGCGCTCGCAGAGGGACTCCAGGGCGGGATACGGATGGCCTGATGGCGCCTGGCCGGACAGGGCCAGCGCCAGGCCCAGCGATAGCAGGGTGGACGGCATGGGGGACTCCTTGATGGGCATGGGGGCGGATAGCGTCCGCACGTCGGGTGTCGGACGGCAGGGAAATATGCCACGCGAACCGCACAATTTCAATGCCCCGGCCAGTTGAACTTTCGCAAAGCCGACTTAAATTTTCCAATTCCCATTCATGCAACATGAGCGTTGTCCAACCATACCATAGAGACCAAAGAAGGAACAAAGGAACATGGCCCAATTTGAACTCGACTTCAGCAAGAGCGCGGACGGTCTGATTCCTGCCATCGCGCAGGACTACGAGACGGGCGACGTGCTCATGCTCGCCTACATCAACAAGGAGGCCTGGGAGAAGACGCTGGAGACCGGCATCGCCACCTACTGGACGCGCTCGCGCCGCAAGCTGTGGGTCAAGGGCGAGTCCTCCGGCAACATCCAGAAGGTCAAGGAGATCCTCGTCGACTGCGACCTGGACACCGTCATCTTCAAGATCGAGCAGGTCGGCGGCGCCGCCTGCCACGAGGGATACCGCAGCTGCTTCTTCCGCCGCGTCGAGAAGGACGGCAGCCTCTCCGTCATCGGGGAGCGCGTCTTCGACCCCGCCGACGTCTACAAGAAGTGAGACGCGCCGTCGCCGTCCCATTCGCATCACTACTCACTGTACGGAACCCATACATAGCCGCGTCGGGCGGCCGTCGCCGCCCGTGCTCAAGGAGAGAAACGCTACCATGCCAGTGCTGAAATTAGGTTTGCCCAAGGGCAGTCTTGAGGAATCGACGACCGACATGTTCCGCCGTGCCGGCTACAAGATCGACATCAAGTCGCGCTCGTACTACCCCTCCATCGACGACCCCGAGATCGAGTGCGTGCTCATCCGCGCCCAGGAGATCGCCCGCTATGTGCAGCTGGGGCTGCTGGACGCCGGCCTGACCGGCCATGACTGGATTGTCGAGAACAACGCGGACGTCACGGAGATCGCCGAGCTGGTCTACGGCAAGGTCGGGCGCAGCCCGCTGCGCTGGGTTCTCGCCGTGCCGAACGACTCGCCCATCCAGAGCGCCAAGGACCTCGAGGGCAAGCGCATCGCCACCGAGGCCATGGGCATGACCAAGAAGTACCTCGCCGACCACGGCGTCAACGCCACGGTCGAGTTCAGCTGGGGCGCCACCGAGGTCAAGCCGCCGCATCTGGCCGACGCCATCGTCGAGATCACCGAGACCGGCTCCAGCCTCAAGGCCAACAACCTCCGCATCGTCGACACCCTCTGCACCTCGACGACCCGCTTCATCGCCAACAACGAGTCGGCCAAGGACCCGTTCAAGCGCCGCAAGATGGAGCGCATCGCCCTGCTGCTCCAGGCCGTCCTCACGGCCGAGTCCAAGGTCGGCCTGATGATGAACGTCCATGCCGACAACCTGGACAAGGTGCTGGGGCTGCTTCCCGCGCTGAACCGCCCGACCGTCGCCCACCTCTCCGACGAGAAGTGGTACTCCCTGACGACCGTCATCGACGAGCATGTCGTCCGCGACATCATCCCCGAGCTGAAGGCGGCGGGCGCCGAGGGCATCGTCGAGTACAACCTGAACAAGGTCATCCCGTAGGCGGCGAGTGGCGCCGCACAGGCCGTTGCCGCCCGAGCGGGCGGCAGGAGCAAGCGTGGCAGGCATGTCCGCCTTCGCGGGCGGTGTCCCGTCCACGCTTGCTCTGTCTCTGTCTCTACGGCGACGGCGACGGCGGAGCCGCGAGAAGGAGCTTTTTGGGCCATGAGCACGCAATTGGAGCGCTTTGTGGAGATTGTGCGGCGTCTGCGCGACCCGGAGGGCGGCTGTCCCTGGGACTGCCGCCAGACGCTGCTGACGCTGCGCCGCTTCCTGGTGGAGGAGAGCGGCGAGTATCTGGAGGCCGTGGAGGACGGCGACGTGGCCGCCATCCGCGAGGAGCTGGGCGACCTGCTTCTCCAGGTCGTCCTGAACGCCCAGGTGGCCGCCGACGAGGGGCTCTTTGACCTGGAGGACGTGGCGCGCGGCATCGCCGACAAGATGGTGCGGCGTCACCCGCACGTCTTCGGGGACAGGACGGAGGCGTCCGTCACGGACGAGGCGCTGCGGCAGTCGTGGGAGGCCATCAAGCGTCAGGAGAAGGGGAATGACGCCGCGTCCGCGACGCCCGCCGGCGCGGTCGCGGCGGTGCCCCGGTCGCTGCCGGGGATGCTGCGGGCGCAGAAGGCGCTGGGGCGCGCGGAGCGCGCGGGTCTGGCGGCGGCGGAGACGCCGGGCGAGGCGCTGTCGCGGGTGCGCGCGGAGCTGGAGCGGGTGTCCGAGGGTCTGGCGGACGGAGCGTCGTCGCCGGAGACGGAGGCCCGGGTGGGGGAGCTTTTGCTGTCGGTGGCCCGTCTGTGCGGGACGCTGGGCATCCAGGGCGAGGAGGCGGTCCAGGGCGCGGTGACGCGGTATGCGCGTGGGCTCGGGGCGCAGGAGAGTGTGTGAGGAAGCAAGTGAGAGAGTGAAGCAGAGGAGACGCAACGTGGACAAGAGGAAGACGGTACATATCATATTCCATGCCCATCTCGACCCCATCTGGCTCTGGAACTGGCAGGCCGGCGTGGACGAGGCTCTGGCGACGACGCGCAGCGCCTGCGCCCGTCTGGAGGCGCATCCGGAGCTGAGGTACAGCCAGGGCGAGGCCTGGGTCTATCGTCAGGTGGAGCTGCTCGACCCCGAGCTGTTCGCCCGCGTCCGGGCCTTTGTCCGGGAGGGTCGCTGGGAGATCATCGGCGGCTGGTGGACGCAGCCGGACTGCAACTTTCCCGACGAGGCGGGGATGCGTCATCAGATTGAGGCTGGACGCGCCTACTTCCGGGAGGCGTTCGGCCAGTTTCCGGACATCGGCTTCAACCCCGACTCGTTCGGGCACCAGGCGTCCCTGCCGGGGCTGCTGCGCGAGTATGGGCAGTCGCACTATGTGTTCATGCGTCCGGGGCCGCACGAGATGGCGCTGCCGGCGCGTGTCTTCCGCTGGCGAGGCCATGAGGGCGGCCCGGAGGTGACGGCGTTCCGCATCCACGCGAGCTACTGTCCGAAGGAGCTGACGGCGGACTTTCTGCGCGGCTGCTGCAGCGACTTGCCGGAGGGTGTCCGCGACACGGCCTGCTTCTGCGGCGTCGGCGACCACGGCGGCGGCCCGACCGAGGCGCTCATCGCCCAGGTCGAGCGCCTCCGCGACGAGATGTCCGGCGAGCTGGACATCCGCTTCTCCACCGGGCGCGAGTTCTTCGCGGCCATCGACGCCCAGGCCGAGCGTCTGCCGCTGGTCACGGGCGAGCTTCAGTTCCATTCCATCGGCTGCTACACCGTTCACCGCGCCAGCAAGACGGCCCTGGTGCGCGCGACCAGCCGCCTGACCCAGATGGAGACGATGCTGGACGGCTCGTCGGCCACCCACGAGGATCGCGCCGAGCTGGCGCGCCAGTGGCGGAACGTCGTCTTCCACCAGTTCCACGACACCCTGGGCGGCACGTGCATCCCGTCGGCGTATCGGCTCATTTGCAACCAGTTGGGCGGCGCGGAGGCGTTCGCCGAGGAGTGGATGTCGCTGGAGCTGCGCCGCCGGATGGCGTCCCTGCCCAGCGAGGGCAGCCAGCGGTTCATCTACTTCAACGCCTCCGACCATCCCGCCGACGGCTGGTTCGAGGCCGAGCCCTGGCTGGGGCACCTCACGCGCCAGCCAGGCTGGAACATCACGGACGAGCAGGGACAGCCCGTCCGCTTCCAGTGGCTCACCTGCGAGGCCCTCACCGGCTGGTTCGCCTCGCGCCTCGCCGTCCGCATGACCATCCCCGCGAACGCCATGCGCGTCCTCACCCTGAGGACGCAGGACGCGCCGCACCCCATTCTCCCCGACGGGGACACCGAGGCCCTCACCGGCGACGCGCACTGCTTCGGCAATCTCTGCGGCGCCGCCGTCTCGCTCTATCCGCCCGAGATGGTCGTCGGCAACTGGGATCTGGCGCTGCCCGACGTCATCTCCTATCCGGACACCTCGGACACCTGGACGCACGGCAAGGACCGCTATCCCGACACCGGCGAGCAGCTCCCTGTCTGGGGTGTCCCGACGCTCGCCGAGGAGGGCCCCTTCATCCGCGAGGTCATCCAGGAGGGACGCATCGGCGACAGCCGGCTCCTCCGCGTCTTCCGCATCACCTCCGACAGCCCCGACGTCGAGATGCGTCTCCGCGTCGACTGGCAGGAGCGCAACCGCGTCCTCAAGCTGGTCCTCCCCTATTCGGGGCATGGCGGGACGCGCACCGACGGCATCTGCGCCGGCTCCCTCCAGCGCGCCCAGGACGGCTGTGAGCGTCCCGTCCAGCGCTGGACGCGCCTGCCCCTCTGCGACGACGAGGCGCTGTCCATCGTCTGCCCCGACGCCTTCGCGCTGGACGCCACCGCCGAGCGCGTCCGCATCACGCTGCTGCGCAGCTGCCAGCTCGCCCATCACGACCCCACGCCGGGCGGACGGCCCGATGTCCGCTACGCCGACCGCGGCGAGCATGACTTCCGCTTCCGCTTCTGCGCCGGCGCACACACCGACGAGCAGCTAGACCAACTGGCGTTCGCCATGCTGCGGCCGCTGCTCTACGCCGACCTGACGCGATAATTGGCGAGGCACCCGCCAAAAGACGGGACGGCCACCCCGGAAAGCCTACTTGCCTCCGGGGTGGCCGTCCTGTCTTTGTGTGCCTTGCTGGCGCGGGTCAGCGCATGACCTTGACGAAGCGGAACATCTCGTCGGGGCCCTCGTCGGGCTGGCCGTCGGGGCTGTGTGGCCCCTGGTGATGGGCGCAGAAGAATTCGACGGCATGGAAGCCGCAGCGGTTGATGTAGAAGTGGATGTTACGCCTCTCGAAGTAGGGGGTGCAGGTCTCCCAGACGCGCGTCTCGGGATGGAGGGCCTCGATGGCCTGCCAGGCGGCCTGGCCGATGCCCCGGCTATGCTCGTCAGGCGAGACGAAGAGGATTTCAAGATGGTTGTGGCAGGTCTGCCGGTCAATCCTGAGGATGACGCCGCCGACGTGGCGTCCGTCCAGGACGATGCGGTAGGCCTCGCTGTCGGGGGCGTCGAGGCTTTCCTCGATGGTCTTGCGGGAGATGATTTCGCCGTCTGGGTCGAGATGGTCGTCGCGCTGTCCGAATTCGAGGAGCGCACCATGTTTGAAGGCCCATTGGTTGTCGTGGATGAACGGGTCGCGGTCCTCGGGCGTCAGGGGGACGAGGGTGATGTGGGGCAGGCTGCTGCTCATGGCGTCGCGTGGGGGGATCTCTTCAGTAGTCGTCAAGGGTGTGGGCGAGGGCGTCGAGGAGGGTATCGATGTCGTCGGGGGAGTTGTCGTGGGAGAAGCTGACGCGGAGGGCGGCACGGGCGATGTCGTCGGGGAGTCCCATGGCCTTGAGGACATGGCTGGTGTGTCCGGTCTCGGCGGAGCAGGCGCTGCCGGTGCCGATGACGATGTCGTGGTTTTCGGCGAGGAGGCGCTTGATGACGGCGCCCTCGAAGCCGGGGAGGGCGAAGGAGGCGATGGCGGGGAGGGCGTCGGGCGGGGAGATGCGGACATGGGGGTGTCGGGCGGCGAGGGCGTCGAGGCCGTGCCAGAGCCGGTCGGCGAGCTGTCGGATGGCGGCGGTATGGGGCTGGAGGGCGTTGCAGGCGAGCTGTGCGGCGTCGGCGAAGAGGACGGTGCCGACGACGTCGAGGGTGCCGGAGCGGAGTCCGCGCTGCTGTCCGCCGCCGAGGATGAGCGGGAGCAGGCGGATGGGCTTGCGGACGATGAGGGCTCCGATGGGGGCGGGGCCGCCGATTTTGCGGGAGGAAAGGGAGATGAGGTCGGCGCCGAGGGTGCGGAAGTCGAGCGGGAGGCGTCCGAGGCTCTGCGCGGCGTCGAGGACGAGGATGGCGTCGCGGTGGAGTCGCCGTCGGATGTCCTGTGGGTTGAGGATGGCGCCGGTCTCGTTGTTGGCGTGGCAGACGCAGGCGAGTGTCCGTGGGGGGAGGTGTTCCCAGTCCTGTGGCTGAAGGGGGCTGATGAGGTGGAGCGGGAGGTGTTCGCGTTCGGCGCGTTCCTGGGCGGAGGCGAGCATGGCGGGGTGCGCGGCGGCGTCGGCGGCGATGGCCTGGAGCGGCTGAGGTGGCTGGACTTGTCGGATGGCGAGGTTGAGGGCCTCGGTGCCGCCGCTGGTCCAGATGACGTCGGCCTGTTCCTCCGGGGCGTTGAGGCAGCCGAGGAGTCGCCTGGCGGCGTCGAGAGCGGCGCGTCGGCAGCGCTCGGCCTGCCTGGTGCCTCCATGGGGGTTGATGGGGAACTGGCGGCAGGTGTCGGGGTAGCGCTGGGCGATTTCGGGATTGACGAGGGCGGAGCCGGCGTGGTCGAGATAGAGCATGGGGGGGCGAGTTCGGTTCAGTTCAGGCTCCAGGTCTGGTGTGGCTGGAGGCGGATGGCGATGGGGTCGGCGTTGGGTTCGGGGACGAGGGTGAGGTCGGCGGGGACGTCGCCGGCGGTGACGGTGCAGGCGACGGTGCGGCCATGCTGGCGGCGGGCGCTGATGCGGCACTGCCGCGGGAGGCGCACCTCCGCGAATTCGGCGTCCTGCCAGTCGTGGGGGACGCCGTGGAAGAGCCGGATGACGCCGCCGAGCTCATGGACGAGGAGGTCGAGCATGGCGGTGGCGCCGGCCATGGTGCCGTCGAGCTGCATGACCTCGGAGGTCTCCTTGGGCTTGAGCATGTCGGCGCGGCGGTGTGCGGTGATGCCCTGGAGCCTCGGGAGGTAGACGGTGGTCAGGCCCTCGTTGACGAAGATGGCGCGCCAGAGGTTGAGGAGGAGCGCGGGCGATTCGGTGAAGCCGCGTCGTGCGTGGAGCTGGATGGCCCAGGGGTAGCACCATTCGCTCCACTGTCCCATGCCTCGGAGGATCCAGTGGTCGATGGCCTCGGTGAGCCAGGTCTGCTCGTCGGGGGAGAGTTCGGCGGTGATGTCGAAGGGGGTTATGAGGGAGAGGTGGGAGTGGTGGCGGTGGCAGACGTCGAGGTCCTGTCCCTCCCAGATGGCGAGGTGTCGTGCGCTGCCCTCGCCGATGGTGGTCATGTGGGGGAGTCGCCGCTTGATGTCGAGCCAGATGGGCTTGGGTTCCAGTCCGAGGATGCGCGAGCCCTCGATGAGGGCGTTGGCGAGGGCATGGATGCAGGCGAGCTGGCTGGAGGGGTCGCGTCCGGTGGACTGGCGGACTTCCTTGCCGTTGACGCGGATGGGGAAGGTGAAGCCGTATTCGGCGGAGATGGCGAGCGGGATGGAGAGTCGTCCGTCATGCTCCTCGAGTGCCTCCTCGTAGACTCTCATGACGCCGCGCATGAAGGGCATGGCGTGGTCGGCGAGGAAGCGCTCGTCGGCGGAGTGGCGGTAGGCCCACCAGTAGAGGAGGGCGGTCCAGCCGCCGCAGGCGAAGTCGAGGAGGGCGCCGGGGCCGAGTCCGCCGACCTGCTGTCCGCGGTCGTCGACGGCGTGGGTCAGGAGGAGGCCGTCGTCGATGCCGAACATCATGAGCGCGTTCTGGCGCAGGGTGTCCTGGAAGGGCCGCGACTCGAGC
>CALZPA010000088.1 GCA_945827525.1 uncultured Lentisphaeria bacterium | reverse complement strand
GCGGCGCGGTTTTTCTCGATTGAGTCGATTGAGTCGATTGAGTCGATTGAGTCGAGTTGATAATCGACTGGGGCAGGCGTCCCGGTAGGGCGCAGCCACACTCCCGGCACACGCTAGTGATACTGTTGCGCAATAAACTCCTTCACTTGTTGCTCCAAGGTCTCCCTTGGTATGTCATTCGGCTTGAGTTTGCTGGCCCAATCTCGGCCCGGATGCATCGTGTCCCATTGAGACCTTTTCTGGTTTGTGCGTCCCTTGCCAGGATCGTGGTTGCCAAAGCCGTCCAGTATCCGATTCCACAACGGAGAAAACCGTTCTATTAGCAGAGACTCTGCGAGAGGAATCCAGATGTCATCGACTGCAAGAAAACGGCAGAAGAAATCCGCAGCATTAAGGTTGGATGCTTCAGCGATGGATTTTGCATGGTCAGAAAGCCTGTTATGCAGAGCCTGTCCAGGTTGTGCGTCCAGACCCAATCCTCCTTTTCTTGCTCCTGCCGGAACGGCCTTGCCAACATAGATTGGCTGGAGGAACTTCCCGCCTGCATTTCTTTCGGAGATTTTCCTGTACAGGGAAAAAGAGCCTGTGTAGTAGATGGCATAGATGCCAGCGGCAATAAACGGCGATGGTGGCAGTGTGGATACAGGACGTGCTAGCATCGCATCGGTGATGCTCTCTGCCAAATTTCGCTTGTCAAGCGGATTGAAAGGGGCAAGTACGGGGAGAGCTTGGTTCATTGTGTCTTCCTATGCCAGTTGTGTCAGAATGCTTCGTCCAACTGTTTCTGCCAATTTTGTTGGAACGGCGTTGCCTATTTGGCGCATGGCCTCCGTCCAGGGACTGTCAAACACATAGTCATCCGGAAATGTTTGGATGCGTGCTGCCTCACGAACTGTATAGTAGCGGAATGTGCCGTCGGGGAACGCAATCATGTTCTCACCGCCAGGCACGCCATGCGAGCCTGCCTTCAAAGCCTTGGATGGTTCATCCAACGGGCTGCCTGTATGGCCGGGGTAAGGACGCCCTCCTGGCTGAAGAGCATGATTCGGGACATGATGAGGCTTGCATGGGTCAGGCAGACTGGCGATGGCATCGCGTACAGTGAGGTAGCGCTCGCCCTGCGGGGCAATAAGCCCGTAGTTTCCCTTGAGGTAGTGCACACGGTTACGCAAAGACCATGGCAATTCTGGACGATTGTCTGTGGCGACCCTATGCAGATCCCAGTATTCTCCTGTGACCCATTGCTGCCAGAGAAGGCAGTCTAGATTATGGGTGGCCGACGGAAAATTCCATTCCATGTTCAAGTCTGACCTGAAACCGACGATGAATACCCGGTGACGATATTGCGGAATGCCATAATCGGCGGCGTTTAGTAGTCTATATACCACTCGGTAGGACAATTCCGGAAAATGTCCGCTCGTATGTATTTTCTCAAGCTGGGAGAGATGCTCTGTCCAATCCTCGTCTTCTTGTTGGACAACGGAGGGATAGGAAAGCTGTAGGATGATGTAGTTGAAGTAACTTGAAAAGCTTTCGCGCAACAGCCCCTTGACGTTTTCGAAGACGAAGCACTTTGGGGCAAGTTCCCTAACCGCCCGAACGGCTTCGGGGAACATATCGCGCGTATCATTCTTTCCCTTGGCCTTTCCTCCCATTGAGAAAGGCTGGCATGGCGGGCCTCCTGCCACCAATTCAATGGACTTGGCAATCTGGTCATAGTGGACGTTGCGGACATCAGCCTGGTGAATCGTCCAGTTGCGAGCCAGTTCTTGATGGTTGGCAATATTATGTCGAATGGTGTCGCATGCCTGTGCGTTAAACTCGAACATGGCCTCGTGATGGCAGCCAGCCTTCTCCAGCCCCAGCGCAAGCCCCCCCGCACCCGTGAATAGTTCAATTGAACGAATGGTCATAGTTGATGCACCTCCACTTGCCATTAACCAAGTAAACTATCATAATTTAGCCATATTCAGTCAAGTTGCTACTTGGGACACTGTTTTTTTCTCTTCAGTTGCCGATTTTTAATGTTTCCTTTTTTACTCAAGAATGTGAAAGGTGGCGTCTTTGCTGGGGGCTGTGATGAAGGCTACTGTTGAGGAACCTTCGTAAGGTGGCTTGCGCGAGTCTGATACACTGGTTTGTCACCAGATGCCACATGACTAGCACCAAGGCCGACAAGGATTTTACCACCCCATCCCCAAAAAACGAGCCTGCGCGGAGGTTCCGCGCAGGCTCGACGTTGGTACCCGGGGCGGGAATCGGACCCGCGACCAATAGTTTAGGAAACTACTGCTCTATCCACTGAGCTACCCAGGCATATCAGCCATACTATAATGGGATGCGCTGGGTTTGCAAGCGTCAGGGCGGGCAAAAATGGGGTGGAACCGGTCAGTCCTTCATGTTGGCGTTGTGGGGGCCGAGGGTGCGTCCGCCGTCGACGGGGAGATCCATGCCGGTGATGTAGCCGGCCTCGTCGTCGGCGAGGAAGAGGACGCAGCGGGCGACGTCGTGGGCGGAGCCGTTGCGTCCGAGCCAGGTGCCGCTGTTGGCGGCGGGGGTGCGGTGGATCATGCCGGGGGAGACGACGTTGACGGTGATGTTTCGGGTGCCGTTCTCCATGGCGGTGACCTTGGTGAGCATGATGACGCCGGCCTTGGCGGCGGAGTAGTCGGCGTAGCCAGGGAGTCCGCAGTTGCCGGCGATGGAGCCGAGGTTGATGATGCGTCCGTAGTGCGCCTGGATCATGTGGGGGAGTGCGGCCTGCATGCAGTGGATGGTGCCGTTGAGGCTGATGGCGATGATGCGCTCCCATTCGGGGACGGCCATCTCCTCGAGGCGCTGCTGACCGGGGACGTCGCGGTGTTCCCAGACGCCGGCGTTGTTGACGAGGATGTCGAGGTGTCCGAAGTCCTGGAGGATCTGGGCGAAGACCTGTCGTGTCTGCTCGCCGCTGGTGACGTCGTGCTGGTAGGCGCGGACGTTGGTGAGTCCTTCGGCGGCGAGCTCCTCGCGGAGCCGGTTCATGCCGTCGGGGACGATGTCGGTCATGGCGACGGCGACGCCGGCGCGGAGGAACTGGCGGACGATTTCGCCGCCGATGTAGCCACTGGCTCCGGTGACGACGGCGACTCTGTTGTTGAAGGTCATGATGGATGTGCTCCTATGGCTGATGGGGTGTGTGTGGAAGGCTATCGTGGCATGAAGAAGGGGAGCATGGCAGGGGTGATGTGGCCGTAGCCGACGCCGGGGGCGAGGTGAACCCAGCCTTCGCGGATGCCGTTGTCGGCGTCGTTGACCATGAGGTTGAGGCGGAGTCCGCGTTGGAGTGCGTCGGCGGAGGAGCCGATGGCGTCGAGGGGGAGGTCGAAGAGGTAGGTGGTTTGGTTGCCGCTGCGTTCGGTGCGGAGGGAGAGGCGTTCTGGGTGAGCGGAGTGGGAGGGTGGCATGCGGCGGAGGAAGATGTGGCTGTCGCCGTTCTCCTGGCGTGCGAGGTCGAGTTCGATGGGAGTGTCCATGGTGTGGTCCATGAGGAAGAGCTGGATGCTGTCGCCGTCCCAGGCGCGGTTGGCGTCGGCGTTGCGCTGGCAGTGCTGGTCGTCGGTGACGACGGCCTTGAGGGAGAGGGTGTTGTCGCGGAGGGCGAGCCAGATTTGTGCGCTGAGGTCGCTGGGTCCTTTCCAGGTGCTGTCCTCCTTGGCGGGGTCTCCGACGAAGAGGCTGACGACGCTGGTGTGGGTGTTGAGGGTGAAGTGGGGCTGTCCGTCGAGTCGGCTGTCGAAGAGGAAGGGGATGGGGATGGTGAGCATCTGCCGCTGGTGGGGGAGTCCCTTGAGGTCATATTCGGCGAGGAGCCATTCCTGTTCGGCGAGCCGAGGTGGCGTGGTGGTGTCCTTGAGCCGGAGGGTGAGGGAGAGCTGTCGGCTGGAGTTTTGGGGTATGGTTTCGATGAAGGCAGTCTGGGAGGCGGCGAGGGTCTCTGGGAGCGTGAGGCTGAGGGTGAGGTCGCGCGGCTCGCCGAAGGGGTTGCTGAGGTGGATGGTGACGGGGTGGGTCTGTCCGGGGAGGAGCAGGGGCGGCGTCTGGAGCTGGACGAGTGGCGGCAGGAGCTCGGCGTGGGAGGCGCCTTGGAGGAGGAGCGTCTGCGTCTCGTCGGTGCTGGTGGCGATGACGATGCCGTTGCGGACGTCGAGGGGCGTGGCGTTGCCGAAGATGTCGCGGATTTCGGCGCGGGTGGCGTCGGTGCGGATGACTCTGGGTCGTGGGGTGGTGTCGTCGTTCCAGAGTGCGAGAGCGAGGTTGTGGGGGCCTTTGAAGAGGAGGGCCCACTGTCCGGCGGGGAGCTGGAAGTCCTGGAGGAAGGTCTTGTCGCGGTAGGCGGCGGTGAGGGCGTTGTAGGCGGCGTAGACGGCCTTGGGGTAGAAGTCCCAGGTCATCATGCCGTAGTTGTGCTCGCCGTCCTCGGGGAGTTCGCCCTTGGAGCGGAGGTTGTACCAGGTGTAGCCGATGGCGCCGCGGCTCCAGCTGTAGAGGAGCTTCTTGTGGAGGGCGTCGGCCTGGAGGCGCTCGGTGACGCCGCCGGTGGAGGTGAGCGCGGTCTCGTTGGCGTACCAGGGGATGGTGATGTGGTGCTTGCGTCGGATGGCGAGGAGACCGTTGGGGATGGTGTGCGCGGCGTATCTGGCGAAGGGGCCGTGGCCGTGGAAGGCGTGGATGTCGAGGACGTCCTTGAGCGCGGCCATGGCGGGGGCGTGGAAGGGGCCCATGCCTCGGGCGCCGTCGGCGAGGGTGCACCAGCCGGCGGACATGAGCTTGGCCTGCGGGTCGATGTCGTGGAGGAGGTCGGCGGTCTTTCTGGCGAGCTCGATGTAGGCGTCGACTTTGGGCGCCTGCTCGACGGGGCCCCAGGGGATGTCGGGCTCGTTGAGCATCTCCCAGAACTGGACTTTGCCCTTGTAGCGCTCGAAGAGTTTGCGGCTGCCGTCGAGGCAGGCGGCGAGGTTGTACTGTGGGACGCCCTTGGGCTGTCGGATGCCGGGGAGGATGAAGTCGAAGTTCATGCCCTGGGCGAGGAAGGTGTCGACGATGTGGTCGAGGTGCCGGATGAGGATGGGGTTGTCGCTCCAGCCGACGTCGACGCGGAGGATGCGCAGTCCGATCTGTGCCATGGTCTCGGCTGCCTCGCGGACGGTCTGCGGGGACATGATGAAGGGGGCGAGGTGGGCGACGGCGCCGAAGTGGAAGCCCTTGGTGTAGACGCCCTCATGGGTGGGGCCGGTGGGCTGGAAGTGGGCGAAGGAGCGGGTGTAGGTCTGCGGCGTGTGGCCGTCGGCGGAGACGGTGACGGTGGCGTAGTAGGTGCCGAAGGGGGCGGGAACGGGGATGCGTCCGAGGTCGGCGGTGGCGCCGCCGGGGATGGTGAGGGTGCGCGCGAGGGGCCAGTCGTGGGGCTTGCCGGCGCTGTCGGTGAGCTTCCCGGTGATGGCGAGGGTGACGTCCTTGGCGGCGGTGTTGGCGAGGGTGGCGCGGACGCCCTGGGGGGCGCGTTCGGGGGTGATGACCTTGGCGACGTTGCCGGTGTCGAGCTGGAGGTCGAGGGCCTCCAGGGGGGAGCGTGACCAGCGCGCGTCGATGCCGTCGAGGCAGATGGGCGCGGTGAGGGGGGAGTTGGCGAGGATGCGGACGCCGGCCAGCACGAAGAGGGGCGTCTCCTGCCAGTCGCGGGAGCCCCAGGGCTTCTTGGTGCGGACAAGGCTGGGCAGGGTGATGGTGACGCGGTGTTCGCCGGCGCGGTCGAGCTTCAGGGGGACGCTGTGGAGGTAGGGGCTGCCGACGGCCTCGAAGAACTGGAGCTGGAGGGTGGTGACCTCGGGCATGGCGCGTTCGGTGGTGAGCCGGACGGTCAGTTCGCCGCCATGCTGGCGTCCGAGCTTCCGCGCGAGGACGCCGCGCGGCGAGGAGGTGGTGGTGAAGGCGACGCCGATGGCGCTGGTGTCCTTGCCGGTCATCCGGAGGGTGGGCTTGCCGGTGACGGGGTTGTCGGCGGCCTCGAGGGTGCAGACGCCGGGGCGGAGGGGCCAGGGGATGCGCTGGGGCATGGCGAGCGGCTCGATGAAGGGGCGTGCCATGGGCTCAAGCGGATATGGCCGCGCCGGTGCCGTGGCCGTCGCCTCGGGCGCGTCCAGCGGCTCCAGGGTGAACGACTCGACGAAGAGGTGGCCGCGGACGCCGTTCTGTGGGAAGTCGAGGGTGAGGGCGACGGAGGAGAGTGGGAAGTCGAGCCTGGCGTTGGCGTCCTTGCCGTGCTGGACGCGGGCGGTGGGTTTGGGGCTGGCGGCGTCGACGAGCCATTCGAGGGTTTGGGTTCCCGGGCGCAGGAAGTCGACGGGCTGTTCCCAGTAGAAGGTCTCGAAGTTGGCGTCCTGGAGGCGGAAGCGGCACTTGGTGAGCTGGAGCGGGGTGTCGCTGGTGACGCGGATGCGGGCGCGGAGGCGTCGGAATTCGGGCAGCTTTGGGCGGAAGGTGTGCAGGATGTGGAGGTAGTCGGTGATGGCGGCGTCCCAGTCGGCGCGGAGGGCGGTGCGTCCGTCGCGCATGGTGGCGTAGGCGAGGCTGCAGCGGTTGAGCGTCTTCTGGTTCGACCACCAGGTCATCTCGGGCCGGCTGCGGGTGAAGTCGAGTTCCCAGGCGTTCAGCAGCAGCGTGGCGAGGGTGAGCAGCAGCATGGAGCCACGGCGTGTCATCATGGCGATTTCCTCCTCTCGGGTGATTGGCGGCATCAGGCGGCAAAGAGAAAAAAGGTGTCCTGTCGCCCGGTGTGGGAGGGCGACAGGACACCATACAGCCTTAAGTTTGTTTTGCTAGTAAGTGACAGCCAGAATTCGCGAATTTTTTTTGCGTGTGGTCTGGTCACTTCATGGCGTAGAGCATCTTGAGGAAGACGCCGCCGACGACGGAGCGCGCCTGGAAGCCTCTCATCTTGCCGTCGCCGGTCCAGTACCAGTCGGTGACGGGGACCCGTGTCGGGGTTTCGGCGAGGAATTTGGCGATGGGCTTGAGTAGAGCCTGGAAGTCGTCGTCGTTGCCGGTGAGGGTGGCGGACCAGAGGATCCAGTCGAGCTTGGTGTAGTCCTGTCGGTTGTCGAGGGGGAGTCCGAAGTCCTTCTGGATGGTGCGGTAGTAGGCGAGTTCGCGCTGGGCGACGGTATCGGGGAAGAGGTTGAGTCCGAGGAGGCGGTCCCAGACGAGGTTGTACTTCTGGCTCCAGGTTCCGGGCTGGTCGAAGGCGAGCCGGTAGCAGCCGGTGGCGTCGTCGAGGGCGTCGGTCTGCCAGCGTGTGGCGGCGTCGGCGGCGGCCTGGCGGTAGCGCTGGGCGGCGTTGTCGTCGCCGATGGCGGTGGCCATCTGTGCGCAGCCGCCGAGGGCCATGATGGCCTTGAGGGAGAGGTTGGTGTTGTGCGCGAGGTGTCCGGCGAAGTCGTCGGTGCAGAGCTGGTTTTCGGGGTCGTAGCCTTTGTCGAGGAGGTAGTCGGCCCAGGTCTGGAAGATGTCCCAGTACTGTGAGACGAAGGCGGTGTCGTGGTGGAAGCGGAGGAGGGCGGCGGCGAGGATGAGCATGTTGCCGCACTCCTCGACGGGCATCTGGTTGACTTCGGTGCGTTCGCCGCCGCCGTAGACCTGACCGTTGGCGAGCGGGTACTGTCCGAGGTCGTGAGGCGCGAAGGGCCAGGGCCAGCGTCCGACGCGGACGTAGTCGAGGATGGGAAGGAGCATGCCCTTGAGGAGGGCGGGCTGGAGCCAGAGGTAGAGGGGGGCGGAGGGATAGGTGACGTCGACGGTGCAGATGCAGCCGTTGGAGAAGTTCTCCTTGGAGAAGAAGTAGGGGCGTCCGTCGGCGGAGGCGACGAGCTTGTGGGCGGCGATGGACTGGCGGTAGCAGATGGCGCAGAGGGCGGCGAAGTCGTCGCCGCCCTGCTGTGCGGTGGCCTGGAGGAGCTGGTCGTCGAACTGGGCGCAGCGTTCGAGCAGTTGCTCGTGCTCGGCGTCGGCGGCGAGGAGCATGTCGGCGAAGGCGAGTCCCTTGCGTCGCCAGTAGGCGACGAGGCGCTGCTGGAGGTACTCGATGGCGTAGACGTCGTCGTAGGCGAGCATGACGCCGGCGGTGGCGGGTGCGCCGGGGGCGACGGCGAGGGGCTTGGCGACGGCGATGGCGTTGCCGCGGCGGCGGGTGGCGGCGAGGACAGCGGGGTCGGTGAGTTCGTCGCGGCAGGGGAGCGAGCCGTCGCGGAGGAAGGCGTTGCGGCAGTCGTTCTGCTGGGCGATGGCGGTGTCGAAGCCGTCGTCGGCGCGGAGGGCGAGGTAGAGGTGTCCCCATTCGATGCGGTGGTCGTCTCCGGAGCGCGCGAGCATCTGGGGATGGGCGGCTGTCTGGGAGAGGAGCTCGAGGCATCCGCAGCGGTGTCGTCCGGCGATGGTCTCGTCTCCGGGGCGGTTGACGCAGAGGTCACCGGTGAGGTCGAGTTCGACGGCGACGTCGTGGGGCTTGCCGTCGTTGGCGGCGGCGGTCCAGTCGAGGTAGGTGACGGGTCGTGAGAGGAGGTCGAGGTCGTCGAGGAGGGCGGGGGTGGTGAAGGTGGCGGTGAGGGTGACGCCGTAGGCCTCGAAGGTGTAGGTGGTTCGGGTGGGGGTGACGGTGCGGGCGGTCTGCGTCATGCGCTCGACGTTGCGGATTTCTCCGAGCCAGCAGAGGGCGTGTCCGTCGATGCGGACGAGTCCGGTGGCGCCGATGGGGCTGCCGGTCCAGTGGCGGAGGCTGCCGCCGTTCAGCTCGTCGGTGAAGGACCAGACGGAGAAGAAGGGGTCATGGGCGATGAGCGGATAGGCGGGGAAGCGACCTGCGGTGGCGTTTTCGATGGACATGGTGGTGGGGTGGCTGACCTTGCCGATTCTGTGTGACGATTGGTGTGAGGGACCTGCGCCGCGCCATGGCGTCCGGGCGTCAGGGGGATGGCATAATGTAATGGCGTTTGGGCGGTGGGGCAAGCGGGTCGGTGGCTAGGGGGCGGCGTTCTCGGAGAGCCGGTAGCGGTAGAGGTCCCGGCTGACGGCGCGGGCGGCCTCGACCATGGCGGGGTAGGGGGTGTCGGTGACGTCGATGAAGCCGCACTGGATGTTCTCGTCGTCGGGCGGTCTGCCGGTGGTTGCCTGGTCGCAGTACTTGAAGTAGTGTGCGCCGACGATGAGTGGGTTCCAGAGGGCGGAGCGGACATAGCGGTCGAAGGCGCGTGCGCGGTCGCGCTGGCTGGCGGTGGCCTGGAGTCCGGGGTGTGCGGGGCCGCTGTTGGCGGTTCCGAAGTGCCATTCGCCGATGACGACGGGGAGGTCGACGCCGTCGGGGAGGCTCCAGCGGGCGACCTCTGTCTTGTAGAGGTTGAAGCTGCAGGCGTCGAGGTACTTGGCGGAGGTGCGGATGACCTTGACGTTCCAGTCGTTGAAGCGGCAGCCGAAGTAGAGCTTGCCGGGGGCTTCGCGGCGGATGACGTCGCGGATGGTGCGGAAGTAGCGGTTGACGATGGCGTCGTTGAAGTCGGCGAGGTCCCGGCGGGCGCGCTGGGAGTCGGCGGGCGGGTCGGTGCGCGTGAGGAGGTCGTCGAAGCTGGCGTAGTCGGTTCCCCAGGCGCCGTTGAGGGCGGCGATGGAGGCGTGGCGTGTCCGGAGGTGCGCGACGAGGGCGCGCTTGGCGGGCTGGGAGGCGGGCGAGCGGAGGGCACCCTCCGCGAGGAAGGTGTCGCCCATGCCCCAGGAGAGCTCGTTGTCGACGAAGTAGCCGATGCAGAAGGGGTCCTTGGCGGAGCTGGCGAAGGGGCCTCGGAGGGCCTTGGCGAGTCCGTCGGCGTAGCTGGGGCTGAAGACGTCGGGGAATTTCTGCCAGCCGACGAGTCGGCAGCCCTCGATGACCTGGTAGGGGAAGAAGATGGCGGAGATGTAGGGGAGGTGGTCGTGCTGGAGGACCTGCTGCGCGAGCCAGTTGCCGTTGGTGTTGAAGCCCCAGCTGCGGAGGCGGCGCTGGGAGCGGACGAGGAATTCCTCCCAGTGTCGGCTGGCTCCGTACTTGAGGATGAGGTTGTGGCGGTGGAAGTTGAGGCGTCGGATGGAGGCGGGCTTGTTCTTGTAGAAGCCGTAGCGCGGGAAGGGGCTGGTGGGGAAGCAGACGGCGTTCTCGGGCGTCTGGGGCGGGAGCTCCTGGAAGTAGCGCTCGCGGAGGGAGATGCCGGTGGGGTCGCAGGCGTCGAGCTCGATGGAGTTCATGCCGAGGGACCAGAACAGCTTGCCCTCGGGGTCGGTGAGGAACCACTTGCCGCGGTGCTTGACGGTGCCCCAGGCGCCGTTGGGGTGGGGGAAGGTGGGGCCGTCGGCCCAGCCGCCGAAGCGGTTGCGTCCGGGGATGTCGGGATGGGCGTCGAGGTCGGCGTCCTCCTGGCGTCGCCGGACGGCGAGTTCGGCCTCGTCGTGGAGCTTGCCGGGCCATTCGGCGTGGCGGTACTGCCCGAAGCGGTCGATGAAGGGGTAGAACGTCTGTTCGCTGGCGAGGGCGGGGGAGAGCGGCGCGGGCGGGTCCTCGAGGCGGAAGTCGCTGAGGGAGCATTCGAGGCTGTCCTTGCCGGCGGTGCTCCAGATGCGCAGTTGGGCGACGCGGCTGGGCTTGATGTTGTACTTGCAGTTGACGTTGCGGTCGAAGCCGTCGAAGAGATGCTGCATGCCCTGGGGCGCCCAGGGGACGAGGTGGACGGCGCGTCCGAAGCGGACGCGGAGCGGGGCGGTCTCTCCCGGCAGCAGCGCGACGGCCCCCGGCGCGATGTGCGAGAAGCCGTTGGGGTTGTCGGGGGAGACGAGGTTGACGATCTCCAGGTTCAGCGTCATGGGGAAGCGGTTGCGGTTGTGGACGGTGACGGCGACGACGGAGCCGGCCGAGAGGTCGAAGTGCTGTCCGTCCGGCGGGCAGACGATGACGCCCTGCCAGCGGTCCTTGCCGGCGTCGAGCCGGAGGTCGAGCCGGCCGTCCTGGAGCCGGAAGTGGCTGCTGGAGCCCATGGCGGCGATGCGGCACTGGTCGGGCTGCCGGAGGTCCGGCAGGGGGGCGCCCAGGGCGGTGGCGGTGGCCAGGAGCAGGGCGGCAAGGCTCAGGCAGGTGTGGTGTGTCATGGTGGCAGTCGCGTCCTCTGCGTAGGGGGTGATGTCAGCGGGAGGGGGCGGTCATTTGACGGAATAGCGCTTGCCGGCGGCGTCGAGCCACTGGGAGAGCTTCAGTTCGGAGCCGTTGAGGTTGCCGCCGCGGACGAGCTCGGCGTGGCCGTCGGCGAAGGAGCAGCCGCCGCGTCCGCCGTGCAGCTCGCCGAAGAGGCCCGTCTGCCAGGCCCAGTAGTTGTGGGTGCGGAAGCGGTGGAAGACCTCGGTGCGGCCCTCCAGGAAGAGGGCGTCGGCGTAGAGCGGCGTCATGGCGGGTTTCCTCATGGCGATGGTGTTGGCGAACTGCCCGAGGATGCCATTATTCTGGTAGTAGGTGCCGAAGGAGCCGAAGTCCTTGAGGACGGCGGAGGGGATGCCGTCGGAGGGCCAGTCGACGGCCCCGTAGACGGTGCGCCCGATGATGCTGCTGCGGCTGGCGACGGGGCACTGGACGACCTTCCAGTCGATGTAGTTGCCGTAGCCGGTCTTGTTGCCCTCGGAGAGGTTGAAGGGGCAGGTGCCGCCAGCGAGGTAGTTGCACCAGATGCCGCCCCAGCCGGAGCCGGAGCCCCAGTTGGCGAGCTGGATGCTGGTGGCCATCTGGCCGTTGTTGTCGCCTGCGTACATCACCGCGCCAAGCGAGCACTGCTTGAGGTTGTTGACGCAGGAGATGGCGCGCGCCTTCTCGCGGGCCTTGGACAGGGCGGGCAGTAGCATGGCGGCGAGGATGGCGATGATGGCGATGACGACGAGCAGTTCGATGAGCGTGAAGCGTCTGTTCCTCATGGTTCGGGGTCTCCAGTCTTCCTTGGGGGTGGATCACATTGGGGGATTTCAGGGTGGGTGTCCTTGGGGGGAAAGGCCGATGTCGGTGTCCCGCGCAGCTGCCTGGAGTCCGTTCCCGGGGGGGAGGCGTCAGCGCGGGGCGGTGACGGAGCTGCGGATGACCAGCTCGGGCATGAGCGACTCATGCGGGGGCTGCGCCTCGGCGCCGCGGATGACGTCGCACAGGGCATGGACGGCGCGGCGGCCCATGAAAGCCAGCGGCTGGCGGACCGTCGTCAGGGCGGGGGTTAGGTACTTGGCGAACGACTGGTCGTCATAGCCGGTGACGGAGATGTCCTGCGGGATGCGCAGGCCGTTGTCCGCGCAGGCCTTGTAGCAGCCGACGGCCAGCTCGTCGTTGGCGCAGACGATGGCGGTGACCTCATGCTCGCGCGCCAGCAGCTGCATCGTCTGCTGGTACCCGGCCTCCATGTCGCGCCCAATCCCCTCGATGTGCCCGATCGGGTACGGCGAGACCAGCAGCTGGTCAGGCGACTCGCCCAGCGAGGACATGAAGTCGCGGTAGATCTTCATGCGCTCGCTGTAGTCGCGGCATTCGGGGACGCTGTTCAGATAGGCGATGCGGCGATGCCCCTGCGACTGCAGGTGCTTCAGCACCAGCAGCAGCGCGCTGTTCGAGCAGCAGACGCTGCCGATGCCGTCGCCCAGGACCAGGCCGTTCAGCACCATGCACGGCAGACCTCCCAGACCCACTGCGGGCAGCTCCCCGAACAGCGCGTCCCCGCCAATCACCGCCACGCCGTCCGCGCGCCAGTCGCGGCAGTGGCGCAGCAGCGGCCCCGACACCTGATGGCACGGATGCACCGACAGCTCGACGCCCTGCTCGCCCGCCGCCAGGTTCATCCCCGTCAGCAGCGTCGACATGTAGTCCGTGATGTCCCCCGTCCCCAGCAGCACGCACAGCCGCAGACGACGCTCCGTCGCCCGGTCCGGAGAGAAGTGATGACGCTGCACCGCCGCCATCACACGCTCGCGTATTCGCTCGCTCACACCCGGGTGGTTGTTCAGCACCCGGGACACCGACGCTACCGAGACGCCCGCCTCCTCCGCTATCAGGTTGATGTTGTTCTCCTTGCTCTTCCTGGCCATGATCCTGCCTGTCCTCTGCTGATTGAGTTCTTGCCTGGCTAATTTAACGAAAAATTTACTGAATTCAAATCATAAAACGAGAAAATCAACAAAAATATTACTCAAAACAAAAATAGATTTACAAAAATAAATATCCACTGGCTTATTTCACAAACTACACCCGTAGCGCCGCAAGTCAAGGTTTTATTTACGAAAATATTTCATTGGTATCCACAAACGACACAAAAAGACACAAAAAGACATAAAAGGCGCAAACAAGGCGCCCCAGTGCGCGGGGGGCACGCGGGGGCGAAGGGGATAGCTGGGACTGGGGGCTCGTGTCGGGTTAGGCGTGAAAGCTGGGGATTGATTTACGTAAATCAATGCTTATTATCCACAAAAG
>CALZPA010000087.1 GCA_945827525.1 uncultured Lentisphaeria bacterium | reverse complement strand
TGCCCTTCGTGACATTCATTTGTATTCGCTAATGCCTATATGCTAATAGGAGTAAGATAGCAGAGGGCTGATGGATTGCAAGTATAGGGAGTGATTTTTTAGTGGGGTGACATTGAAGATAGGCCTAAGTGTTTGCCCCATTTAGGCTTGAGAATATGAGTGGGGACGTGTGGGATACGACCATGGGAGGCTGTATGCCCACAGGTGCGAGGATGCAGACGGGTTTGACAGGAATGGCCGTTGTCGTTCCACTGCCTGCTGGAATTGAGGGGGTGTCAGGCGTCGTGGGAGTCGTCGTCCTGGGTGACGGGGACGGGGGCGTCGTCGTCGAGGGCGACGGAGATGGCCTTGACGCGGCGGTTGTCTACCTTGGTGACGGTGACGGTGAAGTTGTTGAAGTGGAAGCTGTCGTTGGGCTCGGGGAGTCTCTGGAGCTGCTCCATGACCCATCCGGAGACGGTGGTGGCCTCGGACTCGTTGCGGACGTCGAGGAATTTGCAGAAGTCGGTGAGGAGGAGCGAGCCGTCGACGGCGTAGGTGCGCTCGGCGGTCTTGCGGAAGTTGAGGATGGCGTCCTCATGCTCGTCCCAGATGTCGCCGACGAGCTGCTCGAGGATGTCCTCCATGGTGACGATGCCGCTGGTTCCGCCGTACTCGTCGTTGATGACGGCGACATGCGACTTGCTGGCCTGTAGCTGCTTGAGGAGTTCCTTGAGCTTGGCGGACTCGTGGGTGTAGATGGGCGTCATCATGATGTCGGTGAGGCTCTGTGAGGTGACGCCGGAGCTGGTGTAGAAGTCCTTGAGGTGGATGACGCCGGTGATGGAGTCGATGGAGTCGCGGTAGATGAGCAGGCGCGAGAATTTGGTCTCGGCGAATTTCCGCGCGACCTCCTCCTTGCTGGCGGTTTCGGGGAGGGCGACGAGGTCGACGCGTGGGGTGAGGATGTCGCAGGCCTCCTGGTCGGTGAAGGCGATGACGTTGCGGAGCATCTCGCCCTCGCCGTCGTCGATGGAGCCTTCCTGCTGGACCTCGTCGACGAGCATGAGGAGTTCGGCCTGAGACATCTTGGCGCTGCTGTTGAGCCGGAGGAGTCGCGAGAGGACTCGCTTCCAGAGCGAGAAGAGGTAGTTGGCGGGGGTGAAGGCGGCGACGAGGAGCCTCATGACGGGGGCGGCGAGGAGGACGACCTTCTCGGGGCAGTCCTTGGCGATGCTCTTGGGCGAGATCTCGCCGAAGACGAGGACGACGAGGGTGATGACGACGGTGGCGACGGTGGCGCCGATCTCCTGTCCGCAGAGCCTGACGAAGTAGAGGGTGGCGACGGAGGCGACGGCGATGTTGACGATGTTGTTGCCGATGAGGATGGTGGAGATGAGGCGGTCGTAGTTGTGGGCGAGCTGGAGGGCGGTGGAGGCGCGGCTGCTGCCCTCCTCGGCGAGGGCCTTGAGGCGTGTCTTGTTGATGGAGGAGAAGGCGGTCTCGGTGGCGGAGAAGAAGCCGGACATGGCGACGAGCGTCACCATGATGAGGATGGCGGAGAGATGGTCGTTCATGGGGTCTTCCTTCGGCGGGCTGACGGTTGGGGTGCGAGGGGGCGCGTGCGGGCCGGGAATGGTCGGCGTGGCGCGCTGGGGGAGTCGTGCCGGGGAAGGGGCTAGATGCGCAGGAGGACGCGCTGCCAAAGGAAGATGAGGCGTCTTGGGGTGCGCGTGCGAGGGGGCTGGAGGCGGGTCGCGTGGCCGTTGGCCAGGTCGTCGCCTCCGGAACGTCGCGGAGGCTTTTCGTCGTCGAGGCTGTCGGGATGGTCGTCGAGGTGGGTGTCCATGCCAGGTGCTGCTTGTGGGTTGCTGGTGGGTGGCGCGTCGCGTCAGGCGGCGGCGAGGCGGAGGTAGGCGTAGAAGAGGGGGCCCATGGGGAGGAGGCTGTCGAGGACATCGAGGATGCCGCCGATGCCGGGGAGGCTGCCGGAGTCCTTGGCGTTGGCTGCCCGCTTGATAGCGGACTCGGCGAGGTCGCCGAGGAGTCCGATGGGCGAGGCGGCGACGCCGATGAGGATGGCACCGCCCCAGCCGATGAGGGGCTGTCCGGCGGTGAGCGCGAGCCGGTCGCCGCAGCAGGCGACGAGCGCCAGGGAGGTGGCCAGGGACAGCACGGTGCCACCGACGAGCCCTTCCCAGGATTTCTTCGGGCTGATGAGGGGCGCGAGGTGGTGGTTGCCGCCGGGGCGGCGCGCGCAGAGCGTGCCGGCCGCGAACGCGCCGACGTCGGCCATCTTCGTCACGGCGATGAGGTAGAGCAGCAGGAGACGCGGCTCGCCGTTGCCGACATGGTAGAAGATGCGGACGAAGTAGTGGAGCTGCCAGCAGATGAACAGTCCGGCGCCGGCGGCGATGAGGATGGCGTTCACCTGCTCGCGCGTGGGCGTCTCGCGGAACGAGAGCAGAAACGCCAGCAGCAGCGCGGCGGCGGGCAGGAGATGCCCGAGCTCCTGGGCCTGCTCCAGGAGGCGCCGCGTCTCGCCGCACGCCGTGAGGGAGGCCAGCCAGGGCAGCGCGGCCAGCAGCGACATCAGCAGGCCCGTGACGGTGACGATGAGCTGGAGACGGCGGCTGTGCGGCGGCGCCAGCAGGGCGAACGTCTCGGAGCAGGCCAGGCAGAGCATCGCCGCGGCGAGGAGGGCGAAGAGCGCGCCGCCGATGCCCATGGGGGCGAAGAAGACCACGGCGACGATGGCGATGAGGGGAAGCGCTGACTTGAGGCGTTCGGCTAGCATGGAGGTTCCTGGATGCGGTCGTGGGGGGCGGCGGGCATGAGATGTCCCCTTAAGGTAGCCGAGGCAGGGTATCTTGTCAAGTCGGACGGGCGTCCGGGCGCGAAAAAGGCCCCCTTCCCGGCGCGGGTGCGTCGGGAAGGGGGCCTGTGGGCTGGCCTCAGTCAGCGGTCGTCTGTCATTCGGTGCGGACGACGATCTTGCGTGAGGTGTGCTCCTTGACGATGGGGAGGACGAGCTTGAGCAGGCCGTCCTTCATGCTGGCGGTGATGGCGTCCTGGTCGATGGTGTCGCCGAGGGTGAACTGCCGCTCGTAGATGCGGTCGGGGGTGTACTCGCCGCAGGCGATCTTGAGTCCCTCGGGCGCCTGGAATTCGGTGGTGCCGCGGATGGTGAGGGTGTTGCCCTGGAGGTCGACGGCGACGTTCTTCTCGGAGACGCCGGGCAGCTCGGCGACGAGGCAGACGGCGGCGTCGGTCTCGAAGATGTCGACCTGCGGGGTGAAGACGGTGGTCTTGCGGGGCTCCTCGTTGGCTTTGGTGAGGGTGTTGGTATTGGTATTGGCTTCAGTCATGGTTGTATCTCCTTCTCAGTGGGTTTGAGGTTTCAGGGGCGACGTCGGGAGGCGCCGTTCAGTTGGCGGCGATGGCGATCTTGCGGGGCTGGACCTCGCGGGCCTTCGGCAGGGTGATGGTCAGCACGCCGTTGATGTAGGAGGCCTCGACGGCATCCTGGTCGATCTTGAAGGGCAGGGCGAAGCTGCGGGTGAAGGAGCCGCTGCCGCGCTCCTGGCGGACGTACTGCGCGCCCTCGGGGAGGACGTCGGGCTTACGGCTGCCCTTGACGGTCAGCGTGTCGGCCTTGGCCGAGATCTCGAGGTCGTCGGCCTTGACGCCGGGGAGCTCGAAGGTGAAGACGAGCTTGTCGTCACTGGTCCAGACGTTGGCGGGCGGGAAGTCGTGGCGTCCGGCGGAGGCTCCGAAGAGCGGCGAGAAGACGCGGTCGAAGTCCATCAGCTCGTGCCAGGGGTTCCAGAGGGTGTTTCTTGAATGCAGCATAGTCGTTTCTCCTTTTTTTCTATGTGTGAGTGCAAATCTTTATGGTCCTGCGGACCGGTTGTGCGGTTCGTGCCGCGCCCGGTGCGGGTCGCCTGGCGGCATCCCGTCCGGTGCGGACAGTTTTCAATATAGCAGACGGCGTGCCAACTTTGCCAGAGGCGTGTCCGGGAGCCTGCGCGGGGGTGTCGTGGGGGGTGGGGTGTGACAGGCTGTCCCAGTTGGGCGGGAAGGTGGGACAAGGTGTTCCGTCCGGGGTGCGCCATGTCTTGACAAGGGGGTTGGGCGGGGATAAATTTCCCACCGTAACTGTGCGCGGTCGCCGAGTGGCGTCCGGCACCTTGGCTCGAGCCGGATTTCAGGAGCAGCGATGAGGAGACATTGGTGCGTGTTGGCCGCCACGATGGCGGTGTGGTCGCTGGTGGCCCAGGAGGCCGCCGTGTCGTTCCATACGGAGGAGATCGCCCGTCCGCGTGGCGTGGGCAGCGGCTGGACAACGGCGCGTGACCCGGGGCGGCTCAGCCGCGAGTTCGCGGCGGCCGAGCACGAGTGGC
Source organism: uncultured Lentisphaeria bacterium (assembly GCA_945827525.1). Classification (GTDB taxonomy): domain Bacteria; phylum Verrucomicrobiota; class Lentisphaeria; order Oligosphaerales; family Oligosphaeraceae; genus CAAGGB01. The sequence continues at coordinate 9,241 of CALZPA010000087.1, read as the reverse complement.
GGGACGGGCGGCTGGAATGGCGCTTCACGCCCAGGCAGGGCACGCGCTTCAACGACCTGTTCCGGATGTTCCCGATCGCCGCGCCGTTCACCCGCATCGAGGTGACGCTGGCGAATCCCGGCGCACCCTTCACGCTGTGCGCGAAGATGCAGGACACCAGCGGAGCGGAGTGGGTCGCCCGCCGCCATCCCCTGGCGACGTCCGGACAGGAGCAGACGATCACGTTCGCGTGGCGTGACTGGGCGCTGGCCTCCTGGACGAGCCGGAAGACGGGGCCAATGCTCTTCCCGCTGACGTCGTTCGCCCTCATCGCGTTCGACATCGAGGGCGGCCGCGACTACCATGTCCAGATTCGCGGCGTGCGGGTGGTGACGGCCGTCGCCGAGGTCACGGACGTGCGTGGCTTCGCGTTCCCCGAGCAGGTGGACGGCGACTCGGAGGTCGCCGTCACGCCGTTCGAGGTGGGCGTCAGGACGCCGCTGCGGGATGTCCGGGCGCGGCTGAGCCTGCAGCGCGGCGAGATGGAGACGGCCTCGGTGGAGCTGCGGACGGAGGCGGGCGGCGATGGTCGGCTGCGGCTGTCGGCTGACGCGCCGCTGCGGCTGGCCTGGCTGATGCGCGGCGGCGACTACGACGTCGTGCTGCACGGGCAGGGCTCGTCCGGGGAGCTGGAGCAGGTGAGCGTCTGCCGGACGCTGGGGCGCACCCGCCTGCGCCAGGTGGGGAGCGACGTCGAGGGCGGCGTCTCCGAGGTCAGGCTCCACCATGGCGTCCCGACGCTGTTCATCGACGGCAAGCCGCACACGGGCATGTCGGCGGCGGCTTACGGGCCGTCGCCGGAGAAGTTCGCCTCGTTCACGCAGGCGGACGTCGACCTGTTCACGTTCTGCGCCAGTCCGACGGAGGGCTATCCGGGGCTGTCGTCGCTGACCTGGCTGTCTCCTGACACCTATGACTACACCCAGCTGGAGCAGCGGGTGGCGATGGTGCTGGGGGCGAACCGCCAGGCGCGCATCTTCCCGAGGCTGTATCTCCATGCGCCCGCCTGGTGGTCGGAGCGTCACCCCGACGACATCGTCATCGCCGAGCGTCCGACGGGCGAGCGGTATGTGTTCATGCACCGCGGCGTCCGCCCGGCGCCCTCCTGGGCCTCCGAGGCCTGGCGGCGCGACACGGCCGAGGGGCTCCGCCGGCTCATCCGGCACATCGAGACCTCGCCCTACGCCAACAACTTCATCGGGTACCACCTCGCCTCGGGCATCACCGAGGAGTGGATGATGTGGGGCTCCAACGAGAACGAGTGGGTCGACTACTCGCCCGTCAACCAGGCCAAGTTCCGCGCCTGGCTCAGGGAGCGCTACGGCGACGACGAGTCGCTCCGCCGCGCCTGGAACAGCCGCGCCGTCTCCCTGGAGACCGCCGAGATCCCCTCCTACCAGAAGCGCGCCGCCGCCTCCTTCGGCTCCTTCCGCGACCCCACCGCCGAGCAGGACGTCATCGACTACTACACCTACAACTCCTGGCTGGTGGCGGACACCATCACCTACTTCGCCAAGGTCGTCAAGGACGCGACGAGGCGCCGGAAGACGGTCGGCGTCTTCTACGGCTACCTGCTCCAGCTCGGCGGCGGGCACCGCCTCCACAACGCGGGCCATCTGGCGCTGCGGCAGGTCCTGGAGTCGCCCGACATCGACTTCGTCTGCTCGCCGACCTCCTATGCGTTCCGCCAGCTCGGCGGCCTCGGCACCACCCACTTCATGTCCCTGGTCGACTCCGTGCGGCGTCACGGCAAGCTGTGGTTTGACGAGAACGACGTGCGCACGTCCATCTCGCCCGGCACGCTGGGCACGTGGGGCAAGCCCGCGGACATCGCCGGCGACAAGGTGCAGCAGGACAAGGAGCTGGCCTGCGTCCTCACCGCCGGCGTGGCCCAGTGGTGGTTCGACGTCGGCTCCAACCGCTACGATGTGCCCGAGCTTCGCGCCGTCGTCAGGAACCTGACCCGCGTCGCCCAGGACGCGCAGCGACTCGACCGGACGCCGAGCTTCCAGGCCGCGCTGGTCGTCGACGCGCCCTCCATCCCCTACATGAAGGTGGGCGACCGCCTGGGCTCGGAGCTGCTGGTGCGCCAGTTGCCGCGCCTGCACCGCGCCGGCTTCCCCGTCGGACACGCCCTCGCCAGTGACCTGGACGCGCTCCAGGACTGCCGCCTCCTCGTCATGAGCATGGCGTTCGCGCCGGACGCGACGCTCCGTCGCGACCTGGACCGCCTCCGGCGCGACGGGCGGGTCATCGTCTTCATGCCCGGCTCGGGGCTCTACTCCGACGGCCAGTTCCGCCCCGAGCGCATCAAGGAGTTCACCGGCGTCAACGTCCGCCTGGGGCGCGAGCCCGTCCGCGGCGCCATGACCTTCACGGACGCGCCCGGCTTCTGCGACGGGCTCGCCGGCACGACGTTCGGCGCGGACTCCTACGCCGACGCGCTGCCGCTGCTGCCCGACGACGGCGAGGCCATCGTGCTGGCGCGCCTGTCCGACGGGCGTCCCGCCGTGGTGGCGCGGCGCTTCGAGGGCTGGACGGCGGTCTACTGCGCCCAGCCGCAGCTGCCCGCCGCGCTCTGGCGCAATCTGGGGCGCCTGGCCGGCGTCCACTCCTACATCGACGAGGAGGATGTGGTCTACGCCAACGCCTCCATGGTCTCGGTGGTCGCGACCCGGGCCGGGCGCCGCACCGTCCGGCTGCCGAGGCCACGCCGCATCACGGAGATGATCGAGGGCCGCGCCGTCACGGACGTGCCGGTGACGTCGTTCGAGGTCGAGCTCCGCGAGAACCAGACCGCCATCTTCGGCCTGGAGCCGTGAGCGCGCCGCCAGGCGCAGACAGGCAGAACCGAAAGCCAGAAAAGAAGAAAGACGAAGGAAAGGAAGCATGAGAACCGAGAACCACACGGGGAGCCGCTTCACGCTCATCGAGCTGCTCGTCGTCATCGCCATCATCGCCATCCTGGCGGCGATGCTGCTGCCGGCGCTGTCGAAGGCGCGGGAGAAGGCGGAGGCCATCAGCTGCGTGAGCAACCTGCGCCAGTTCGGGGTGGCCTCGCAGATGTACAGCAACGACAACCGCAACTACCTGGTGCCGCACTTCGGCACGCACGCCGACGGCAGCCGCGTCTCCTACTTCATCTGGTGCCACTTCCTCTACGGCTACATCCAGGACACGCGCCTCTACGAGTGCCCGACCGGCAGCGCCGCGCCCGTCACCGTCGCGCTCGAATACCCCGACAGCACCGCCGAATACCCCATCGGCTACGTCGCCAACTACTACATCCACCAGCAGGACAACGACAAGGTCTGCCTCAAGCGCACGCTCGTCAAGAGGCCGACCACCGCCTGCTCCCTGGCCGACAACCGCGACGAGGACCACGGCAACAACGCCTCCACCGGCACCAAGGAGACGAATGTCCTTCTGCCCGGCGACAGCGGCGGCCCGCGCGTCGGCACCCACCGCCACGGCGGGATGTGCAACCTGCTGATGGTCGACGCCCATGTCGAGGCGCTCAGCGGCAACCAGGTCGTCGCCGACCGCGCCAAGTACTGGTGGAACTGGAGCAACACCAGCCTCACCTACCCGTACTGAGCCGCTTAGGCCCGCCCCTTCCGAGAAATTCCGTGGGCGGCGGCGGGCCTCCGCCGGTTGACAGACGCGAATTTGGCACTATGTTTTGTTAGTTGTCTGCGTCTGGCTCCGCTGTGGCGCAGGAGTGTGTGTCAGCCCGCCGGGCGGCGTTCGCCGAACGCTGTCCGGGGGCAAGCAGAAGGAGCGACATGGACGGCATGAATCTTGAGGAGCTGGTGTGCAGCGTCGAGGACCGCGTGGTCGCCGTCGAGTACGAGAATGGCCAGGCGGTGCTGTTCCGCCGTCTGGCGGACGGGACGGTGCGGGAGGAGCGCCGCCCGTTCGCGCCCTTCGCGCTGCTGGCGGACGCGGGGCTGGCGGACGGGCTGGGCGCCGCGTCGGTGGAGCCCCTGGCCGGGCCGGGGACGCAGCGGACGCTGGTGACGTTCGCGGACGCCGCGTCCTACGAGGCGGGGCTGAAGCGCCTGAAGGCGGCGACGGGCGTGTCGCCGTCGTCGCCCGGGGCGCCGTACCGGGTGTTCGGCGACCTGTGCCAGCAGATGCTGACGCGGCTGCGGCTGCGGCTGTTCCGGGGGATGGCGTTCGAGGAGCTGCGGCGCCTTCAGCTGGACATCGAGACGCACTGCGGCCCCGGGCACCGCTTCTGCGACGCCGCCTGCCCCGAGGACGAGGTGACGCTGGTGTCGCTGCGGGACAGCGACGGCTTCGAGGTCTGCCTCTCGAACCGCGAGGAGGGCGGCGAGGCGGCCCTCCTCACCCGGATGATGGACCTCATCCAGGAGCGCGACCCCGACGTCATCGAGGGCCACAACATCTTCAACTTCGACCTGGCCTACATCGAGACGCGCTGCCGCCGGCTCCGGCTGCCGCTGCGGCTCGGGCGAGGCGGGCGCGTCTGCCGCTCGCGGGCCAGCCGCTTCAGCGCCGGCGAGCGCCAGATCACCTACCAGCGGCTCGACATCTTTGGCCGGCACGTCGTCGACACCTACTTCCTGGTGATGCTCCACGACATCGTCCACCGCGACCTGGACAGCTACGGCCTCAAGGCCTGCGCCCGACACTTCGGCGTCGCCGCGCCCAACCGCACCTATGTCCCCGGGCAGGACATCTCCAGCCTCTACGAGACCGCCCCCGAGACGCTCAAGGCCTACTGCCTGGACGACGTGCGCGAGACGGACGCGCTGTCGCGGCGGCTCTCCCCCAGCTATTTCTACCAGGCGCAGCTCGTCCCGCTGAGCTACCAGAGCTGCCTCTGCCGAGGCAACGCCACGCGCATCGACGCGCTCCTCTGCGCCGAGTACCTGTCCGCCGGACTGGCGCTGCCCGAGCCGCAGCCGCCGCAGCCGCTCCAGGGCGCGCTGAGCGAGTCCCTGGTCAGCGGCGTCTTCCGCGACGTCTGGCACATCGACGTGCGCAGCCTGTATCCGTCCATCGTCTGCGGCGAGCGCCTGACGCCGGCCAGCGACCACGGCGGCGCGTTCCTGCGGCTGCTGGAGCGGCTCCGCGAGTTCCGGCTCCGCGCCAAGGACGCGATGCGGGCCGCGCCGCCCGGGCCCGCCCGCGAGCGCCTCGCCGCGCTCCAGTCCAGCTTCAAGATCCTCATCAACTCGTTCTACGGCTACACGGCGTTCGCACAGGGCACGTTCAACGACTATGGCCTCGCCTCGCGCATCACCGCGCGCGGACGCGACATCCTCTCCTCGATGCGCGACTTCCTCCAGTCGCAGGGCGCGCGCATCATCGAGATGGACACCGACGGACTCTACTTCACGCCGCCGCCGGGACTCGACTCCACCGCCGAGATGGCCGCCCGCGTGCAGGCGACGCTGCCGCCCGGCATCGAGGTCGACCTGGACGCCACCTACGTCTCCATGTTCTCCTACAAGGCGAAGAACTACGCGCTGCTGGAGGCGTCCGGCGAGGTGCGCCTGTCCGGCGCGGCCCTCAAGTCGCGCGGGCTGGAGCCGTTCCAGCGCCGCTGCATCCGCGAGGTGGTGACGCTGCTGCTGGAGGGCCGCGCCGCCGAGGTCCCGCCCCTCTGGGACGACTACGCCAGGCGCATCCGCGAGCGAACGCTGCCGCTGGAGGACTTCGTCCAGCGCGAGAACCTGACCATCTCCCCCGAGGCCTACGCCCAGAAGCTGGCCAAGGGCACCACTCGCCGCAGCGCCGCCTACGAGCTGGCGCTCCGCGCCGACACGCCCTTCCGCCAGGGCGACAGCGTCCAGTTCTACGTCACCGGCACCAGGCGGAAGTGCGCCGTCGTCGACAACTGCCGCCTCTACGAGGGCGTGGAGCCGGAGACCCGCGACGAGAACACCGCCTACTATCTTGACAAGCTCGGCCAGCTCAAGGCCAAATTCGACGAGGCGCTGCCCGGCCTGAGCCAGACCGCACCCGACCATCCCATGACCCTCTTCCCCCAGGAGAACTGACACCATGACCAAACTCGACCTGCAGCACCCCGACGTCTCGTACCGTCCCTGCCCGTTCTGGAGCTGGAACGACCGCCTGGACCCGGAGGAGCTCAGACGCCAGATCCGCGAGATGCACCGGCAAGGCATCGGCGGCTTCTTCATGCACGCCCGCGGCGGACTCCAGACCGTCTACCTCTCCGACGAGTGGATGGCCTGTGTCCGCGCCTGCTGCGACGAGGCCGGCAGGCTCGGCATGAACGCCTGGCTCTACGACGAGAACGGCTGGCCCTCCGGCTTCGGTGGCGGACTGGTCAACGGACTCGGCGAGCACTTCCAGCAGAAGTACCTCCGCTTCGAGGTCACCGACGCCGCGCAGGCCCGGCAGGCCGACCACACCATCGCGTTCTACTCCGAGGACGGCTCCGTCCTCCTCGGACGCGGGCTCCCCGCCGACGTCACCGGCCCCGTCATGCGCGCCTACTACCTCGTCAACCGCTACTACGTCGACAACCTCGACCCCAAGGTCGTCGCCGAGTTCATCCGCGTGACGCACCAGCACTACTACGACCATCTGCCCCAGGAGCTGCTCGCCCATATGCGCGGCATCTTCACCGACGAGCCGCAGCTCTCCCGCAACGGACTGCTCTGGTCGCTGGTGCTGGAGGACGCCTACCAGCGCGAGTACGGCCGCGACCTGCTGCCCGAGCTGCCCGCCCTGGCCTACGACCTCCCCGGCGCGCCCGCCGTCCGCGTCCGCTTCTGGCGCCTCTGCGCCAAGATGTTCCGCGACAACTTCATGGGGCAGATACGCGACTGGTGCGACGCCCACGGCTGGCTGCTGACCGGCCACCATGTCTTGGAGGAGTCCTGCCATGGCCAGCTGGTCTGCAACGGCGCCATCATGCCCCAGTACCAGCACTACCACATCCCCGGCATCGACCACCTCGGACGCTCCCTCCCCAACTGCATCCTCATGACGCAGGTCGTCTCCGTCGCCGCCCAGTTCGGACAGCGCCAGATCCTCACCGAGAGCTTCGCCCTCACCGGCTGGAACTGCAACTTCACCGGACAGCGCTTCATCTTCCAGCCCGAGCTCGCCCACGGCGTCAACTGGCTCTGCCAGCACCTCGAGGGCTACACGCTCCGCGGACTGCGCAAGCGCGACTACCCCTCCTCCGCCTCCTACCACCAGCCCTGGTGGGACGACTACCACGTCATCAACGACCTCTTCACCCGCGTCGGCATGGTGCTGGCCGGCGGACGCCAGCGCACCGAGACGCTCGTCATCCATCCCCAGTCCTCCGTCTGGATGCGCTTCGCCGGCAGCGAGGGACGCCCCGGACTCGCCCACTACACCAACGTCCTCAACCGCCTCACCACCCTCCTCGACGCCGCCCTCATCCCCCACCACTACGCCGACGAGCTCATCTGCGAGGAGCACGCGCGCTGCCGCGCCGGACGCATCGAGATCGGCGAGTGCGCCTACCGCGCCGTCGTCATCCCCGCCGTGCTCAACCTGTCCAGGAGCGTCTACGGGCTGCTCCGCGACTTCACCGAGGCGGGCGGCAAGGTCTGGCGCATCCGCAACGCCCAGGCCGCCGACGCGCCCTTCAGCCTCGACGGCGAGCCCGCCGACGAGGCGGCCACCGCCTGGTTCGCCGCGCTGCCCGAGGTCGCCGACGAGGCGGCCGCCGTCGCCGAGGTCGCCGCGCTGTTCCCCGCCCGCGTCCGGCTCACGGAGAACGGCGCTCCCTGCACCGAGATGCTGGCCGCGCGGCGCGAGGTCGACGACCTCGACGGCCGAGGCGGACAGGTCCACTACCTCGTCAACCGCCGCTACCAGGAGGGCGCCATGGTGCATGTCTCGCTGCCGGCCACCGGCCCGCAGGTCGAGCTCATCGACGAGCGCACCGGCGCGTTCCGCCTCGTCCCCGGCGTCCAGGCCCGTGACGGACGACTCGAGTTCGACTACTACTTCGGCGCGGCGGACAGCGCCCTGTTCTTCGTGCCCAACAGCCCGCTCGCCCTCCGCCCCGCCTCCATGGTCCGCCAGCTCGCCGTCGCCCCCGCGCTGCGCCGGCTCCCCGCCGACATGACCCTGGCCGCCTGCGACGACAACCTGCTCACCCTCGACCGCTGCCGCTACCGCGTCGAGGGCGGCGAGTGGCAGTCCTGCGACATCATCTCGCTCCAGAGCCGACTCATCGTCCTCAAGCGCGACGTCGACGTCGAACTGGAGATACCCTTCCAGGTCGCCGACGACCTCGACCTCGCCACGCCGCTGACGCTCGTCGTCGAGACGCCCCAGCTCTTCACCATGGCCCTGAACGGCGTGCCCTTCCCGAACACGGACACCGGCTACAAGTTCGACTCCGCGTTCCGGACGGTGCCGCTGCCGCCGGCGCTGCGCGCCGGCGAGAACGTCCTCTCGCTGTCGCTGCGCTACCACCAGGAGGCCGCGCTGTACGGCAAGCTGGAGGCCGCGCGCCAGTTCGAGACCGAGTACAACATGCTGACGTTCGACACGGAGCTGGAGAGCGTCTACCTGATGGGGCGCTTCGGCGTCCGCCACACGGGCGAGACCGAAGAGCTGCCGCGCGAGGCCATGCGCTGCAACGGCTCGTTCGCGCTGTGCGCGCCCGCGCTGGGACGGACGGTCGACGCCGGCGACCTGCTGCTGTCGGCGGGACTGCCCTTCTTCGCGGGCAGCGCCACGCTCGAGGCGCACGTCACGCTGACGGCCGACGAGGCCGCGTCGGCCACGGCGCTGCGCTTCCGCCCGCAGGGCGCCAACTCCTGGAAGGTCGCCGTCAACGGCCAGCCCGCCGGCGAACGCTTCTGGGAGCCGTACCTCGTCGAGGTGGCCGGCCTGCTGCACGAGGGCGACAACACCATCACCTTCACGCTCACGACGTCGCTGCGCAACCTGCTGGGGCCGCACCACCTCGCCGAGGGAGAGTCCTACGCGGTCGTCACGACCTCGTTCAACATCGAGCCGAACTTCGTCGGTCGCCCCGCGCCGGCCAACGTCCCCGGCTACTGCCTGGTCCGCCACGGCCTCGCGGACATCGAGCTGGTGGCGCGCTAGGGCAGGGCAGGGGGCGCGCCGCCGCGCCAGACCTGCCATGACAAGGCCAAGATGAGACAAGACAAAGGGAGAAGCAAGAGGATGAGACGACACAATGCCT
>CALZPA010000086.1 GCA_945827525.1 uncultured Lentisphaeria bacterium | reverse complement strand
GGTCAGCCAGACGTCTCAGGCTGGCCTGGGAGAGGTCTCCCGCCAGTGCCATGGTGTCCCGCAGATTTTTCTTGCTTGGGTCGATGGTCGCCCGACGGTGATGCGCCGTCGGGGCAGGCGCCGCTGTCGCGGCGCTTTTTTTGTCTCGATTGAGTCGACTAAAGCAACGACAGAAGGTGGGGCGTGGGAGGTCAGAGGTGGGCCTTGAGGAGGTCGAGTGCCTGGCGTCGCCAGGCGGGGGAGGTGAAGTTGTGGTTGGCGCCGTCGATGGTGGCGAGGTCGATGGGGAGATGGTGCTCGCGGATGTAGTCGCCGTAGTATTTGCCGGCGGCTGGGGCGTCGGGGTCGGCGGAGCCGTAGACGATGATGCCGGGGAGGTCGGGGCGGAGGTTGGCGAGGTGCTTCTTGGGGGCCTCGCGGCCCTCCTGGGAGCGGCTTTCCACCTTGGCGGCCTTGACGGCCTGGGGGAGCTGGGGCGCGGCGGCGCTGGGCGCGGGGGCGGATGGCTTGGCGTCGCCCCGTTCGCGACGGCGGTTGGCGCCGCGGTTGAGGAAGTGGCCGAAGATGACCTTGGCGACGTTGCGGAGGCTGACGTCGCCCCTGACGAGGCGTGACCAGGTGTCGGGCCGGAGGAGCTTCTTCCAGTAGAGATGGAGATAATGGAGGGTGCGGTGGACGTCGCGGCCGAAGGCGTCGCCGTCGGAGAAGGGGTAGACGGAGAGGAGGAGGAGCCTGGAGGCGGTTGGGAGTCGCTTGAGGGTGCCGATGACGACGTTGCCGCCGGAGCAGAGTCCGCAGAAGGCGGGGCGGTCGAGGTGTTCGGAGCGCTTGAGGAAGGCGGCGGCGGCGACGAGGTCGTCGGCCATGGTGGTGAGGGTGGCCTGGAGCCCTTCGCCCTCGGACTCGCCGCGTCCGCGGTAGTCGAAGCGGAGGGAGACGTAGCCGAGGACGGCGAATTCGCGGGCGAAGGCGGTGAGGATGCCGCTGGGGCCGGAGCGGAAGCCGCTCCAGCCATGGGAGAGGACGATGCCGCCCCTGACGGGCGTTCCCTGGGGCGGACGGGTGACGATGGCCTTGACGGTCTCGCCGGCGGACTCAAAGGAGCATGCCTGCTCCTGGAATTGGCTGGTGGCGAAGGTGGGCTGCATGGTGTCAGACTGGAAAAGGGGTTGGACGACGGCTGGCAATACCCTCCCATAACGAATGGCCCTGCGGCAAGATTGGTGGGGGCGCTGGGGGCTATTGGAGTCCACAAAAGACGCCAAAGGCGCAAACGCGCCAGGGAGCCCAGTGGCCTGTCGGAGTCTGAAAAAGGGAGCAAAGGCTCGGAGCATCTGATGATCACGAATTACTGACGAGGAGGCAAAAAAACGTCGGGGGCTGTGGACAGGAGGCCCGGAGTGTGTATGGTATGGCATCACATGAGGATGGCGGGCGCGAGCCGTGCTTGGACGTCAGGCCATGTGGCGTCGGCAGGCTTTTTGCCAGACGGCGAGCCGCTGTCGGGACAGGTGCCCCCGCGAGGCGCGGGGGCCTTCGGACATATGCTGGAAAACGAGAGGCACAAGGAGGAAAGCGACCATGCTGACGATGAGACGATGGGTTGGGTTCACGCTGATTGAGTTGCTTGTGGTGATTGCCATCATCGCGATACTGGCGGCGATGCTGCTGCCGGCGCTGTCGAAGGCGCGCGAGAAGGCGCGCCAGATCAGCTGCAGCTCGAACCTGAAGCAGATGCAGTTGGCGCTGACCCTGTATGCGGATGAGTTCGGCGGATACTTCCCGCCGGGAGCAGGTCAGAAGGCGGTGCTGGGGCAGAGCAATGACCGCTGGTGGCTGGTGCTGACGAAGACGTACTTCGGCGACGACAAGGTGAAGCTGTGTCCGGCGAATGTGCACACGGGGGTGTCGTGGCAGGCGGGGAGCTATGGGGTGAACACGAACTACAGCACATGGTGCAACAGCGTGTCGAACATCATGTCGATAGCGGCGGTGTGCCCGAGTCCGTCGGGAAGCGCGTACTTCGTCGACTCGGGTCAGTGCAGCGTGTCCATTGCGAGCGACCAGAACCCGCAGAACTGGATGCAGTATGTGTCGGGCAACACGGACTGGCAGTGGATGCCGCCGTCAAATCTGACGGGCGGTGAGACGACGCGGTACACGTCGACGAGCCAGAGCGACTACTACCGCCGTCCGCTGCCGCGTCACAACGTGCAGCTCAACGTGGGGTATGTGGACGGCCATGTGGCGTCGCTGAACATCAAGGACTTTGTGGGGCCGTGTCCGGGCGGCCATGTGTATGGGTCAGAGAAGAACGCCTGGGACAACAAGTGAGGCGTGCGGCGCGGAGCCGCCGTCAGCTGGGCGAGTGCGCCGGAGCCGCCTGAATGCGGGCGTCCCCGGCGCCGTGGTGTCCGGGGGGGGGCGTCCAGTGTCGCATGAGGAGTGCCGTCCGTGTCCGAGGGGCGGGCTTCCATGCGTATGGGTCGGAGAAGAACGCCTGGGACAACACGCGAGTCTTGTATGCGAGTCATCGTGCTCGGTGGTGGCGGACGGTTGAAAGGGGGACTTTTACGGCATATATTACTAAAATGTTTCCAGGTTGGAGGAGTCGGACAATCAGGAGCAGCAGAAGAGGAAAATGAGCATGAGAATTTCGGGTAGAGTTCGGAGGTCATCGGGGGGAGTACGGCGTGCGTTCACGCTGATTGAGCTGCTGGTGGTCATTGCGATCATCGCGATTCTGGCGGCGATGCTGCTGCCGGCGCTGTCGAAGGCGAGGGAGAAGGCGCGGTCCATCTCGTGCGTGAACAACCTGAAGCAGATGATGCTGTACACGACGATGTACGCGGAGAACTACAACGGCAGCGTGCCGATGGAGGCCATCGGGCCGAGCGGCGGCTCCGACTACACTATCTGGCGCGGGCTCTACCTGGAGAAGCTGGTGACGGAAGGCGATGCGGGCAAGTCGACGTGCTGCCCGAATTCCCTGCAGCCGTCAACGTCCACCAAGGAGTCCCTCCTCCTCAACTACAGCTATCCGTTCAACTACCTGACCTCGTATGTGAAGGACAAGGCGAACAAGACGCTGACGCGCACGAATGGCTACGTGAACGTCTATACGGCCGACCAGCCGACGACGCTGCTGTTCTTTGCGGATGCTCGCATCTCGAGCTCGAACCGCCATGTGGTCAAGCTGTACTACAACGCCTCGTCGAAATCGGACAGCTGGGCGTCCGCGCTGTGGTGCGCGCATGGCGCCGGCCGCGTCAGCAGCGCCTGGCTGGATGGCCATGTGACGTCGGCGACCATCGGCGAGCTGCTCGACACGTTCCACACCCAGGCGAAGTACTACCTGAACTGACCCTGTGGCGGACGGACGGACGTTCCGCGTCCCGCTCCCCTTTCGCGGCGGTCTGCCTCCTCTTCCGGGGATGGCGGGCCGCCGCGCGTTTTGTCTGTGGGGAGCGGGGGCGCAAGGCGCGGTGGCAGAAAAACACCGTGTGGGGAGCGTGTGTCCTTGACAAGCACCTATTGGGCGAATATACTATCGGCATCGCTGTTGTATCGTATTAGCAAGATGGTTTCGAGCGTAAGAGAGAGGAGCCGAGGGCGGTGGGGACAGGAAGTCGAGGCGGTATCACGATGCGTGAGATTGGTCGGCTGGCGGATGTGAGCCAGTCGACGGTATCGCTGATACTGAATGGGAAGTCGGAGACGGTGCGCATCTGTCCGGAGACGCGAGACAAGGTGCTGACGATCGCGCGGGAGCATGGTTATGCACCGAATCTGCTGGCGCGTGCGATGCGGACGGGCGACACGGGGGTCATCGGGATCCTGGTGTCGCGGGAGGCGATGCGTCAGATAGCGGACAACCATGGCGCGGTTCGTGGGACGCTTCAGCTTCAGGCTGGCTTTCTGCTGCGGGATCATCGGGTGATGCTGGAGGTTGTCGGCGAGGAGGACTGCCGGGAGCTGCGTCTGCCGCGCACGCTGTCGACGGGGCTGGTGGACACGTTCATCCTCTGCGAGAGCTTTCTGCTGAAGGAGGCGATGAAGCGTTACATTGAGGCGCTGCGCAAGCAGGCGCGCTGTGTGATTGTGGTTGACGAGTGGCTGGACGGCATCATTCCGACGGTGAAGGTGGACGACGAGGCGGCGGGTCGCCTGGCGGCGGAGCATCTGTGGGGGCTGGGGCACCGTCGGTTTGGGATTGTGACGTGCGAGGAGCGGCGTGAGGTTCTGAGCCGTCGCATGGCGGCGTTCGAGGGGCGTCTGGCGGAGCTGGGCGGTTCGCGTGTCTCGGTGGTCCGGTCGTATGGCGGGGATCGCTGGAGCCTGGACTGCGGCGGAGTCGCCGTGCGGGCGCTGTTTGCGTCGGATGCCATGCGTCCGACCGCCATTTTGGGTGCCAACGACTTCTTTGCGGTTGGCGCGGAGCGCGAGCTGCTGCGTCTGGGGCTGCGGGTGCCGGAGGACGTCTCCGTCATCGGCATTGGCGAATGGGAGCAGGCCGCCTCGGCGCCGGTGCCGATCACGACGGTTTCCGTGGACATGGCGGAGAAGGTCGAGGCCATCATCCGCATCTGGAAGGCGCATCTGGCGGGGCAGGCGTCCGCGCCGAACGTCACGCTGCTGTCGGGGCATCTCGTCCTGCGGGGCTCGACCGGCCGTCCCTCGGAGGTCTGACCGCCCGCGCCGTCCGTGACCCGAACGCGAGGGGGAGCGACGCCGCGACCGCCGCTGTCCATGTCTTTTCTTTTTTTCCCTCCATTCCCCAAAAACATCTGCCATAAAGGCAAGCTAATTCGATTTAGTTATCTGATTTCACAGGGAGAATTGAGCATCATGGAGTCAGGGTTTATGAGTGTGGCATCAGGAGAAGAGGGTGTGCGTGTCTGTTTGGGGCGTGTGTGTGGGGACAGGTGTCGGGGGTTGGGTCTGGTGTGTCGTTGTGATGTGGTTTGGGTTGTCGTCGGGTTGCGGACGAGTCCGTGGGCGTCATGGGTCAAGGGGCTGATGGTTTTGTTTTTTTTCCATGCGATTATGGGAGAAGCCTGTGGGAGGATTGCTTGATGAGCATTTGGGACTGGCTGATACTGGTGATGCCGATTGCTGGGCTGTACTATCTGCTGTACCGGACGCGGCGGTACAGCAGGACAGTGGAGGACTTTCTGGTCGGGAGCCGGACGGGGGGGCGGTATTTGCTGACGGCGGCGGACGGGATGGCCGGGGTGGGTCTGATTTCGCTGATACGCGAGGGTCAGCGATTCTACCATTCGGGGTGGGCGTTCGAGTGGTGGGGGATTGGCACGATGGTGGTGGGGACGTTGCTGACGCTGAGCGGCTTTGTGGGGTATCGGTACCGTGAGACGCGGGTGATGACGCTGGCGCAACTGTTCGAGATGCGGTACAGCCGCCGTTTTCGGATAGCGATGGGCTTTGTGTGCTATCTGTCTGGCATCATCAACTTTGGCATCTTCCCGGCTGTGGGCGCGAGCTTCTTCATCTGCTTTCTTGGGTTGCCTCCGACGCTGTGCGGAGTGCCGACCTATCCGCTGCTGATGGTGCTGTTTCTGGGCGGGGCGTGCGTGGTGACGCTGTCGGGCGGCCAGGTTCAGAACATGATGACGGACACGGTGCAGGCGCTGCTGCTGTACACGATGTGCGTGGTGGTTGCGGTCTGCGTGCTGTGCCTGTTCTCGGTGAGCGAGTTCGAGGAGGCGCTGTGTGGGCGTCCGGACGGGATGAGCTTCATCAATCCGTTTGACACGGAGGGCATTGCGGACTACAACATCTGGCTGTTTCTGATTGGGCTGTACTTCTGTGTGGCGTGGCGTGGGGCCTGGCAGGGAAATCAGGGGTATGCGGCCTCGGCCATCAGTCCACATGAGGCGAAGATGGGCAGCATTCTGGGGACCTGGCGCTCCATCTCGCTGAATTTCTTCATCCTGTCGTTCTGCCTGGGAGGCGCGGCGGTGCTGTTCACGTCATCGCACCGAGGGGAGGCGTCGGCGCTGGTGTCTCATCTGGGGAGCTTTCTGCCGTCGGCGGTGGTGGATCAGATGCAGATGCCGCTGGCGCTGTCGCAGATGCTGCCGATAGGGATCAAGGGGGTCTTCGCGTCGGTGCTGTTCTTTCTGATGCTGTCGACGGACACGACGTACATCCACAGTTGGGGTGTGATACTGGTTCAGGATGTGGTGCTGCCGCTGTATGGCCATCCGGTGAGCGAGCGTCGTCATCTGCTGCTGCTGCGTCTGTCGGTGCTGTTTGTGGCGTGCTTTGGGGTGGTGTTCAGCCTGGTATACCGTCAGAGCGAGTACATCGGGTTGTTTCAGATGCTGACGGGGACGATCTTTGCGGCGAGCGCGGGGTGTGCGATACTGGGTGCGCTGTACTGTCGTCGGGCCACGGTGGCTGGAGCGTGGACGGCGATGGTGGTGGGGGCGGTGTCGGCGTTGCTGTTCGTGGGTCTGCTGGATGCGCGGGTATGGGCGTGGTGCCGTGAGGTGCTGCTGTCGGCGTTTCCTGGGAACGCGACGCTGCTGGCGGCGAAGGAGAAGTGTCCGCTGAATGGCGGCTGGCTGTCGTTCATCTCGACGCTGCTGGCGCAGGTGTCCTTTGTGGCGGTGTCGCTGGCGACGTATCGGCGTCCGTATGATTTGGAGCGTCTGCTGCATCGTGGGCCTTATGCGGACGGCGAGCGTCAGGTGGTGGTGCAGAAGAGTCGGATTTCACCGCTCAAGCGGCTGCTGTTTGGTTTTGACGAGGAGTTCACGCTGAGGGACAAGCTGGTATCGGTATCGGTGTCGTGCTGGGTTCTGGGATGGGGGCTGTTCTTTGTGGTGGTGACGGTGTGGAATGTGCTGGGGTATCTGTTTCCCGGCTCGGGGATACGGATGTGGCCGGAGCGCTGGTGGTTCAACTACCTGCTGGTGTTTCTGGGGCTGCATCTGGTATTGAGTCCGCTGACGGCCGTATGGCTGACTCTGGGCGGGTACCGTGACCTGCGCCGGATGTTTGAGCTGCTGAGGAGGCGGCAGGACGGGGCGGGGGCGGAGCGTGGGGCATAGCCCCCGCCCAGCCAGGTGTTTGTTGCCGAAGACAAGACGTTTTGAGAAGTTGTGCCCGGTATTGGGCGAGAGTCCATTCAGTCAAGATTTGGAGGAAAGCATCATGATGAGCCGACGTCGTTTTACGTTGATTGAGCTGCTGGTGGTCATTGCGATCATCGCGATTCTGGCGGCGATGCTGCTGCCGGCGCTGTCGAAGGCCCGTGAGAAGGCGCGTCAGATCAGTTGTGTGTCGAACCACAAGCAGATTGTGCTGTATTTGGTGCAGTACACGATGGACAACGACGACTATCTGCTGAAGTCGTGCCAGCAGGGGAGCCAGACCCGGACGGACATCTATCCGGGCGGGCTGCTGACGGGCTATCTGGGCTACAAGGAGGCTGATGTGAACACGGTCAGCAAAATCCATGACCTGCGCAAGGAGCTGAAGATCTTCATGTGTCCGAGTGCGGGGGCGGACAGCGGCCTGTCCGGCGGTGGCGTCAGTTGCGAGCTGGCGACCATCACCTGGGACGGCAGCAGCACCATGGAGCAGACGATCACCAGCTTCAGGAAGCCGAGCGCCAAGTGCTGGCACTCGGACACGTCCGGCGATGCCTACACGGGCTCCTTTCCCTGCCTAGTGCCCAATCTGTCCAATCACTTCAAGGACAGCAATCTGACGGCGTTTCCGGGGCGCAAGGCGCTGCTGGAGCGCCATGGCGGGCGGCTGCCGTATGCGATGCTGGACGGCCATGTCGAGAGCGGCCCCATCCAGAAGTACTTCTACCACAACTACAGCACGGGAGACCCCATCTACAACTACTGGGGGCCGCAGACGGAGTATGGCGGCGGGGACAAGAGCTGAGCGGACGCGGGGCGTCAGTTGAAACAGGACAGGAGCAGGAGGGCGACGAGCCAATGAGACACATCTGGATGACGATGATGATGGCGTGTCTGGCGCTGCAGGCAGGCGCGGCCGCAGGGAGCAATGAGCTGGCCAATCCGGGGTTTGAGCAGGTTCAGCCGGATGGCGTGCCGACAGGCTGGCGGGTGTACAGCGGGGCGAGGTCGTTCCGGGCGGACCGTGAGGTGACGCATGGAGGCGGCGTATCCGTGCTGGCGGAGCGCCGTCCGGGCGGGGAGGACTTCGGGCTGATGCAGGAGGTCGTCTACGAGCGTCCGTCGCGGGCTCCGATCCTGTTTGGCGGCTGGAGCCGCGCGGAGCGGGTGACGGGGCATCAGGACTACAACATCTATCTGGACGTCGAGTATGAGGACGGGACGTTCGAGTGGGCGTTCCGGAGCCTGTGGAACCAGGAGACAGGTGCGGAGAGCTCGTTTGACTGGCGGCACACGTTCTCGTGCGTGCGTCCGGAGAAGCCGGTCCGGCGCATCAGCTACTATGTGATGCTGCGGAAGGAGGCTCATGGGAAGGTGTGGTTCGACGACTTCGAGCTGCGCCGAGGTGAGCCGGACGTGCAGATGGGGCCGGTGACGATGCAGTCGGCGGCGCCGCTTTCCTGGCATGGGGTGCTGCTGGAGGCGCCGTTCTTCCGCGAGGTGTCGTGGCGGGCGGCGTTCCGCGGCGCGGATGGCCGCGAGCTGCGGTCGCAGTCGGGGCGGAGCGGCGGCATCCGCTGGCTGGCGGAGCTGTCGGAGCCGGCGTCGTCGGTGGAGATCGAGGTGTCGGCGGGCGGGAAGACCCACGTGTACGAGCTGCCGGTGACGGCACGTCCGAGTCTGCCGAGGAATCCGGTGACGGGCGCGTGGCGGGTGTGGACGGCCGACTCGATGACGAATGTGAGTCCGGCGACGTATCCGGCGGAGGACGGTGCGGGGGCGGACATCCGGCTGGAGCTGGCGCGTGCGGAGGCGGAGAGCGCTCAGATCCTGGTGACGGCTGGGTCGGGTCCGGTCACGCGGGCGGAGGTGTCGCTGTCGGCGCTGCGCCGTGAGGGCGACGGCGCGGCGTTCCGCGGGTCGGTGACGTGGGAGCGCGTGGGCTATGTGGCGCGGAAGCGTCCGTTTGCGCGTCATCCGGAGGGGTATGGTGACGGTGAGATGTGGCTGCCGGACCCGCTGCTGCCGGCGCGTCCGTTCGCGGTTCCGGCGAACGCGACGCAGGGGGTATGGGTGACGGTGACGGCGGCGCGTGACGCGGAGCCTGGGACGTATCGGGGGGAGGCGACGCTGACGCTGGACGGCGCGACGGCGCGTGTGCCGCTGTCGGTGACGGTGTTTGGCTTTGCGCTGCCGGAGACGTTCGGGCTGCGGACGGCGTTCTCGCTGATGGACAACTTCCTGTGCCGGCCGTATCCGGAGGGGGACCGTGACGCGCTGCGCCGTCAGGCGTGGGACATTCTGCTGGACCATCGGCTGAATCCGGACGACATCACGCGGACGAGCGAGCCGCGCCTGGAGGATCTGCTCCATGCGCGGAGCCGGGGCATGAACTCGTTCAACATCTTCCAGCTGGTGCCGAAGCCGAAGGACAACCCGCTGTGGTTCTACCGCAGTCCGATATCGGCGTACAATGCGGAGCTGATCGCCGAGTTCAAGTCGCGCCTGGAGCCGATTGTGGCGGAGCTGCGGCGCCATGACCTGCTGAAGTATGCGTATCTGTATGGCTTTGACGAGGTCGAGTCGGAGTACTATCCGATAGTGTCGTGGGGCCATGAGGAGATGCGGAGGCTGTTTCCGGAGCTGCCGATCATGACGACGGCGCGGAACTACCGCGACTGGCTGAAGGACCGGAGCCGCACGGACTGCGCCATCACGGACTGGTTCTGTCCGGTGGTGTCGGACTATGACGAGGACTTCTCGGCGGAGCTGCGCCGCCGCGGGCATCAGGTGTGGTGGTATGTGTGCTGCGTGCCGCAGCATCCGTATGCGAATTTCGACTGCATCGAGTATCCGTTCATCGAGGGTCGTCTGCTGCCGTGGATGACGTTCTGGCAGCGTGCGGACGGGCTGCTGTTCTGGCATGTGAATGCGTGGCAGGACGGCTCCCGCCTTGACGAGTCGGTGTGCTACCAGCCGTCGTTCCGGCTGCTGGCGGTCATGAACTCGACGGGGGACGGCCAGTTGCTCTATCCGGGCGAGCGGGGGCCGCTGCCGTCGATACGGCTGGCGAACATCCGTGATGGCCTTGAGGACTACGAGTATCTGACGCTGGCGGGCGACATCTCCTGGTCGTTCCGGGCGGAGCTGGCTCCGAGCGCGCGTGAGTTCAGCCGCGATGCGTCGCGGCTGCGGGCGATACGCCGCCGTCTGGCGGCGGCGATTGAGCAGCGTCAGGGCGTCTCGTCGCCGTCGGGGTGGCTGCTGGAGGTCGAGGGGTGCTATCGGCTTCATCTTCAGGGCTATGACCGCAATGGGAGGGGCGAGCATTTCTGGAGCTTCACGGAGGAGGTGGTCAAGACGGACGCGCAGGGGCGGGTGCTGCTGCAGCGGCAGTTGGCCGAGGCGCCGTATCATCTGGGCGACCTGTGCTGCCATGACGGCAAGGTGTACGTCACCTGCGCCAGGATCACGGACTACGCCAAGGGCAGCGAGGGCAGCACGGTGCGCGTCTACTCGCAGGAGGATCTGACGCTGCTGCAGGAGTTCCCCATCAGCGACACGTTCGGCTGCGACGGCATCACGGCGACGCCGGACGGCTTTGCCGTGGCCGTGTGCCGCGGCGCGCTGAAGGGCAACGTGAGCTCGCCGATCTACGAGTATGACCGTCAGTTCCGGCTGAGGCGCGTCCATGAGCTGACGCACCGTCCGGTGTATGCGGCCATCCAGTGTCTGAAGCGTCGTCCGGGCGGCGGCTACATCGCGTCGCTGTATGGCAATCTGCTGTTCCAGTTGGACGAGTCGTTCCGGGTGGTGGCGGAGGGCGATGCGGACGCCAGCGTGGGTCTGGTGGTCGAGGAGGACGGGGGGATACTGCGTGCGGTGCACCATTCGCAGCGGGAGCGGGGCTGGGCGGTGCATCTGGAGCGCCTGAGTCCGACCTGTCTTAGGCCGAGGAGGTGAGCGGGGACGGAGGCTGGCCAGGCTTCTGGTCGGCGTGCGCGAGTCGCCGGCCGGGGGCTGTCTGTCATTGGAAGGCGGCGGGTTCGCAATTGACCTGATAGTGGAGTATATTGGGAGTCATCGTGTGTCTCCCGGCGCCTAGGGGCGGGGGAGGCATGTTCGTGCAGAAGCAAGAAGTAGGAGAAACAGGCATGATGATGCCAGTCAGGTCGACGTTAGTGGGTGCGCTGCTGGCCTCGCTGTCCGCATTTGCGGCGGGCGAGGGCGTGGAGCTGGTGCCGCAGTTTGCGGAGAGTCCGTGGGTGTTCGCGTCGGAGCCGAAAGAGTTTTCGGGGACGCCGGACGCGAAGTCGATGGAGGTGGAGGTGGACAGCTCGGCGGCGTCGGCGTTTGTGAAGGACGCGCGCCAGTCGGCGGTTCGGCTGCGGATACGGGCGACGCGTCCGGACACGAAGGCGGTGGAGATCTCGCTGCACCAGCGGAATGGGCAGGTGTGGGGCTCGACGTCGCTGACGATTTCGCCGGAGTGGCGTGACATCACGCTGTCGGCTGATCGGATGACGTACTTCCGCCACTGGGGGCTGCCGGCGCTGCCGTCGGGGTCGCTGCCCGACCTGACTCAGGTGAACCGTCTGCGCTTCTGCTTCGGCAAGTGGCTGTGCGGCGACTCGCTGGACAAGGCGCATGGCTTCGAGGTGCAGTCGGTTCGGGTGGTGCCGTATCAGCCGCATGAGGTGTCGGAGCTGGGTCGCGCGTGCGGCTGGGACGTGTCGCTGGACGAGTTTCCGCGCCTGGCGGGCGAGGAGGACGACACGGAGCGGGTGATGCGAGCGGTCGAGGCGGTCCCGCGCGGTGGCGTGCTGTTTTTTCCGCGCGGCACCTACGACATCGCGTCGACCATCTACATTGACAACGGCAGCTCGCTGAAGCTGCACAAGAACGCCATTCTGCGGGCGGTGAAGGAGATGCCGTTTGTGGTGGACTTCAACGCCAAGAGCTTTGGGAGCGGCCAGGACTGCAACGGGTTCATCACGGGCGGCGTGATTGACGGCGCGGGTCTGGCCTCGTGCCTGAAGCTGGGCGGCTTCGCGCACTTCACGATGCGCGACACGACGTTCCTGAACGGCAAGGAGAGTGGCCTGCGGGTGGTCGGCCCGAGCTATGAGCTCATCGCGCACAACCTGTACTTCCGCACCTACATGTCGGGTCTGGCCGGCAACACGGCGGTCGACATCCGCGCCGGCGACAGCCACTACGTCGACTGCGTCGCCGTCGACTACACGATTGGCTTCGCGGTGCGCGGCGGCGGCTCCAACCGTCTGACGCGCTGCCATGTCTGGGGCGGCCCCGTTCCGCCTCCCAAGAAGGGCGAGCTGCCGGAGATGCTCAAGGGCTCCATCAACTTCCTCGTCGGGGGCGCCTCGACCATCCTCCGCGACTGCTACGCCGACACCGGCGAGATCGGCTACAAGATCGTCGGCTGGGACACGCGCATGCTCGGCTGCTCCTACTTCAACAACAAGGCCTTCAGGCTGGACAACATCACCATCATCAAGCACGAGCGCGGACGCCTTCTCGTCACGGACGGGGGCTTCGTCAAGACGACGCCCAACGTCAAGGTGTATGAGGGCTGCGGCGAGGTCGAGTGGCAGAACATGATGTACTCCGGCTTCGGCGAGGGCGACTACTGCCCCGGCGCCAAGTCGTTCAAGCGCGAGGATGCCCGCGACCAGAAGGCGCTCAAGCTCGCCGGCGAGAACGACTGACGCGGACGGCCCCCATCCCCCAACCACACACATGGACGACCGGCCCCCCGGCGCGAGCGTATGCGCCGGGGGGCCGCTTTGCGTTCGGGGGAGAGGCCGGTCGCGTGTGGGGAAGGGGGCGTGGAGGGGCGGTCTGGGGCGCATCGCGCGTGAGCGCGTGTGGTGGGGTGGCAAGACCGGCGTGGGCAGCATGAAAAGGGAGAGGCCCCCCGGCGACGGGGCGCGTCGCCGGGGGGCCTGTGGTGGGTGGGTAAGCTGAAAGGGAGGCCTTTCAGCTCAGGGGGTGTGGTGCGCTACCAGTGGAAGTAGCGGTAGGGATCGTCCTCGTCGACGGGGGTGTCGGCGTAGAGGGAGAAGCTGATGGGTGCAGTGAGCTTGGGGGTGCCGAGGATGCCGCCGCGCATGAAGATGTCGTTGACGAGGACGGCGAGGGTATGCTTGCCGGGCTTGAGGGAGTTGGCGGGGATGGTGAACTTGCGTGGCGCGGACCAGTAGTTCTGGGGGTTGGTCTGCTTGGTGAGTTCGCCGAGGAAGTTGCCGTCGAGCCAGACCCAGCTTTCGTCGTCGATGGGGCCGAGGTCGAGGGTGAGCTCCTGGGTGGCGAGGTAGGGTGAGACTTCGAAGGTGGTGCGGTACCAGAAGTAGCCTTCGTAGTCCTTGAGTGCGTCGAACTGTTCGTCGAAGTTGCCTGGGACCTTGACCTTGCGCCAGTTCTGGGGGGTGAAGTCGGGCTTGAAGAAGCCGCGTTCGCGTCCCTGGTTCTGGGGATCCTCGATGCCGTCCCAGACGGCGGG
>CALZPA010000085.1 GCA_945827525.1 uncultured Lentisphaeria bacterium | reverse complement strand
CAATCAAGACAGCAGCAGGCCCGCGAGGGCGCCCAGGACATAGCCGAGCATCTGAATCGTCCCCAGGTGCTGCTCGACGACACGCAGCACCATCTCGTGGAACTGCCGCACGTCCATCGCGTCGACGGCCGACCGGATGCGGCCCTCCAAGTCCAGCATCGAGCGCAGCATCCGCGCTCCCTCCTCGCTGTCCAGCCATGAGCAGGCACCGGCCAGCACGCCCGGCAACGCCGTCCGCCGCAGCCATAGCCACAGTTGCTCGTCCTCGGCGACGGCCGACAGCAACGCCTTCAGCGCCGACCTGAGCCCGTCGTCGCCCATTGTGGACAAGGCGTCGCGCACACTGGCCGCCACCTCACCGAACGTCTCCTCCGCCTCCTTGCGCCGCAGCCAGTCACGCGCCTCGTCGCCAAGCGACTCCAGGCGCGTCATCACCCGCGTCTCCATCTCCTCCGACATCAGCCGCTCCGACAGCCGACACTCCACGGCGTCCCAGTCAATGCGCTCCGCCAGTCCCTCGGCGCCGCCCAGCAGTCCCGCGACCATCTCCAGCATCGGCATCGCGTCGATGACATGCTGGATGCTGTCTCGCGCCGCCGCCTTCATCGGCCCGCGCAAATGCGGCAGCTGTGCCTGCAGCTCCGACAGCACCTTCTGCGCCACCAGACGACGATGGCTCTCCTTCGACAGCCACGACGAGAGCCCCTCACCCAGCATCTCACGCACCATCATCGACGACACCAGCCGTCCCGCCAACGCCGGCACCTCCGGACGCAGACGCTCCGCCAGCAGCGCCGACAGCTCCACCAGATGTTCGCGCAGAGCCCCCCGCGCCGCCTCCTCCAGCCGCTCGCCCAGCTCCGGATGCGTCGTCAGCAGCCCGCGGCAACGCTCGCCCAGCTCCCGCGACAGCTCCTCGCTCCGCAGCAGACTGCGCGGAATCTCCACCGACAGCACCTCGCCCAGACGACGCTTGTGGCGCGGGATGACGCCCTGTCGCCACAACCCCAGCGTCACCAGCGCGATCCAGCGACCATCACGCCAGAACCCCTGTCCGAACAGCCGGACGCCCTCGGCGCCGCCCACCTGGTCGAAGGGCTTGAACAGCATCATGATGGCGATGGCGTTCGTCAGATAGCCGACGGCGGCCGCCAGCAGCACGGGCAGCGTCCACGACGGCAGCCAGCCCGGCGTCGGCAGGCCGCAGCGGAACGCCACGCTGACCAACAGCGTCAGCACACTGATGATCAGCAGTGCACGCTGCACCACGAGCAGCCACTCCGGATGCCTGGTTGATGATGTCTCATGCTCATGCTGGTTCGTTTCGGTTGTCATGGAGGTCGTTTCTGTCGATTGAGTCTGCTATGTTACTCGTTGAGAGCCTCAAGGCATTGAAGCCAGGCGCAAAAATGCTGACAGTTTCTTTTCAGCAATTGGATACCGATTTTTTGAACAATCAGTGCTCCGCAATAAGCCAAAAGGCAGCGAGATGGTCTTTTAGGCAGAGATTCACGAATTTCTCTTCCGTTTGCCCTTCTGTGGTGATATGCAACCGTATCATGGCCTACCTCCCAGCACATTTTTGTCCCAGAGTTCCCCTAGGGAGTAGTCATGAAGCCAGAGGTTGATGCTATCGCGATTCAGGCGAGAGAATTCCGTTTCTCCCTTTTGCCGATTGTATTCGATGACAGCGATTTGCTGTGGCTGGAACTGATTGACTAGAGCGGCGGATTGTGTGGCCAGCATGATTTGGCAATGTTGGCTGGCCAGGTTGACCATTTCTGCCAGTGAGACAATGGCAGCGGGATGGAGTCCCAGTTCCGGCTCATCCAGCACGATGATGTCGGGCAGCGTTTCCTGAGGCTGTAGAAGAAGCGTGGTCAAGGCAATATAGCGTAGTGAGCCATCCGACAGTTGGTGTGGCCCCAGCAGATAGTCATGTCCTCGCTCTCCTATCCAGTTCAGAAGAATGCTCGTTGAATCATTTGCACTTGGTTCAAGATGGAAGTCAACAAATTGTGGAATGATGGCTCGAATATGCTCAAGGATACGACGATAATAGTTTGGTCTATGGGTTCGCATGGCATAGAGAAACGCAGGGAGATTCCCCGCATCTTGCTTCAGTCCATAGTTATCCTCAATGTAGCAGCCGTTTCTTAGTCTGGAGGACTCAGATGTGTCATGGAACTGATATATCTGGCATTTTTTCAGGATATTCCTGATAGTTTTCAGGGCTATATCCAGCGGCGTTTTGCCGAGAGGCTCATCGAGTAGCACGGATTCTCGGGGATTCTGTGAGATGACCCGTTGGTCTAGGATGCTTTTCCCGTGGCTCAAGACATGAATCATTTCTTTGCTGAAGAAAAGTGTGTTAGGAATGCCATAGGCCAGCTCTGCCTGATAGGCATACAGTTTGTCAGCGTTGTTCAGGGTGATCTGGAAGGGGATGACCTGCGTTGTCTTTGCCCCAAAATGGCAGATGGCATCCGCCATGCCATTCTTGGCCACGAAATACTGAAGGCCGTCGGACACCAGGCTGTTCAGTAATTTCAGAAAGGAAATGAGATTGCTTTTTCCTGCGCCATTGGCTCCAAGAAGAATTGTTATCTCATTCAATTCCAAATGTTGAGAGAGGCCAATGGACTTAAAGCCTGACAAATCGATGGATGCTAATCTTGGCATATGGTTTGACCTGGAAAAGTCCTTTGGGTCGAGGCTGTCACTTCTCGATTTCGGCGATGGCGTTGACGGCGAAGAAGAAGGGGGCGTAGTGGAGGGTCTCGTAGGGGATGCCGGCGAGCATGGCCCTGATTTCTGGCAGATTGGCGTCGATGAGGGGCTGGTTCTGGGAGAAGAGGATGAACCAGGCGGCGGAGAGGGAGGGCATGATGGTCTCCCGTTCGTGCATGACGGCGGGTGAGACGCGGCGCCAGAGGCCGAACTGTGGGCCGGCGCAGCGGTCGCCGTCGGCGGCGTTGCGCTGTTCGAACCAGATGGTGTTGAGTTCGCGCCAGTTGGGGGAGAAGGGGCGGGTGGCGTCGAATTTCCGCCAGAGGGGGAGGGCCTTCTGTGCGGCCAGGGCGGTTTTGCGGAGAGCCTCCCTGATGGCTGGGGCGAAGGGCGCGTCGGGGTAGCGCTCGAGGACCAGACGGAGGATGAAGAAGTTGTGGGAACTGTACCAGCAGGCCTGAGGCGGCATGTCGGGATAGCCGGCGGCGATGGCGTCGAGGCGCTCGGCGATGAGCTGGGGCGTCTGGGGCTGGTCGGGGCGCTCGCAGTCGTCGAGGATGATGGAGGCCAGCAGGAGATGGTTGACGCTGTGCGGATGGGTGGCGAGGAGGTTGCCGCGGTTGAAGCCGGGCTTGGTTCCGGGGATGATCCAGCGGTTCTGTCGGAGGGCGCGGACGGTTCGGAGGCAGCGTTCGCGGCAGTCGCGCTGTTCGTCTGGTGCGGCGAGGCTGGAGTTGGCGTAGAGCCAGAGTCCGAGGAGGAAGGGGGCGACCTGGTCGGCGGAGGAGGCGGGGTAGTGGCATCGGCCATCGCTGCCGAAGCCGCGGAGGATGCAGGCGGGCGTCGGCGAGGCGTCCTGGAGGCGCTTGAGTCCGTTGGCGAGTCGGGCGGCGAAGGGCGCGAACTGGGGAATGGGGTGTCGCTGATGGAGTCGCACCAGGGCGGCAAGCAGGTCGCCGTTGAAGAAGCCGCCATTCTCGATGGGGGTGTTCCAGGCGAAGGCGTTCGGCTGGTTCAGACGGCACTCCTCCGGTGTCGGCAGCAGGACTTCGCCCTGGGGACCGACGAAGTCGTAGAGGACGTTTTCGGGGGACAGGAAACGGCGTTCAAGCGTCTGGATGATGCGTTGGACAGTCCTCATGTCAGGCTCCTGTTCTGGGGTGGGGGCCGCCGTCGCGAGGCAGAGCGGCAGCAGCAGGGTGGCGATGACGGGCAGCGTGGTGGGCAGCATGGTCGGATGGGGTGGGGCAGGATGGCTTGGCGCGATGCCACGCACGGGACGCCGGCGGTCTGCTGGCGGCGTCAGTGTCAGGTCTGGTCGGCGAGGACTCCCCGGACGTGGCGGTCATCCGCGTCGTCGGCGACGAGCCGAGCGTGGCAGAGCGTGTTGGGTGGGAGGTGGTCGTGAGGCGGCTGGAGCGTGACGTGGAGGTAGTTGTCGGACCAGCCGGAGGCGGGTTCCGCCGTCTCGACGAGCACCTGGACAGTGGTTCCGAGCTGGGAGCGGGCGAAGTCCCTGGCCTTGGCGGCGCTTAGGTCGAGGAGCGTCTGGAGGCGCTGGTCGACGAGTGTGGAGGCGGGGCGTCCCGCCATGGTGGCGGCGGGCGTTCCGGGACGCGGCGAGTAGCCGAAGACGTGCATCAGTCCGAGGGGAAGCTCCTCCAGGTAGCGGCGGCAGGACTCGAAGGTGGCGTCGGTCTCGCCGGGGAAGCCGACGATGAGGTCGGTGCCGAGGCAGAGTCCGGGGATGAGTTCGGTGGCCTCCAGGGCGACGTCGCGGAACTGTGCGGTGTCGTAGTGTCGGCGCATGGCGCGGAGGATGGAGTCCTCGCCGTACTGGAGGGGGAGGTGGAGGAAGCGGCAGAGGCGCGGGGTGTGTGCCATGAGTCGGATGACCTTGGCGATGACGGGGCCTGGCTCGGCGGAGCCGAGGCGATAGCGGGTGGTGTCGTCGAGTTCGAGGAGGGCCTCGAGGAGGTCGGCGAGGTCGCGTCCGCCGTTGTCGTAGGTGGTGACGTTGACGCCGGAGACGACGATTTCGCGGTGTCCTCGGGCGATGAGTTCGCGGGCTTCGCGGAGGACGTCGGCGAAGTTGCGCGAGCGTGCGGGGCCTCGGGTGTGGGGGACGATGCAGTAGGAGCAGAAGAAGTTGCAGCCGTCCTGGACTTTGAGGTTGGCGCGGGTGCGGTCGGCGAAGAGTCCGGCGCCCTCGCAGACGAAGTCGTCGTGGAAGTCGCCTGGCGCGGCGGCCAGCGGTTCGGGGCGGCGCGCCAGCGGCGTGGGGAGGAGCTGGGAGAGGGGGGCGGGGCGCGGGTTGGGGACGACGGCGTCGGCCTCGGGGAAGATGTCCGCCTGTTCGACGGTGGCGTCGCAGCCCATGATGACGATGAACGCCTGCGGGAAGCGCCGCCGCAGGGCGCGCAGCGTCTGGCGTGACTTGCGGGCGGCGGTGGCGGTGACGGAGCAGGAGTTGACGACGATGAGGTCGGTATGGGCGTCGGGTTCGGAGACGATGGTGAAGCCGTGCGAGGCGAGGTCGTCGGCGACGGCGGCGGAGTCGGCCTGGTTGAGTCGGCAGCCGAGGGTGTGGAGATAGGCGTTCTGGTTCATGCGGGGCGGAGTCGTCGGTCGGTCAGTCCTCGTCCTCGATGCCGAGGAGCTTGTTCTGCTGGCTTCTGAGTTGGGAGAGCTGCTCCATGAGGGGGAGGAAGGACTGGGCGAACTGGTCGTCGGTGATGGTCTCGGGGTTGGGGTATTTCTTGAGGTTGTCGGCGATTTTGGCGAGGCAGTCGCGGCGTTGCTGTTCGAGCTGGAGGAATTGGGCGTGTGCCTTGGGGTTCTTGTCCTTGAGCTGGTGGAGGCGGATGCCGGTCGTGATGCTGCGCTGTTCGGGGTAGGTGACGTACAGGTTCATGAAGCGGAGTGTGAGTTCGAGCTGGAGTGCCGTCATCCTGCGCTGGAAGTCCTCCTGCAGCTCCTTGCTTTTCCGGACGAACAGCTCCTGCTGCTCATTGGCCTTGCGGATGGCGTCGGCCTCGTCGGGAGGGAGTGTCTGGAGGATGGCCTCGAGCTTGTCGGGGGCGTGGTCGAGGCTGTCCTGGACTTGCTTGACGAAGGCCTCGGCGGTGATGTTCTGGCTGGCGCTGAAGGAGCCTAGCTGCTTGCCCTCGTGGTCGAGGAGGAGCATGGTGGGGTAGCCCTCGACGTTGAAGTCCTCGCGGAGGCGGACATTCTGGTTATGGAGCTCCTCGGGCTGCTTGACCTTGTCGCTGGGGAAGTCGAGGTAGGCGAGATAGAGGTTCTTGGCGGCGAATGTCTGCCATTCCGGCTTGGAGAAGACCTGCTTGTCCATGAGCTTGCACCAGTGGCACCAGTCGGAGCCGGTGAAGAGGAGGAAGAGGGGGGCCTTTTCGGCCTCGGCGGCGGCCTTGACGGCGGGGTAGTCGGAGGACCAGACGCCCTTGCGGGCGCCCTTGGCGTCGACCTCGACGGCGGCAAGGGGCGACATGGCGGCGACGGCGAACAGCATGAGGATGGCGGCGAGGATGGTGCGCATGGTGTCAGCTAGCTCCCTGGGGGTGACGGGTGACGGTTGGTTTACAGCTTGACGGTGGGCATGGTGTGGCGGTTGAGGGGTTCGGCGAAGTTGACGGTCTGGCCGTCGTGGGAGATGCAGACGCGGTCGGGGCCGAGGAGCCGGGTGCAGGTGAGCCACTGGTCGGTGAAGCGGTCGAGGATGTCGCGGCCGTGGTGGACGAAGGTGAGGTGCCGGATTTGCGGGCGCTCCTGGACGAAGTGGCAGATGTCGGCGACCTTGTGGTGTCCGGTCTCCATGAGGAGGAGGTCGCAGCCGGCGTCGAGCCAGGGGGTGAGCTCCTCGATGGAGCGGACGTCGCCGGAGAAGACGATGACCTTGCCGCCGGCGACGATGCGGAAGGAGAACGAGCGGTCGTCGGGGATGTGGTGGTTGATGAGCGTCTCGACGGCGAGGTCGGCGTTCTGGAGGATGACGCCGGGGTGGAGCGGATGGTGGGTGAGGCTGAAGTTGATGTTGAAGCCGCCCTCGGTGTGGCGGAGGAGCTGGAGGACGGCCGCGAACGCGGGCTCGCAGGAGGTGAAGACGTCGACGGCCTTGCCGGCCATGCAGTGCGGGTTGCACCAGTCCAGCTTGCGGAGCGTCCAGAGGAGGTTCGGGAGGCCGCCGATGTGGTCGATGTGGGGATGCGAGATGAAGATGGCGCGGATGGCGGTGAGGTCGAGGCCCGAGGTGTGCGCCTTCCAGGCGCAGTTCTCGCCCGCGTCGAAGACATAGAGCGACTCGTTGACCTCCAGCATCAGCGATGTGTGGTGACGGCCTGGCTCCGGCTCCGTGCCGGAGCAGCTCCCTAGAATGTGCAGCTTCATGGTTCTCGACTCGACTCAATTCGGGAAAGGGTTAGGGCAGGGGGACACATGGCGGCCGCGGCGGCGCGGCGTCCCGAAAAAGATAATATTTGTAAGCTGTAATGCAAGGCGTCCCCTTGAGTTTGGCGGACAAAATCTTGCGTCATGAAAAAGGTAAATTATATTAGCCATTATGACGAGCCGCCGGCGTGTGCGGGCGGCGATTTCCGTTGAGAGGAACCCTCACCGCAACAAGCATGGAGAGTCAAAGGATGACGAAAGTGAACGAGCGCAGCTCCTGGCAGGCGCTGTCGAAGCATTACGAGACGATGAAGGACCGGACGCTGAGCGAGCTGTTCGCGGGCGACGCGCGCCGGGCGTCGGACTTCAGCGTGGAGTTCGAGGACTTGCTTCTGGACTACTCGAAGAACCTGGTTGACCGCGAGACGATGGGTCTGCTGCTGAAGCTGGCCGAGGAGTCGGGTCTGCGTCAGGCCATCGACGACATGTTCACGGGCAAGAAGATCAACGTGACCGAGAACCGCGCCGTGCTGCACGTGGCGCTGCGCAACCGCTCGAACCGCCCGATACTGGTGGACGGTCAGGACGTGATGCCCGGCGTGAACGCGGTGCTGAGCAAGATGGCGGCGTTCACCGAGCGCGTCCGCTCCGGCGCCTGGCTGGGCTACAGCGGCCAGCCCATCCGCAACATCGTGAACATCGGCATCGGCGGCTCCGACCTCGGCCCCAAGATGGCCTGCGAGGCCCTCAAGGCCTACAACGACAAGACGCTCCGCGTCTACTTCGTCTCCAACGTCGACGGGTACCACATGGCCGACACGCTGAGCGACCTCGTTCCCGACGAGACGCTGTTCATCATCGCCTCCAAGACGTTCACGACGCAGGAGACCATGACCAACGCCAACTCCGCGCGCGAGTGGATCCTCAATGCGTTCGGCAGCAAGCAGGCCGTCGCCAAGCACTTCGTGGCCGTCTCGACGGCGGCCGACGAGGTGGCCGCGTTCGGCATCGACGTGAACAACATGTTCGAGTTCTGGAACTGGGTTGGCGGCCGCTACTCGCTCGACTCGGCGATTGGCCTGCCCATCATGCTGTCGATTGGCCCGGAGCGCTTCTTCGAGATGCTGGAGGGCTTCCACGCGATGGACGAGCATTTCCGGACGGCTCCGTTCGAGCGCAACCTGCCGGTCATCATGGCGCTGCTGGGCGTCTGGTACAACAACTTCTTCGGCGCGCAGACCTACGCCATCCTGCCCTACGACCAGGCCATGCACCGCTTCGCCGCCCACCTCCAGCAGGTGGACATGGAGTCCAACGGCAAGTCCGTCGACAAGGACGGCGACTTCGTGACCTGGCAGACCGGCCCCGTCATCTGGGGCGAGCCCGGCACCAACAGCCAGCACAGCTTCTTCCAGCTCATCCACCAGGGCACCAAGCTCATCCCCGCCGACTTCATCGGCTTCTGCAAGTCGCAGACGCCCATCGGCGACCATCACCGCAAGCTGATGGCCAACTTCATCGCCCAGACCGAGGCCCTCGCGTTCGGCAAGTCCTTCGAGCAGGTCAAGGCCGAGGAGCCCGCGCTCTCCGACGCCATCGCCCGCCAGAAGACCTTCCTCGGCAACCATCCCACCAACACGCTCCTCGCCGACGAGCTCACGCCCAGGATGCTCGGCATCCTCATGGCCCTCTATGAGCACAAGATCTTCGTCCAGGGCGTCATCTGGAACGTCTACTCCTTCGACCAGTGGGGCGTCCAGCTCGGCAAGGTCCTCGCCAAGAACGTCCTCAAGGACTTCGCCGCGCCCGCCGACGCCAAGCTGGCCCACGACGGCTCCACCAGCCAGCTCATCGCCCGCCTGAAGCAGCGGATGTGACCTGAACTGCAATAGGTTCCGGCTCTCGTCTGGCCGGCCGCTCGACCGTTTCCTGTCGTCAGCGGCCGGCCAGATACCGTTTCAGCAGGAAGGCCGTGAAGAGCGGCAGGGTGGTGATCTCGTTCTGCTGTCCCAGGTTGGCCATGGCGAATTTCAGTCCATGGCGGATGGCCGGATAGGCGGGTGAGGCGATGAGCGTCCGCATGGACTTGGCCGTGTTGTTTCCCGCCTTCACCTCGACCGGCAACAGCTCCTGCGCGGTGCGGACAAAGAAGTCCTGCTCCAGTGACGAGTCCTCGCGGCGGTAGTAGTAGAGGTCATAGCCGCCCTTGGTGAGCGCCTCGGCGAGGATGTTCTCGTAGAGCGCCCCCTTGTAGATGCCGAGGTTGCGGTTTTGGCGGAAATCCTGACGGTCCTCCTCGTCCAGCATGGCGAGGAGCATGCTGGTGTCCGCCATGTACAGCTTGAAGCGCGACGGGTCGTAGTTGCCCTTCAGCGGCAGCTCGGGCGCGTTCAGGCCATGACAGATGGAGATGACGCCGGCGTCCAGCAGCCATTCCACGCAGCCCGCATAGTCCTTGGCGCGGGCGTTCCGGCCTAGCCGTGACCACTGGAATTTCTTGTTCTCCTTGGCCAACTGGGGCGCAATCTGGTTGAAGACCTCCAGGATACGCGCCTTGTCCAGCCCCTCCGCGTATTTCTGGATGTCCTCCTGATAGTCCAGCAGCAGTTGCTGCTGAAGGAGCCCAGTGCGGCTGAACGTCCCCGACTCATGGAAATCCGCCACGACGGCGGGCATACCGCCTAGCAGCAGATAGTCCATGAAATGTCCCGTGTAGGTGGCCATCTCTCCCTGGCTGAAGGGTGTCAGGCTCCACAGATGCGACAGCATGTCGTCCGCCAGCTCCTTCGGATATCCCAGAGACCACAGATACTCCTCAAAGTCCAGGGAGCGCATCGTGTAGTCCAGCTTGTACCCGACGCTGCACGACTCGATGCGCTGATACTGGATGCCCAGCAGCGAGCCGCTGCAGATGACATCGTACCGGCCATCCAGCTTGAAGAACTTGAGCGAGGTCGTCACGTCCGGACACGCCTGGATTTCATCAAAGAACACCAGCGTCTTCCCCGGGACAAATGTCTGCGACGGGTCGATGCGCGTGATGTGCTTGATGATGCTCGCCGGACTGTACCCGTACTCGATGATTTGCCGATAACGCGGCTCCGTCACAAAGTTGACGGACACCACATGCTCATAGTGACGCTCCGCAAACTGCATCACCGAAGCCGTCTTCCCCACCTGACGCGCCCCGCGGACAATCAGGGGCAACCGCGACGGCATCTTCAGCCACTCCTCCAGAAAGGAGTCTATCTTCCGTGTGTAGTACATGCTGTGCCTCCTGCTTCCCTAGTGGTTTATGTCGCCCCCCACGGTGGTTCCCGTGGCGCTGCCTGTTGCCTGACAGCAGAATATAGCCGCCGAGGAGAATCGTGCAACTCGCACCTTCCCTCGAAATCCGAGGGAGTTTTCCCGGATTTTCCCCGAAATCCGAGGGAGTTTTTTCAGATTTTCCCCGAAATCCGAGAGAGTTTTTAGAAAATATCCCCGAAATCGGAGGGAGATGTTGGAGGATTTTCCCCGAAATCTTGGGGGGGAGACAGAGGAAGGGGGCGTTCCGGCAGTCAGTCTGTCAGTCAGTCAGTCTGTCCGGAACGCCCCGTGGGCATGGTGGGGTGTGGGGGCTGTCTTGCCTGTCGGCGCTACTCGAAGCTCATGGAGCGGATGTCTGTCCAGGCGTTTCGGAGCTGGGTGGAGTCGAACCAGAGCTCATTGACGTGGCCGTTCCAGAAGGGGTGTCCGGCGAGGTCGAGGGTGTAGGTGTGCCATTCGCCGTCCTGGATGGCGGGGGTGGTGACGGAGGCGTCGAAGGAGACGACGAAATCGGGTGAGAAGATGGGCTTTTCGGGGGTTCCCCAGAGGAGTCGGACGAGTTCGTCGCCATTGGGGGGCATGGTGGGATTGGGGGTGATGCGCATGGTGACGGTGAAGCGCGAGAAGGCGGCGGTGTCGAGGGGTGCGATGCGGGTGCGGATGGCGGCGTGCTTGCTCTGGGTGCGGAAGAAGCGGATGGCGCCGTCGACGTTCTTGATGTAGGCGGTGCCGTAGGGGTTTCGGTACCATCCCTGGGTGTCGGTGGCGAAGTCCCAGTGGGAGGTTTTCCGGAGGACGGTTGGCGGATAGTCGTAGGGGCCGAGTCCGAGGTCCTGGGGGAGGATGTTTTTCGGCCAGCCGTCGGCGGGGCGGTCGCAGAAGACGTCGCGGAGGGCGTCGTACATGCCGAAGCCGAATTCCTGGTTGGGCTCGATGTAGCTGCCCTCCTGCCATTCGTTGAGGGGGGCGATGACGACGCGCGAGAAGCCGTGGCGTTCGCAGAAGTCGCGGCAGTCCTGGCAGACGGCGCGGAATTTGTCGACGGTGCGGCTGTGGATGATGCGTGCGTTCTCGAAGGAGCGTGGGATGTCGTTCCAGCCGGTGGGGATGATGGGCCAGAAGGGGAATTTGGGGTCACGGGAGGTCATTTCCCACCATTTGCGCGAGGCGGCCATGACGAGGTCGTAGGAGAAGTTGGTGGGAGTGTCCTGTGGGGTTCGCGTCTCGGGGGCGAGGTGGTAGGAGATGGTGTCGAAGTTGTAGATCATCTGGGCGCAGTAGCCGTTGTCGCGGGCGATGTCGATTTTGGGCTGCTCGTACTGCCAGCTATGGTACATGTCGACGAAGCGGATGCCGGGGAGTCCGTCCTGCTGTGCGAGACGGTTGGAGATGTCGAGGGCTCTGCGGACGCCCTCGCCTGGCTGGAGCGTCTCGCCGTTCTGGGCGGCCTCGGCGATGAAGTCGCGGTCGAGGTTGTCGAGCGACCAGACGACGATGACGGGGTAGCCGTCCATGGTGTAGTATTCGGGGGTGTGGAGGTAGTTGTCGAGCCAGAAGCGGGTGACGTTGATCTGGTCTTGGGTGGAGTGTGCGCCGGGCTCGTTGTGGTTGGCCCACATGATGTACCACTTGAGGTAGTGGCGATAGCGGGCGCGGTAGTAGGCCTTGACCCAGTGGTCGAGGCGCTGGACGCCGCGGTTCCAGTACCAGTCGACGCAGAAGCTGGAGATGCCGTGCTCGACGGCCCACTTAATCTGCCAGTCGACGACCTCGGGGTTGCCCTCGTCGTACCAGCCCAGCAGGGGCCTGATGTGTGGCAGCGTCTGCTCCACCATGTCCCATTCTGCGCGTTGCTCGGTGCCCGGATAGTACAGGGCGGAGATTTCGATGGGGCCGAAGACGGGCTTCGGCTCGGGAACGTAGGATGTCTGGGTCATCGCGGTCATGCCTCCTGCTGGGTGGTTGGGGTTGGGGCGTCTCGTGAATGGGTCAGGACTGTCGCTCCGCCATGATGGCGCGCGCCTTCTCGACGGCGCGGCGGAAGCCGTCGCGCGCCTGGACGATGAAGCGCGTGTTCACGCAGAGCGCGAGCCGGAAGTAGCCGGCGCAGCCGAAGCCGCTGCCCGGGACGGCCAGGATGAGCTCGTCCGCCAGCAGCGACACGAACTCCTTGTCGTCCATGCCGAACGGCGCCTTCGGGAAGAAGTAGAACGTGCCGGCGGGCATGGTGAACTCGATGCCGGCCTCGGTGAGGACGTCGGCCATGAGCTGGCGGCGGCGGATGTACTCGGTCGCGTCCGCGTTGGTGCCGAGCGCGGCCTTCATCAGGCGCTGGCCGATGCAGGGCGCGTTGACGAAGCCCAGGATGCGATTCGTCAGGATGACGCCGCCGACCAGCTCGCCCACATTCTCGATGGCCGGGTTGCAGACTACGTACCCGACGCGCTCGCCGGCCAGCGCCAGGTTCTTCGAGAACGAGCCGATGACGACGCTGTAGGTGTAGAGCGGCAGGATGGCGGGGACCTCGGCGCCGTCGAACGCGAGGAAGCGGTACGGTTCGTCCGAGACCAGGTAGACGGGACGGCCGTATTTGGCCGTGGCGTTGTCCAGGATTTTGGCCAGGGCGACGAGTTCGTCGCGGGTGTAGATGACGCCGGTCGGGTTGTTGGGGCTGTTCACGATGACTGCGCGGGTCTTCTCCGTGATGGCCGCCTCGAACGCCGCCAGATCCAGCCTGAAGCTGGGCTTCAGCGACGGCACTGGCTTCAGCACGCCGCCGTAGTTGCCGCAGTAGGAGCCGTACTCGACGAAGTACGGCGCCGGACAGAGAACCTCCTCGCCTGGCGTCAGCACGGCACGGAAGAATGCGTTCAGGCCGCCGGCCGCGCCGACCGTGACGACGACGTGCTCGGCGCCGACCGCCGTCTGCTGCTCCACCGACAGATGCTCCGCCAGCGCCTGCCGGACATCCGGATATCCGGCGTTCGGCATATAGCCCAGCCCCGCCGGACGCGCGACCGTCTCGCACAGCTCCTTCATCTCCTCGATGATGGCCGGAGGCGGCGTCAGATCCGGGTTCCCCAGGCTGAAGTCGCACACCGCGTCCGCGCCAAATTTCTTCCTCAGCTCGATGCCCTGCTCGAACATCTTGCGGATCATGGAGGAGTTCCTGACCTGCCCCTCCAGCTGCTTTGACAGTAACTGCATTGTCGTTCTCGTCCTTCTGTGGTTCTTTGAGTTTTTT
>CALZPA010000084.1 GCA_945827525.1 uncultured Lentisphaeria bacterium | reverse complement strand
AGTTAATCGACTTAATCGAGTTAATCGACTTAATCGAGTTAATCGACTTAATCGAGTTAATCGACTTAATCGACTTAATCGAGTTAATCGAGTTAATCGAGTTAATCGACTCAATCGAGTTAATCGAGTTAATCGACTCAATGCGAGGCGAGCCTCTATTTCCGCACCACAATGCAGACGATACGCATGGCTCCCCAGTCCTGGATGGGCCTGACAAGCAGCTGCTTGCGGGCATGGCCAATCTCCTGGATGGCGGCGCCGTCGGCATCTGGCGCGACGAGTCCGACAGGCACACCCTCGGGGATGACGCCGCCCAGGCCGGAGGTCAGCACGCGCGAGCCGACGACCGCCGTCGCGCTCAGGGGAAGGAAATCCACCCGGCAGCCAGGCACCGACTCACCCTGCCGCAGCCCCACGCCTGACATCAGCCCATACGACGACGAACCCTCCAGCACAACACCCACCCGGCACGATGGCGAAACCACCGTCTCCACTACAGACTGATGACGATCCACCGCCGAGATGCGGCCGACCATCACCCCGTCAAACAGCACCGCCGAACCCAAGACCACGCCCTCGGCCTCGCCGACATTCACCGTGAAGCGAATGTCCCAGGCCGTCGGATCACGGGAGATGAGCTCGGCCGTGACAACCGACCAGCCGGGGAAACGGCGCAGCCCCAACGCCAGTCGAAGCTGGCGGTTCTCCTCGCGGAGCGCGTTCGCCTCGTCGACGGCAAGCCGCTGCTCCTGCATTCGCCGTTCCAGCTCCAGGATGCGCGACTCGCGGTCATCGTCCGAACGGAAGAGCACCCGCGCCTGATTGGCCAGGAACTGCCAGCCGGCCGCGAAGGGACGAAAGGCCGCGACACCGAGGCGTCGGCCCGTGCCGCTCAGTCCCAGCGCCAGAAGCGCCACCAGCGCCAGAAACGCCCCGAGCGCCCCCAGTTGCCTGCCCGTCACCTGTGCCATGAGAGTGTCAGGGACGCATCACATCACTTGCCGGCAGGCGGCACGGACGGCGCGGGCGCGGGCGCGGGCGGCACGGACGGCGCGGGCGCGGGCGGCACGGAGGCAGCCGCCGCCGGCGGCACGGGCTTCGGCGGCTCGGGACGCGGCTGAACCCGGAAGTCGCCGACCTCGGGCAGCGGCACGGCGGGGAACGCCGAGCGCAGACGGAGTTCGTAGGAATCCGCCGCGAACGGGAAGACGAGTCGGCAGCCCTCGGGGCCACGCAGGGTCTGATGGCGGAAGTCGAAGGGCGTCCCCTCGCCACGCGCCAGTCCCAGGCAGGGCTGAACCTCGCCCCGGTCGTTCACCAGCACATAGTCATGACGGCTCAGCGTGCGGCCCTCAGCCACCTGAACCGTGAACACCGCATACTGCCGGCCCGCCTCGGGGGCGCGCTCCACGAGCAGCTCGTCCGACGGCAGACTGTCGAGCGCGACCTCCTCGTCGGAGGCGGCGGCCAAGGCGGCTGCCTTGTCGAAGTCGACGAACGGGAGCGCCTCGGCCGTCCGGTCGAAGCGCGTGAGCTGTCCGGCGGCGAACGCGCAGGGCAGCGTCACATCGGCGGCGGCGAGTGCGAGTGCGGAGCCCAGCAGCGCCGAAAGGGTCAGTCTCTTGAGCATAGTGCCT
Organism: uncultured Lentisphaeria bacterium; assembly: GCA_945827525.1. Lineage (GTDB taxonomy): Bacteria > Verrucomicrobiota > Lentisphaeria > Oligosphaerales > Oligosphaeraceae > CAAGGB01. Next base: position 12,089 of record CALZPA010000084.1, on the reverse strand, counting down.
CCTTTCACCGGGCGCCCAGACAGGCCTCGGTCATGCGGAAGATGTCGCCGAGTCCCTTGCGGGCCAGGGCAAGCAGTTGGGCGAGTTCGTCGTCGCTGAAGGTGGCCTCCTCGCCGGTGCCCTGTATTTCGACGTAGCGTCCGGCGGCGGTCATGACGACGTTCATGTCGACGGCGGCGGCGGAGTCCTCGCGGTAGCAGAGGTCGAGCATGGGGGTGCCGTCGACAATGCCGACGCTGACGGCGGCGACGGGCGAGAGGAGCGGCCACTCGCTGATGCGTCCGTCGGCCAGGAGTCTGCGCGCGGCGAGCTGGAGGGCGACGGAGGCGCCGGTGATGGAGGCGCAGCGCGTGCCGCCATCGGCGTCGATGACGTCGCAGTCGACATGGAGGGTGAGTCCGGGGAGCTTGTCGAGGTCGACGGCGGCCCGGAGGCTTCGTCCGACGAGCCGCTGGATTTCGGCGGAGCGTCCGGAGAGCTTGCCGCGCACGACCTCGCGTTCGGTTCGGGTGGCGGTGGCGCTGGGGAGCATCTGGTACTCGCCGGTGATCCAGCCGCCGGCGACGCCCTGCTCCTTCATCCAGCGTGGGACGCCCTCCTCCACGCTCACCGCGCAGATGACCCGGGTATTGCCGCAGCGCACCAGCACCGACCCTGCCGGATGGCGCTGAAAGTCCAGCGTCAGCTCCCACTCACGCAACTCGTCGCACTGCCGTCCGTCCAATCGTTCCATCTGCTTTGTTTCCTTCCTACCGAATGCTATATTGTGCAGGTCTGCCTGTGCGCCCTGTCCGGACGCATCAAGCCCTACATTAATGTGCCATTTATCTTCAGGTTTGCCAATTTGAAGCCGCGATTTTTCCCCACATTTCTGCTTTTTCCGGTGTTGCTGTGCCTGGTTGGCTCGTGCGGGCGCGACCAGGAGCCCGCGCCGGACTACGACAACCGCCGTCTGTCGCGGCTGGTCGAGGCGGTCGAGGCCATCCGCGCCCAGCGGACGGACGACGCACTGACGTCGCTCCGCGCCCTGTCGGACGAGTATCCGGCGGACCGCTTCCCGGCCGCGGCGTTTCGCCATGAGCAGAAGCGTCTGCTCCTCAGCCAGGCCAACGCCCTCCTCTCCGACCTCTCCCTCAACCTTCTTCTCGACTTCATCCGCCAGGCCGAGCGCAACGGCGACACCTTCCCCGAGCTTCTCGACTACTCCGCCATCAAGGACGCGCTCGACCAGCTCCGCCTCTTCCACGCCCGAATGCCCTGGACTCACGCCGACACGCTTGAGCGCAACCTCCGCGACCTCAACCGCCACCACGCCATCCTCAACCAGTCTCCGACCTTCCGCGCCTTCCACGAGCAGCAGCTCCAGACGCTCCGCCAGCTCCGCGAACAGGAGCAGCGCCACGCCGAGAAGACCGCCCTCGACCGCCTCGACCGCGCCATCGTCACCGACTCGGCCACCCCACAGGCCCTCCTCCAGGCCGCCCAACGGCAGAGCCCAGCCCTCCACGCCCTCCTTAGCCAGCCAGCCAAACTGACGCAGCAGCAGGAACAAAGCGACACGTCCAGTGTCCTACAAGCCGCATGGGAACTCGCCGCCGCCCTCTCCTGGGACAGCCTGGCCGTCGCCGCCCGCCGGCGCATCCTCGCCAGCCTCGCGGCCAACCACCCAACAACCCTCACCGGAGCCTGGCTCGCCACCCGGCATGACGCCTGGCCAGAGGCAGCTCAGCATTTCCTCCAACTGCTCTCCGCCAGACAGGCCGGAACCCCGCGTCCGGACATCGTCAGGCTCCTCCTCACCCACAACCTCCTCCCGCAGGCGCACTATCAGGCCTGGTGCTGGCGCTCTCCCTGCCCCGGCGCACCCGAGCTCATCGCCAGACTCACCCAAATCGGACAGTTTCACCACCACGCCTCGGGCAACGCCGCCTCCGGCACCTCCCGAGACGCCAAACCATAATACCCAAGCCATCGTTTCAAGCCTAACGTTCAACCAGCAAAGCCAGAGAAAGGAAACGCCTCACATGTCCTTCAAGAACCTCATGTTCAGCGCCGTCGCCTCCGCCCTCGTCGCCGTGCCCGCGTTCGCCCAGGAAACCGCCAAGCCCGCGCCCGAAGCGCCCGCCAAGCCCGCCGCCGAGGCCAAGCCCGCCGAGCCCCCGAAGCCCAAGTTCAATCCCGAAGACCGCCTGAAGCTCATCCCCGACTACCTCGGCGAGTACACCGTCGACGGCAAGGTCGTCAAGGTCGACACCAAAAAGCTCAAGGAGGGTCTCCGCGCCGAGCTCGAGATGGCTGCCAAGAGCGGCGCCGACATCAAGCCCGAGATGATCACCCAGCTCCTCCCCCGCATGGCCGAGCAGCTCGTCATGGAGCAGATCCTGCCCCTCGAGGCCGCCAAGAAGGGCTTCAAGCCCGACCTCGACAAGATCCGCAAGCAGATCGCCGACTTCAAGAAGCAGGGCTCCGAGGAACAGTTCAAGCAGTTCCTCCAGATGCAGGGCTGCAAGGACGAGGAGGAATTCGTCGCCAAGATCGCCCCGCGTGACGCCATCCAGCAGTACATCAAGAGCATCGAGGACGCCGTCGTCATCGACGACAAGGCCGTCAAGGAGCACTACGACAAGAACGCCGCCGACATGAAGTACTACACCTGCTCCCACATCCTCGCCGCGTTCGACGCCAAGAACCCCCGCAACGACAAGATAACCCCCGAGATGGAGGCTGCCGCCCTCGCCAAGATCAAGGACATCCTCGCCAAGCTCGCCAAGGGCGAGAAGTTCGAGGAGCTCGCCAAGCAGCACTCCGACTGCCCCTCCGGCAAGGAAGGCGGCAAGCTCGGCGACTACAACCCCGACCAGAAGATGCCGCAGGGCCAGATGGTTCCCGAGTTCACCGAGGCCTTCAACGGCCTGAAGCCCGGAGAGACCACCACCGCTCCCGTCAAGACCCAGTTCGGCTACCACATCATCAAGGCGTCCGACGTCATCGTCCGCACCCTGGAGGAGGTCGCACCCCAGATCCGCGAGATGCTCAAGAACGAGCAGCTCCAGCAGAAGGTCCCCGCCATCATCGAGCAGATCAAGAAGGACTTCAGCGTCAAGCTCTACACCGACGCCACCAAGTGACGTCCCGACGCTCTGACTGAGCGTCTCCCTCCCTTCCGCGCGGCGGTCATCCGGCGACTTTCTGGCCGGATGACCGCCGTCCTGTCTTGTCCCCTTTCATGCGTGTGAGACCACGATGACCTTCAGGCTGCTTCAGCGCCGTCTCTACGTGACGCTGCCCGTGCTGTTTCTGCTGTGCGTGATGCTGGCCGCCGGCACGGGCCATCTCCATCCGCTCATCGAGATGGCGTATCTCATCGCCAGCCTGGCCGCGTTTGTCCTGCACTGGCACGACAAGCACCAGGCGCGCCACGGCGAGTGGCGAACGCCCGAGTCCATGCTGCACCTGGCCGAGCTCTTCTGCGGCTGGCCAGGCGCCATGCTCGCCCAGGCCCTCCTCCGCCACAAGACCGCCAAGCTCTCCTACCAGCTCGTCTTCTGGCTCTGTCTCGCCCTCAACCTCGCCACCCTCACCCTCTGGCGCCTCCTAACCCAATACTAACCCCTGACCTCCCAAAAAATTCACCTGCCGATTTGCAAAAGCGGGTTTCGCCTTTACCTTAAGTCTCGGTGGTTTCACGACAGGTACTCTGAACACCATTTCATTCGGGATCTATATGATCTTATTTTACTCTATTACGCAGAGTGAAGCTATAGTGAAGCCACCATTTCTCAATCTTCTTTTCAGGCGGCAACTCTCGGCAAATGAGAGTTACCGCCTGTTTTTCATTATGATTATGGCAATTTTTGGCGTATCACTTCCTGATAGACAAAGGGAGAGCCACGTTTAAGATACGCCATGGAGACATTTCCCTCTGCGAACGCCTGGAAATGTTCCAGTCGCATTCTTTTGCAGGGTGCATCATTGAGCTGAAGGACATCAATCGTCCTTTGGCAACGGCTCCGATAATCTTCATTCTTCTCTGGATTAGGGTAGATTTCACCATCCAGGAAATTAATGAAGAAGGAATCGTCCTCGAGTTCACAGGGATCCAGCACCTCATGGATGCCCTTTTTGCGGTTCATGGCCAAGGAGGCAAGGCGATAGTTGCTCCATTCGTATGCCAGGCTCCGTTCCTGTGACTTGGCGACAACATGATCCGTGGAAGCCGCGCCGGTGACATACTCAAAGTAGATGGCCAAATAAGCACAGACTCCACCATAGGCTTCCCACAGTGCTGCTGTCATCGCCTGCCAATAGGGTTTCAGGGAACCATGAGGATGACTTTTCAGATAACGCAATCCAGGCTGACGCACCTTCTCATCAAAATCGGCTGGCTCTGGCTGAAGGACAACGGGTATCATGACAGGCCAATGCTCCTCTTTTCACAGAGTGCCCGAAACCTGAAGAGGAAACTGTCCAGAGGACTCAGCACCTCCAGCAGCCGCCGATAGACAGCCCTAACCTGTTCGGGAGCAGGCTCTGGCTTCTTGAGCAGAGCGGCAGCCTCCGACATCACCTCCTCCGCCTTCAGGGAGTAGGTTGAGGACAGGTCGAAGGCCTCGCTGGCATACCAGCCATTGGCATCACCATGTTTGGAGAAATCCCGTTGCGTCACCTGGACGTGCCCCATTCCGTCCAGATCCACATCCAGCCATTTGCCATTCGCCTCACTGGCAAAGCATTCCTCAAGCGAGGCCATGACCAAGGCTGAATGGGTGACGGCAATCACCTGCATATGCCTCTTCTGCCTGGACGTCGGCCTCTCCGTCTCCTGAAGGAATGACGCTATCTGCTCCAGAGCCGCCAGGATGCCTGGCATGATGCGCCGTTGCCACTGTGGATGCAGATGCGCCTCCACCTCATCGAACAGGAACGTGAGATCTCGCGCCGGGGCCTGTCCCAGCAGACGGCTGTTCTCCTGATGCTCCACGACGGACCACGCCAGCACATAGGCCAAAGCCAGGATGCGCCTCATGCCAGCGGAGCACCAGATGACGGGCGTGTCGCCGTAGGGCAGCGCCACAGTGGGATAGGCACGGGCATCGTCCAGGGAGATACGCTGTGGCGCGGCGGCCTTCAGGGTCATGTCCTTGGGTGACAGGTGATGCAGCAACTTCTCCAGAATGGCGAATTTGGCGCCATCGCGGTCTTTCTGCCAATCCAGCCAGTCACGTATCAGGCCGTTGCACAGCCACTGCTCCCCGCCCTCCTTGCCTGTGACCTTCAGTCCATCCCAGACATCATTTGGCGCGAACACAAAGGCCGGCTGGCGTTCCTGGACATCGGCATTGCCCTTCTGGCGCCAGTAGTTCCGCGCGGGATCCCAAACGGAGAAGCTGCCATCATAGTGCGCATAGACGACCAGTCCCGGATTGAGCGGTCTGCCTGCACGCCCAGTCCATGACTGAAGCTCCCGTCTGAAATCGGCGCGGTATTCGGCTCTTCGGCCGTCGGCGCGCTCCAGTGAGAAGCGAATGTTGGCAGGTTCGGAGGCCTTTCCCGGGCGTGCCATATATCCTGACATCATCCGCCTGTTGAGTTCAGCGGGCCAGCGGCGCGTCAACGCATACCAGACCACATCGAGCAGAAAGGATTTGCCCAGGCCATTGTCGCCTGTAATGACATTCAGGCCCGCGCCAAATTCGATCTCGACATCCGGCAGCGGCCCCACATTGGTCAGAGTCACATTCCCTATCATTCATTCACCTCTTCTTCAGGAAACGTTTGAGTGCGGGTTCCCTGCCCGAGGGGCGGCGGAAATCCTGGAACAGGGCCTCGTCGGCGGTGGCCTCGGGGAGGACGGAGGCATGGCCCGCCGTGTCGTCGCGCCAGATCTCGGCGCAGGCGAGGCGCAGTCCGCGCATCAGGGTGGGCGAGCAGAAGCGGCAGGTCTCGAGGATGGCGGCGCGGCGGAGCGGGCGCGCCGCGCCGTCGGGGGCCATGCCGGCCACGACGCCAATCGCCGCCGTCTGACGCTCCAGCGCATGCGCGGTGATGATTTCCATGACCAGGTCATGGCCGACGATGTCGGCATGGCCGGCGCGGGCGGCGTCGGCCTCGGCGGGCGTGCAGAAATGCGCGCCCGGCAGCGACTTGTAGACGCAGAGCCGCGGCTGCGCCTGAGCCTGCGTCAGCGCGTTGACGAGTTCCGAGATGAGGTACTGCGACAGCGCCCCCGTCATGTCGGGGAAGGGCTGCGGGAGCATCCGCAGCAGTCCGTCGAGTGGGGAGACGGCATGTCCGTTGACGAAGTCGGTCAGGAGTGTGAGGCTGCCGGTCTTGCATTCCTGGCGGAGTCCGAGGACGGGGTCGACGAAGAGGCAGGCGGGCGTACCGAGGCGCCAGGCGCAGCAGGTGGGGAGGATGCAGGGTCTCGGCCCCAGGCCCTCGAAGAGGTGTCGGTGGCCATGCGCGACGAGCACGGGGACGCCGGCGCAGCGTCCGAAGAGGAGCGTCGGCAGATGGTTGTCGGGTGTGTGGTCCTCGGGCATGTCGGGCAGGCGGTGCAGCGCGAGGGTCTGTGGCGTGTCGTCGAAGAGTCCGTCGAGGTCGAAGCCGGCGCTGAACTGGATGAAGAAGCGTGGGGTGGTCCAGCCGTTGAAGGTCTGCCGCACGAGGTTGGCGGCCGTGTCGAGCGTCTGCAGGAAGCGGTTGCTGTTCATGGCATCAGTCCTCCGCGCCCTCGATCCAGCCGCTGGCGACGACGCGGGCGCCGTCGTAGAGGACGGCGAGCTGTCCGGGCGGCGCGGCGAGGATGTTCTCATGGAAGTCGAGGCGGGCATTGCCGTCGGGTAGACGGACGATGGCGGCGGGGCGAGGCTTCATGAGATGTCGGATTTGGGCGGTGGTCTCCAGCGGCTGTCCCGGAGGCGGCGCCGGGTCCAGCCAGTTCAGTCCCGAGAGTCGGAGTCGCTGACAGCGCATGTCCTGCCGCTGCGCGACGACGACGGCGTTTGTGGCCATGTCGGTTCGCCGGACGAACCAGGGGCCGCCGCCCAGCCCCAGTCCGCGCCGCTGTCCGGGCGTGTAGCGGAACGCGCCGTCATGCGTCCCCAGGCGATGGCCGTCGCCGTCCAGGATGGGGCCTCGGGCGTTCAGTCCGGGGCGTCGCGCCAGCACCATGGAGGCGTAGTCGCCCTGCGGCAGGAAGCAGAGATCCTGGCTCTCGCCCTCGGACGGCGGCACGATGCCGAGGCTCGCCATCCGGGCCTTCACGTCGGCCTTCAGGCAGTCGCCGAGCGGGAAGATGGCCCGCGCCAACTGCGCGTGCGTCAGCTGCGCCAGAAAGTAGCTCTGATCCTTGGCGGGGTCGGCGCCTCGGTGCAGCTCGGGGGGCGCCTCGGGCGTGTGGCGCACGACGCGCGCGTAGTGGCCGGTGGCCATCGCCTCGCAGCCCTCCGCGCGCATCCGCTCCCAGAGGACGCCGAACTTGAAGCGGGCGTTGCAGACGACGCACGGCGAGGGCGTGCGACCGGACGCATACGACGCCACGAACGGCTCCAGCACCTGCTCGTCGAACTCACGGCGCAGGTCGACCGTCACCAGCGGGATGCCCAGGCGCTCCGCCACCAGACGCGCCTTGGCGGCCGTCGCCTCGCCCTGCGCGGTCAGCACCATGGTGAAGCCGAGCACCTCGTGACCGGCCTCCAGCAGCCGCAGCGCGGCGGCCGCGCTGTCCACGCCTCCCGACAGGCCCACGCCCACCCTCTGTCTCCTGTTGACATCCGTCATGGTTTGTAACGACTCACATCCGATTGTATCTTATCATTTTCCCCCTGACGCCGACGTCTCCGGGACAACATTGCATAAAATACCGCGTTTATCCGACATGACTACTCGCCTTTCTCTCCAGACGCGCCTTTTTGCGCTCCTCGCCCTCCCGCTGCTGCTCACGGGCTGCCTCCATTTCCGGCAGACCATCACCCTCCACGCCAACGGCGGCATGACCGTCTCCCTCGTCTACTCCATCCCCGAGGAGCAGATGCCCGCCCTGGCCGCCGCCCACGACGCCATCGCCGGCTGGCAGCGCCCGGACGGCGCCAAGACGCCCAACTGGTTCATGGACGAGACCGCCGTCCGCACCTTCTTCACCCGTCCCGACGAGGGACTCAAGCTCCTCCTCTACCGCAACTACGTCCGCAACGGACGCCAGACCGCCGAAATCATCGTCGAGGCCAAGGACGCGCGACGCGCCTGCGCCAACGGCTACTTCGGCAACCTCGCCCTCGACGGGCGAACCCTCACCATCCAGCTCTCCGACACCCCCGACACCCTCCCCAAGGCCGACATCCAGCGCCTCCGTGACCTCTGCGACGACCTCACCCTCGAAATCGAGGTCCTCGCCCCGGCCAACATCCGCGAGACCAACGGGTACCGCCGTGACCGCCGCCGCGCCTACTGGCTCCTCACCGCCGACGGACGCGGCATCGACCTCTTCGGCAAGCTCACGTCACCCACCCTCTCCTGGTGACGTGACGACAACCCCCACCCCCATCCCCCCATGAGCAGCAGCAGACAGCAATACCAGGACTACCGGAAGCAACGCGGCTTCCTCGGACAACGACGCCCCCAGCCCACGACCAGCGGCGCCCCCACGCCCGACGGCGCCATCTCCAGCCGCCGCCGGCTCCCCTACTATCTCCGGCGCTACCTCGGCTCTCTCCGCGACTTCCGGGGCACCATCATCGCCCTCATCGCGTTCGGCATCCTCTCCCTCGCGTTCAACGCCGTCAACCCCTGGACGAGCAAGTTCATGCTGGACTACGTGTTCTCGCCGTCGCCCGCCGAGCCGCCGTCCTGGCTGGCGCCGCTCATCGGCGACTGGAGCCGCCAGCAACTGCTCGTCGCCGTCTGCGGCTGCCTCGTCCTCATCGCGCTGGGCGAGATCGTGCTCCACACGGTCAGCGAGTACTTCAGCCGTGTGCTGTCGGCCAAGATGGAGGTCGGCATCCGGCGACGGCTCATCCGGCACCTCCAGGTGATGGCTCTCTCCAAGCTCGAGCGCCTCAAGACCGGCGGCATCATCTCGCGCGTCGAGGGCGACGTCGACAGCTACTCGCGCCTCCTCCACGAGGGCCTCATCGGCCCCATCAACAGCCTCGCCATGTTCGGCATCGGCCTCGGCTCGCTCCTCTTCATCAGCCCCACCGTCACCCTCGTCTGCCTCGCGTTCATCGTCCTGCTCGCCACGGTGGCCTACGGCATGTTCAACATCATGCGCCCCCTCTTCCGCGACCTCCAGGAAGACCGCTCGCGCATCTCCGGCAAGCTCGCCGAGACCTTCGGCGGCATCCGCGTCGTCCGCATCTTCGGACGCGAGATCGCCGAGACGCTCCAGTTCATCACCGCCCACAACCTCCTCATCCGCAAGCAGCTCCACACCGAGCGCATCAACATCGGCATCCGCCGCACCATGGACTCCCTCTCCTGGGGCATGGACATCGCCATCTGGCTCGTCGGCGGACTCGCCGCCCTCGACGGCAAGATCACCCTCGGCGACCTCATCGTCTTCACCCGCTTCACCCGCTGGTTCTTCCACCCCGTCTTCATGATGATGCACTCCCTCTCCAACATCCAGTCCTCCGTCGCCTGCACCGAACGCATCTTCGACCTCCTCGACGAGCCGCAGGACATCCTCGACGCCCCCGACGCCAAGCCCGTCTCCCGCCTCGCCGACCGCATCGCCTTCCGCGACGTCCACTTCGCCTACGAGAAGGACAAGCCCGTCATCCGAGGACTCAACCTCGACATCCCCGTCGGCAAGACCGTCGCCCTCGTCGGCCCCTCCGGCGCCGGCAAGACCACCATCACCAACCTCCTCGTCCGCTTCTACGACATCGACTCCGGCTCCCTCACCCTCGACGGCACCGATGTCCGGAAACTGCGCCTCCGCGACCTCCGCGACCTCTACTCGCTCGTCCTCCAGGACGTCTTCCTCTTCGACGGAACCATCGCCGAGAACATCGCCTACGCCGTCCCCGACGCCACCGAACAGCAAATCCGGGACGCCGCCCGCATCGCCGCCGCCGACGAATTCATCGAGCAGTTCCCCGACCGCTACCAGACCCTCATCGGCGAACGCGGCGTCAAGCTCTCCGGCGGCCAGAAACAGCGCATCTCACTCGCACGAGCCATCCTCAAGAACCCACAGATCCTCATCCTCGACGAGGCCACCTCCTCCCTCGACTCGCAGTCCGAGGCGCTCATCCAGAACGCCCTCCGCAACATCCTCCGCAACCGCACCACCATCGTCATCGCCCACCGCCTCTCCACCATCCTCGACGCCGACCTCATCGCCGTCGTCGTCGACGGCGCCATCGCCGAGCAGGGCACACACCAGCAGCTCCTCGAACTCAACGGCGTCTACGCCCAGATGTACCGACGGCAGACCCAGAAGAGCGCCGACGCGCCCGCCTTCCTCAAATGGGACGACCACGACGGCGACGACGACTCCCAGACCCACGCCGCCGCACACGCCGCGCCACCGCGCCACCACGGCCCCTTTGGCCCACGCCCCTTCTGAGCCCCACGCGGCAACGCCCGCTCACAGCGTCTCCAGCCCGCCGGGGCGCATCAGGAAACGCCGGATGCCGATGGTCGTCGTCCCCATCTCGTCCATGCGCGGCCCGAAGTTGTCACCCGTAATGACGATGCGCCGGAACGCATCAGGGATATGCCTGAACGGACGCAGCTCCTGCTCGCGCTTCTCCGGCGACTCCATCGCCAGCGCCGACTGCACATAGAAGCGCCGTCCGCCACGGCTGGCGACAAAGTCCACCTCCAGGCTCTGCTGCGAGCGCCGTCCGTCCGCGTCCCGACCATAGACGGGCACCACACCGACATCCACCGCATACCCGCGCACACGCAACTCGTTGTAGACGATGTTCTCCATGAGGTGCGTCAGCTCCATCTGACGGAAGCCCAGATGCGCGTTCCGCAGCCCGACATCCTCCGCGTAGTACTTGCTCAGCGTATTGATGTACCGCTTTCCCTTCACGTCATACCGATGACTCTGGCTCAGCAGGAACGACTCCTCGAAATACCGCAGATAATGGGCCACCGTCCGAGCCTGTATCCGCTTGCCCTTCACACTCTGGAACGTCCGCGACAGCTTCTGCGGATTCACCAGCGACCCAATCGCCGAGAAGACAAAGGACAGCAGCTCCTCCAGCTCCTCCGCATGGCGCACCCGATGACGCTCGCAGATGTCCCGCAGATACACATTAAGCACCAACTGCCGCAGATACTCCATCTTCTTCTGAGCCGTCGTCAGCGACAGCACCACCGGCATCCCGCCATACGTCACATACGACTCCCACGCCTCCTCCTCATTTCCCGGATACGCCGGCGCAAACTCGCTGAAGCTGAGCGGATGGACGCGTATCTCCTCCCCACGCCCACGAAACTCCGTGACCACATCCGACGACAGGAAGCGCGAGTTGCTGCCCGTCACATACACATCCACGTTCCCCCAGCGCAGAAAGCTGTTCAGCAGCTCCTCAAAGTGCGCCACCAACTGCACCTCGTCCAGTATCAGATAGTACTGGCCGCCATCCGTCACCCGCGACCTCACTGCCTCGTACAGTGCCTCCGGCTTGCGCAGCGAACGTTGCGCCCAGTCGTCCAGCGACAGCTCGATGATGCGGCTCTCCGCCACCCCACTCGACACCAGATGGTCATGGAACAGCGTCGTCAGCAGATACGTCTTCCCACAGCGACGAACCCCCGTCACCACCTTGATTAGCCCATTCCACTGGCTCTCCCGCAACTGCCTCACATACTGCTCACGCTCCAGACGCATCTTCTTCCTCTCACTCGCTTCTGCTTCTTGCCTGTCCGACTCCACGCCGGGCCGCCTGCCACCGACCTTCTCGAACGCTCTCTAGTATACTGTCCCACGCCCGCCAACGCAAATTCCCTGACCTAGCAAACGATATGTGCGCTTCTGGCCACGCCCCACCACGCCGCTTCCCTCCTGTGCCTTTCCGCGCCGTTTGCGGGGTCTCCCTCTGCAGTTCTTCAGCCCGTCCTGCCATTGA
>CALZPA010000083.1 GCA_945827525.1 uncultured Lentisphaeria bacterium | reverse complement strand
TTTTCGCCCGACGGCGTGGTCGCCGTCGGGACAGGCCTCGCTTCGCTCGGCGGGCGATTTTCTCGTGTTGCATTTTCTTGCGCCGCTTGAGTTGAGAGCAAACAAATGCGGCCCGCCCGCGATGGCTGGGGGAGGCCATCGCGGGCGGGCCGCGTTTTTCAGGGAATGTTCAGTTTGTTTGCGGGAGGTGCCGCGTCAGTAGATGAAGAGCATCTCGCGGTACTTGGGCAGGGGCCAGGCGGCGTCATCGACGATGCGCTCGAGTCCGTCGACGACCTTGCGGAGGTCGGCCATGGCCTTGACGACGCAGGCTTCGCCGTCGAGGGCGTTCTCGAGGGTCTTCATGGCGCTGGTGAGGGCGGTGAGGCCTTCGGCGAGCTCGGTGCTCATGGCGTTGACGGCGGTGCAGTCGCCCGTGCCGGCGAGAGCGGCGTACTCCTTGGCGACGACGGGGCGGATGACGTTGCGGGCGAGTTCGAGGGCGATGCTGCCCTCGATGGCGAGTCGGCGCTCGTAGTCCTCGTGGAAGACCTCGTAGCGGGAGACCATCTCGGCCTTGTTGAAGACGCCGTACTTCTCGAAGAGCGCCTGGTTGGCGGGGTCGAGGAGCGGCTTGATGGCGGCGGGGGTGTTGGGGAGGTTAGGGAGTCCGCGCTTGGCGGCCTCGTCGAGCCATTCCTGCGTGTAGCCGTCACCGTTGAAGATGACGCGCTTGTGGGCGAGGATCTCCTCCTTGAGGAGCGCCTGGAGGCCGGCGTTGAAGTCGGCGGGGGTGAGCTTCTCGAGCTTGTCGCTGATGGCGTCCATGGCTTCGGCGACGATGGTGTTGAGGACCATGTTGACCTCGGCGCAGGACTGCGAGGAGCCTGGGGCGCGGAACTCGAACTTGTTGCCGGTGAAGGCGAAGGGCGAGGTGCGGTTGCGGTCGGTGGCATCGCGCTTGAGCGGCGGGAGGGCATCGACGCCGATGCGGAGGAAGGCGGCCTTCTGGCAGGCGGAGGGCGTGCCATCCTCGATTTGGCGGATGACATCGGCGAGCTGTTCGCCGAGGAACATGGAGATGACGGCGGGCGGGGCCTCGTTGGCGCCAAGGCGGTGGTCGTTGCCGATGCCGGCGGTGGCGGCGCGGAGGATGTCGCTGTGGGTGTCGACGGCGTGGATGACGGCGGTGAGGACGGTGAGGAAGACGGCGTTCTCCTGCGGGTTGGAGCCCGGGTCGAGGAGGTTGCGCTTGCCGTAGGAGATGGCCCAGTTGTTGTGCTTGCCGGAGCCGTTGATGCCGGCGAAGGGCTTTTCGTGGAGGAGGCAGACGAGGCCGAAGCGGTCGGCGGTCTGGCGGAGGACCTCCATGGTGAGCATGTTGTGGTCGACGGCGAGGTTGACGTCCTCGAAGATGGGCGCGAGCTCGAACTGGGCGGGCGCGACCTCGTTGTGGCGGGTCTTGGCCGGGATGCCGAGCTTCCAGAGCTCGTTCTCGACCTCGGTCATGAAGGCGGCGATGCGCGCCGGGATGCTGCCGAAGTAGTGGTCCTCGAGCTGCTGGTGCTTGGCGGGCGGGGCGCCGAAGAGGGTCCGTCCGGTCTGGAGCAGGTCAGGGCGCTGCAGGTAGAATTTCTTGTCGATGAGGAAGTACTCCTGTTCGGCGCCGAGGGTGACGGCGACGGGCTCCTCGGGCTGGTTGAAGCAGGCCATCAGGCGGACGACGGCCTTGCGGAGGACCTGGATGGAGCGGAGCAGCGGTGTCTTCTTGTCGAGGACCTCACCGGTGTAGGAGCAGAAGACGGTGGGGATGCAGAGGGTGGCGCCGTTGGCGTGGTGCTTGATGAAGGCGGGGCTGGTGGGGTCCCAGGCGGTGTAGCCGCGGGCCTCGAAGGTGCTGCGGAGGCCGCCGGAGGGGAAGCTGGAGGCGTCGGGCTCGCCGACGCTGAGCATCTTGCCGGAGAATTCGAAGATGGCCTTGTTGGCGGAGAATTCGAGGAAGGAGTCGTGCTTTTCGGCGGTTCCGCCGGTGAGGGGCTGGAACCAGTGGGTGTAGTGGGTGGCGCCTCTGGAGACGGCCCATTCCTTCATGGCGTTGGCGACCTCGTCGGCGATGCTGGGGTCGAGGGTCTGGCGTCCGTTGATGGTGGCGATGAGCTTCTTGTAGGTGGCCTTGGAGAGGTGTGCGGCCATCTTGGCGGTGTCGAAGACGTCCTCGGCGAAGAAGTCGAGGACTTTGGCCCCCTGCGGTTCGCCGGCTGCGGGGAGTCGGTCTGAGATCTTGCAGATGGCATCGAATCTCTTTTGCATGGTTGGTGTCTCCTTGAGCGTGGTCTTGATGCTCGTTGGTGGTTGCTTCGGACTGCTGTTGGGTTGGTGTGTCGTGAAGGTCTGTGGCGCCTGGGCTGCCGCCGTCCGTCCCGCCGTCCGCTCCGGGTGTCCGCTTCGTGGAGTTGGTCAGTGTCTCCGCGGTCGGTGCCGGAGGGGAGCGGTGCGGGGCGGACGTGGCGTCTGCCGCAGTCGGGCCGCCGGTTACATGTTGCTGAAGAATTGGAAGCCGGGATAGGCTTCGGCGGCGTGCTCGGAGAGGTCGAGGCCGCGGAGCTCCTCCTCGGAGGTGACTCTGATGCCGAGGAGCTTCTTCATGACGAAGAAGATGGCGAAGGAGGAGACGAAGGAGACGGCGCCGATGGCGGCGGCTCCGATGAGCTGCGTGGTGAACGTGTAGTCGGGGTTGAAGCTGAAGATGCCGACGGCGAGGGTTCCCCAGATGCCGTTGACGAGGTGGACGGAGAGTGCGCCGACCGGGTCGTCGAGGCAGAGCTTGTCGAAGAGGAGGACGGCGAAGACGACGATGACGCCGGCGATGGCGCCGATGATGGTGGCGGAGGTGACGCTGACGCAGTCGGCTCCGGCGGTGATGCCGACGAGTCCGGCGAGGCAGCCGTTGAGGGTCATGGAGAGGTCAGGGTGCTTGAGAAGGAGCTTGCCGGTGATCATGCTGGTGACGAGCGCGGCGGAGGCGGCGATCATGGTGTTGACGAGGGAGAGCGAGACGACCTCGGGGTCGGCGTTGAGGGCGGAGGCGCCGTTGAAGCCGAACCATCCGAACCAGAGGAGGAAGACGCCGATGGTGGCGATGGGCATGTTGTGTCCCATGATGGGCATGGCCTTGCCGTCGACGTACTTGCCGATGCGGGGACCGAGGAGCATGATGCCGGAGAGGGCGGCCCAGCCGCCGACGGAGTGGACGAACGTGGAGCCGGCGAAGTCATGGAAGTTCATGTCGGCGAGCCAGCCGCCGCCCCAGCCCCAGGAGCCGACGAGCGGATAGACCAGCGTGACGTAGATGGCGGTGAAGATGAGGTAGCTGGAGAGCTTGATGCGTTCGGCGACGGCACCGCTGACGATGGTGGCGGCGGTGGCGGCGAACATGCCCTGGAAGAAGAAGTCCGTCCAGTAGGTGTAGTTGCCGTTGTTGTAGTCGATGGCGGCGCCTTCAGGGCAGTGGAGCCCGAAGCCGGCGAAGCCGAAGAACTTGCCGCAGATCCAGGAGGTTCCCGGATACATGAGGGCGAAGCCGCAGATGGCGTAGGTGAGGAAGCCGATGGCGGGGGTCAGGGTGTTCTTGAAGAGGATGTTGTTGCAGTTCTTGGCCCGTGCGAGTCCGGACTCGACGCAGGCGAAGCCGAGGTGCATGATGAAGACCAGGCAGCCGCCCAGCATCACCCACAGGTTGTTCACGGCGAACATCGCCTCGCTTGGCTTGGCCGGCGCCGCCGCCTCCTCGCCCAGGGCGCACAGCGACAGCGCCACGAGCATCATGGTCAGTAGTCTTTTCATGTTCTTCTTGCTCCTAGTTGGGGGATTGCGTTGTTCAGGGTTCCGTGTGTCGTCTCTTTTGCCGTTGATGCCGTCTGGCAGGTCAGCCTATGGCCTCCGAGCCACGCTCGCCGGTGCGGATGCGGATGCACTCCTCCATCGGAAGCACGAAGATCTTGCCGTCTCCAATGTGACCCGTCCGGGCGCCCTCGCAGATGCCCTCGATCGTGGCCTCGACGAAGTCGTCGTTCACCGCGATGGCCAGACGCACCTTCTTCAGCAGGTTGACCTCGCGGAGCACGCCGCGGTAGGTCTCCATGTAGCCCTGCTGACGGCCACAGCCCAGCGCGTTGCTGGCCGAGATCTTGAAAATCTGACGCTTGTAGAGCGCTTGCTTCACGGGATTGAGCCGCTCCGGTTGGATGTAGGCGATGATCAGCTTCATGAGTTCTGATTCCTCTCTTGCTCCCTGAATTGGCCAGGCGGTGTCACCATCCAGGGTAGCCTCGTTCTGTTGCTTCCGCCTGTTGATTATCCTCCTAGCAGAGAGCGTGCCAACTTCAGCCGGACAGGCGCGCGAAAACCGCGCGCCTTGCCCGCGCTCCCCCATGCGCCATACCAAATTTAGCGACGGAGCGCACCCCAAGGGAAAAATTCCCCCAGGGGGCTTCTGGGACGTCGGACAAACAGGACAAACCATGACAAATCAGGAAGGAATTACACTTTTGGTGAGATAAGGGGGTGTCTTTTGCGACAAAAATGTAAAAAATAGGGCAGGTTTGAGAGGGCAAAAGTCTGGAGGTCGGGCAAAAAACAACAAATTTGTAATTTTTGTGGTGCGTGTGGTGTGTGCGTGCGTGTGGCGCCGTGTTTGTGGCCCACTTGGCATGTTTTCTGCTAAAGCATTCTTGTCATATCAAGTCAGAAGTGGATTCCAGTATCATCAGGAGTCAGGAACCCCGAGTTGAGCATCAGCAGGAAGACTGCGAAGGAGAAGACAGGATGCCATCGTCAGAAGAGCGACAGCGTAGCCTCGCCGTGCCGGCGGATGAGGGATTGTATCAGTTTCGGAACGAGCATGACGCGTGCGGCGTGGGCATGGTTGCGAATTTGGATGGCCATGCGGATCATGGGATTGTGGAGAAGGGTCTGACGATCCTGTGCCGTCTGCTGCATCGTGGCGCGGCGGGGAGCGATCCGCGTTCGGGTGATGGCGCGGGCATTCTGACGGTGATACCGCATGAGTTTTTCAGCCGTGCGTTTGGCGGCGTTTTGCCGGAGCCGGGTCAGTATGCGATAGGGATGCTGTTCAACGGCGTGGGGGAGGAGCTGTTGCTGGAGCGTGTGATAGCGGAGGAGGGGTGCCGTGTGCTGGGCTGGCGCGAGGTTCCGCAGGACAAGTCGGAGCTGGGCGAGGTGGCGCGCGCGAGCTGTCCGGTGATTCGCCAGATAGCGGTGGCGGCGTCGGGGCCGTCGGTGACGCAGGCGGAGCTGGAGCGGCGTGTGTTCGTGATACGTCGCCGTCTGGAGAAGGAGCTTCTGGACGGGTATTTCCCGAGCTTCAGCACGCGGACGGTCGTGTACAAGGGTCTGATGCTGGCACCGCAGATACAGGCGTTCTACAGTGACCTGGCGGATCCGGCGTTTGTGTCGCCGCTGGCGCTGGTGCATCAGCGCTACAGCACGAACACGTTTCCGACGTGGAAGCTGGCGCATCCGTTCCGGTATCTGGCGCACAACGGCGAGATCAACACGCTGCGCGGCAACCTGAACCATGCACGGACACGCGAGGCGTTTCTGCGCTCGGAGCTGTTCGGGACGGATCTGGCGAAGGTGCTGCCGCTGATAGACGAGAACCAGAACGACTCGGCGTGCCTGGACAACATGGCGGAGCTGCTGGTGCTGGGCGGCCGCTGGCTGCCGCACGCGATGATGATGCTGATTCCGCAGGCGTGGGGTGTGAACTACCACATGGGCAAGGACATCCGCGGGTTCTACGACTACCATTCGTCGCTGATGGAGCCGTGGGACGGGCCGGCGGCGGTGACGTTCACGGACGGCATCGGCGCGGGCGCGATGCTGGACCGGAACGGCCTGCGTCCGGCGCGGTACTCGCTGACGCGCGACGGTCTGTTTGTGCTGGCGTCGGAGACGGGCGTGCTGGACTTGGCGCCGTCGGAGGTGGTGCGCCGCGGGCGTCTGCGTCCTGGCGAGATTCTGTGGTGCGACCTGTCGTCGCACCGGCTGATCCTGGACACGGAGCTGAAGAGCGGGATAGCGCGTCAGCGTCCGTATCGGCGCTGGGCTCAGGAGGGCAAGCTGCCGGTGACGGGCATGTTCGACTCGATTGCGCCGGCGCGGGACATCAGCGACGTGCGTGAGCGTCAGCGTCTGTTCGGGTGGACGCAGGAGGACATCGAGCTGATCCTGCGTCCGATGGCGCAGACGGGCCACGAGCCGGTGGGCTCGATGGGCAACGACGCGCCGCTGGCGGTGCTGTCGCGTCGTCCGCAGTTGCTGTTCAACTACTTCAAGCAGCGTTTCGCGCAGGTGACGAACCCGCCGATTGACCCGATACGCGAGGAGCTGGTGATGAGCCTGACGACGTACATCGGGAACCAGGGCGACATTCTGTCGGAGGAGGCGCACCGTGCGAGCATCATCCGTCTGGCGCGTCCGGTGCTGACGGACGAGGATCTGGCTCGTCTGCTGGTGATGGAGAAGCCTCGGGTGGCGGTGTCGTGCCTGCCGCTGGCGTGGACGGACGACCTGGAGTCGGCGCTGGAGACGCTGCGTTCGGACGCGGTGTCGGCGGTGCGTGACGGCGCGAACGTGCTGTTGCTGAGCGACCGCGAGCTGCCGGACGGGACGTTGCCGCTGCCGTCGCTGCTGGCGGTGTCGGCGGTGAACCGTGCGCTGACGGTGGCGGGTCTGCGGCCGTCGGTGGGCATCATCGTGCAGACGGGCGAGGCCCGGGAGGTGATGCACTACGCGCTGCTGCTGGGCTATGGCGCGACGGCGGTTCATCCGTATCTGGCGCTGGCGTCGGTGGTGGAGCTGGCGCTGCACGGCGATCCGGCGAAGGCGACGGAGAACTACATCACGGCGATCGACAAGGGTCTGCTGAAGGTGATGTCGAAGATGGGCATCTCGACGCTGCGGAGCTACCGTTCGGCGCAGATGTTCGAGGCGGTCGGCCTGGGCCGCGAGCTGGTGGAGGAGTACTTCACGGGCACGCCGTCGGCGATAGGCGGCATTGGCCTGGCGGAGATAGCGGCCGAGGTGAAGGCGCGTGTGGCGCCGTGCCTGACGGCGGGTCCGGACACGCCGCTGCCTGCGGGCGGCGCGTACCGCTGGCGCACGACGGGCGAGCGTCACCTGGTGACGCCGCAGGGCGTGTGCCTGCTGCATAAGGCGGTGCGCGAGAACGACCTGGCGAGCTACCAGGCGTTTGCGTCGGCCATCAACTCCCCGGAGGAGCCGGTGACGCTGCGTGACCTGTTCCGGTTCCGGAAGTCGGGTGCGCCGCTGCCGCTGGAGGAAGTTGAGTCGACGGAGGCGATCCTGCACCACTTTGTGTCGGGCGCGATGAGCCTGGGTGCGCTGAGTCCGGAGGCGCACGAGGCGATTGCGCTGGCGATGAACCGCATCGGGTGCATGAGCAACTCGGGCGAGGGCGGCGAGGGGCCGGAGCGCGACGAGCCGACGGCCGCCGGCGAGAACCGCGCGAGCGCCATCCGCCAGGTGGCGTCCGGACGCTTCGGCGTGACGGTCAGCTATCTGGCCCATGCCCGCGACCTGCAGATCAAGATGGCGCAGGGCGCGAAGCCCGGCGAGGGCGGACAGCTCCCCGGCGACAAGGTCAATGAGGAGATTGCGCGGACGCGGCACGCGACGCCGCACGTGACGCTGATCTCGCCGCCGCCGCACCATGACATCTACTCGATTGAGGATCTGGCGCAGCTGATACACGACCTGAAGGCGGTGAACCCGGGGGCGCGCGTGTCGGTGAAGCTGGTGTCGGAGAGCGGCGTCGGCACGGTCGCGGCGGGTGTGGCGAAGGGCCATGCCGACGTGATTGTGATCGCGGGCCACGACGGCGGCACGGGCGCGGCGCCGCTGAGCTCGATGAAGCACGCGGGCGTGCCGTGGGAGATTGGTCTGGCCGAGACGCAGCAGACGCTGGTGAAGAACGGTCTGCGCGGCAAGGTGAAGCTGCAGGTGGATGGTCAGCTGCGGACGGGCCGCGACATCGTGGTCGGTGCGCTGCTTGGCGCGGAGGAGTTCGGCTTCGCGACGTCGCTGCTGCTGGCTCTGGGCTGCATGATGCTGCGCCAGTGCCAGGACAACACCTGTCCGGCGGGCATCACGACGCAGGATCCGGAGATCCGCAAGCGCTTCAAGGGGCGTCCGGAGCACATCATCGCCTATCTGCGGTTCATCGCGGACGAGGCGCGCGCCATCCTGGCGGATCTGGGTCTGCGTTCGCTGGACGAGGCGGTCGGCCGTGCCGACCTGCTGGAGTTCGTGCCCCGCGCGGAGCTGCCGAAGACGCTGGCGCTGGACGCGACGGCGCTGCTGCACTGCGCGAAGGGCGGCGACGTCCGCTGGGCGGGCCGGAGCGAGCATGAGGCGACCTACGATGAGGAGCGCATCCTGCCGCTGCTGGGCAAGGACTTCCAGCTGGAGGCGGAGCTGCCGATACGCAACAGCGACCGCTCCGTCGGCGCGGGGCTGTCGGGCGAGATCTCGCGGCGGCGCGGCGAGGACCATCTGGCGGACGACACCTGCAAGGTGGCGTTCCGGGGCGTGGCCGGCCAGAGCTTCGGCTGCTTCCTGGCGAAGGGCGTGACGTTCCGTCTGGAGGGCGAGGCGAACGACTTTGTGGGCAAGGGCCTGTCGGGCGGTCGCATCGTGGTGGTTCCCGACCGCGAGTCGGGCTGCGTGGCCGAGGACAACATCATCGCCGGCAACGTCATCGGCTATGGCGGCACGTCGGGCGAGATGTTCTTCAACGGCCAGGCGGGCGAGCGGTTCGCCATCCGCAACAGCGGCTTCACGGCGGTCGTCGAGGGCATCGGAGACCATGGCTGCGAGTACATGACGGGCGGACGGGTCGTCGTCCTGGGCACCACGGGCGTGAACTTCGCGGCCGGCATGACGGGCGGCGTCGCCTATGTGCTGGACGAGGAGGGCGACTTCGACCTGCGCTGCAACCTGGCGACGGTCGACCTGGAGCCGGTGTGCGCCGGCTCCGTCGAGGAGTCGGAGCTGCTGGAGCTGCTGCGGCGCCATGAGCGGGAGACGGGCAGCCGGAAGGCGGCACGCATCCTCGCCCGCTGGCCCGAGTTCCGCGGACGCTTCGTCTGCGTGATGCCTGTCGAATACAAGAAGATACTGCGGGGAGAAGGAGAACGATAATGAGCAAGAGCTTCTTTGAGATCAGCCGTCTGGAGCATGTGTACCGTCCCGTCGGCGAGCGTGTCCAGGACTTTGACGAGGTGGAGGCCCCGTTGCCTCAGGGCGAGATTGCGGAGCTGTCGCGGCGCTGCCAGAACTGCGGGATACCGTTCTGCCATGCGATGGGCTGCCCGCTGCACAACGACGTCCCGGACATGATCCGCGCCGTGGTGATGGGCGACTGGAAGGGCGCGTGGGAGCGTCTGTCGGAGACGAGCTCGTTCCCGGAGTTCACGAGCCGCGTCTGCCCGGCGCTGTGCGAGGCGTCGTGCTGCCTGGAGGGCACCGGCTATGGCGCCACCAACATCCGCCAGATTGAGAAGCGCATCATCGACACGGCGTTTGAGCGCGACTGGGTGAAGCCGCTGGTTCCGGTCGAGCGCCGTCCGGAGAGCGTGGCGGTCATCGGCGCGGGGCCGGCTGGCCTGGCGGCGGCGGCGAAGCTGAACGAGGCGGGGTACCAGGTGGTCGTGTATGACCGCCAGGAGCGTCCGGGCGGGCTGCTGCGCTATGGCATTCCGTGCTTCAAGCTGGACAAGGCGCTGATTGACCGCCGCTGGCAGTTGCTGGAGGCGGCGGGCGTTCAGTTCCGCGGCCAGGCGGCCATCGGCCGCGACATCGCGGGCGAGTATCTGCTGCGCCAGCATGACGCGGTGATTGTGGCGTGCGGCACGCCGGTGGCCCGTGACCTGAGCAAGGTGCCGGGCCGCGACCTGGCCGGCATCCATCTGGCGCTGGAGTATCTGGGCGGGCAGAACCGTGCGCTGACCGGCGAGACGCCCTCCAATCCCATCTGCGCGAAGGGAAAGCGGGTGCTGGTGATTGGCGGCGGCGACACGGGCAGCGACTGCGCCGGCACGGCGTTCCGCCAGGGCGCGCGCTCGATCGTCTCCATCGAGCTGATGCCGAAGCCGCCGTGCGAACGCGACGCCTCGACGCCCTGGCCCATGTGGCCCTACAAGCTGCGCACCTCGTCCTCCATCGAGGAGGGCGTGCGGCGCTACTGGAACCTGAACACCCTCCGCTTCCTCGGCGAGGACGGGCACCTCACTGGCGTCGAGGTGACGCCCGTCGAGTGGAAGATCGCGCCGAATGGGCGACCGGAGTCGTTCAAGGCGGTGGGGACGCCGCAGACCATCGAGTGCGACCTGGCGTTCCTGGCGCTGGGCTTCCTGAAGCAGACGCGCGAGCAGACGCTGGCGAGCCTGGGACTTCCGGACGAGGAGAGCATCGTGCTGGCGGGCGATGTGGCCAACGGGCCGTCGCTGGTGGTCCGCGCGATGGCGGACGGACGCGCGGCGGCGCATCGGGTGCGCTCGCTGCTGGAGCGGTAGGGCAACGCAACACGAGAGAGAGAAAGGACAAGAGAGACCATGTGTGGTTTTGTCGGCATATTCGAGGTGAAGGCGGGGCGCTCGGCGTCGCTGCGCAAGCAGGTGCTGCAGATGTCCCGGAAGATACGTCATCGCGGTCCGGACTGGTCGGGCGTGTTCGAGGGGCCGCGGGCGCTGCTGTCGCATGAGCGTCTGGCGATCATCGACCCGCTGTCGGGCAAGCAGCCGCTGTACAGCCCGGACGGGCGCTATGTGCTGGCCGTCAACGGCGAGATCTACAACCACAAGGCGCTGCGCGAGGAGCTGGCCGGCGAGTATGCGTTCACGACGCAGTCGGACTGCGAGGTCATCCTGCCGCTGTACATCCGCTACGGCGCGGCCTGCGTGGAGCATCTGAACGGCATCTTCGCGTTCGCGCTCTACGACACGCAGGAGGACCGGTTCCTGATTGGGCGCGACCCCATCGGCGTCATCCCGCTGTACCAGGGCTGGGACGAGGACGGCCAGTACTACGTCGCCTCCGAGCTGAAGGCGCTGGAGGGCGTGTGCTGCACGATGGAGACGTTCCCGCCCGGACATGTGCTGCAGAGCGGCGACGCGGCGCCGCGCCGCTGGTACGAGCGCGACTGGTTCGCGTACGAGGCGGTCGCGGAGCGCGAGTCGTCGATCGCGGAGCTGCGGCAGGCGCTGGAGGCGGCGGTGAAGCGTCAGATGATGAGCGACGTGCCGTATGCGGTGCTGCTGTCGGGCGGCCTGGACTCGTCGGTCATTGCGGCCATCACGGCGAAGTATGCGCGTCGGCGCGTGGAGACGGGGGACACGCAGGAGGCGTGGTGGCCGCGGCTGCACTCGTTCGCGGTGGGCCTTCCCGGGTCGCCTGACCTGGCGGCCGCGCGGAAGGCGGCCGACTTCCTGGGCACGGTGCACCATGACATCCACTTCAGCATCCAGGAGGCGCTGGACGCCCTGCCGGACGTCATCTACCACCTGGAGACCTACGACATCACGACCGTCCGCGCCGCGACCCCGATGTTCCTGATGGCGCGCGCCATCAAGGCCATGGGCATCAAGATGGTCCTCTCCGGCGAGGGCGCCGACGAGATCTTCGGCGGGTACCTCTACTTCCACAAGGCGCCGAACGCCCGCGAATTCCACGAGGAGACCGTCCGCAAGCTGGGCAAGCTCCACCTCTACGACTGCCTCCGCGCCAACAAGGCGCTGGCCGCCTGGGGCGTCGAGGGGCGCGTCCCCTTCCTCGACACCGCCTTCCTCGACGTCGCCATGAGGCTCAACCCCGCCGACAAGATGTGCCGCGGACGCCGGCTCCCCGCCACCACCGGCGAGCATGGCGGACAGGTCATCGAGAAGTGGATCCTCCGCGAGGCGTTCCACGACATGCTCCCGCCGGAGATCGCCTGGCGTCAGAAGGAGCAGTTCTCCGACGGCGTCGGCTACTCCTGGATTGACACGCTGAAGGAGATGGCGAACCGCGAGGTGAGCGACGCCCAGTTCGCGCAGGCGGGGCGCCGTTTCCCCGTCAACACGCCGGCGACCAAGGAGGAGTACCTGTACCGGAGCATCTTCGCGGAGCATTTCCCGTCGGAGTCGGCGGCGCAGACGGTGCCGCATGAGGCGTCGGTGGCCTGCTCGACGGCGAAGGCCCTCGAATGGGACGAGGCGTTCCGCCACATGAACGAGCCCTCCGGTCGCGCCGTCCTCGGCGTGCATCAGGGGTGAGGCCTGTGCCGTGAATGGCATGGTGGCCTTTCGCGAATATATTAAAGACCGTGTGCGTTTTTGGTGGGGCGGCTGTTCTGGCTGCTCTGGTAAGGTGAAGACGCACACGGTTTTCTGTTGTGGTCCATGAGGCGCATGAGGCGTGGGATGGAGTATTTTTGTGGATAATCGAGGCGTAGGATGACGGAGTTGGAGAAGCAGATTCCCATCAGCACGGTCGGACGGCAGCGCGCGGAAGCTGTTGTTGAGGATATGGAGCCGCCCAAGCCCTTCCACAATGATTGGGTGCATCTGTGGTGTGACGACAGCCTGAAGCACTATGCCGATTGGGAGAGACCCGATGTTATCATCTCTGATGGTGCCTATGGCATTCTGGGGTTTGAGGGGGATACGTCCAGCCACACGGATATTCCGAAGTGGTACGAGGCGCATATAGCCCATTGGTCGGACATGGCCAAGCCCAGCACGACGCTGTGGTTCTGGAATTCGGAGATTGGCTGGGCGGCCGCGCATCCGCTGCTGGAGAAGTATGGATGGCGATATCAGAACTGCAATATCTGGAACAAGGGGATGGCTCATATTGCCGGGAATGTCAATACGGCGAAGATACGCCGTTTTCCCGTGGTCTCTGAGGTGTGTGTCCAGTATGTTAGGGAGGTGACGTTGCAGGGGAAGAGCCTAAAGCAGTGGCTGAAGGATGAGTGGCAGCGTTCAGGCTTGCCCCTGCAGTTGGCCAATGTAGCCTGTGGCGTGAAGGCGGCTGCGGTGCGTAAATATTTTGACCAGGGGCATTTGTGGTATTTCCCACCCGAGGAGATGTTCCAGCGAATGCAAGAATACTGCAATCTTCATGGAGACGAGAAGGGAAAACCCTATTTTTCCCTGAATGGCAAGACGCCTCTGACAGGAAAGGAGTGGATGGGATTTAGGTCCAAGTTCCATTGTCCTGTTGGTTTTACCAATGTCTGGGATAGGGTTCCCGTGGCGGGAAAAGAAAGAATGAAGAACGCGGAGGGGAAAGCACTCCATCTGAATCAGAAGCCCCTGGATATCATGGCCATGATCATCAGGGCCTCATCTGATCCGGGGGATGTGGTGTGGGAGCCATTCGGGGGGTTGTTTACCGCCTCGCTGGCGGCACAGGATGCGGGGAGAAAGGCTTTCTCCTGCGAAATAAATCCATATTATTACCATTATGCCTTAAGGCGTTTTTTCTCATTGCCCCTTAGGTGGTCAGCATCGGTAGGAGAATAGCCTAGGCAAAATTTATGCGTTCACCAAATTATTAGCTACCGAAGATGAAGAAATAGGGGGATGTCATTTTGCAAAAAGAGGTTCATATCAGATTGGGCTTATTGTGGATTTCCCGCTATTCCTTGTCTAGCTCAAGAATGCGCTGTGCATCTTCTCTGCTTAATCTTGAAAGTAATTTTGACCATTCGTGAATGCTTTTCCCAAAATATTTATTGTCAAGAGTTGCTTTTTTGAAAAGTTCGATTTCAGTCATTT